>JANRJF010000201.1:0-17010 GCA_033764095.1 Deltaproteobacteria bacterium | reverse complement strand
AGTGGGGCAGCGCCAGCGCCGACTTCACCGCCGCGCGCGGCGCGCTGGAGAGGCTCGACGCGCCGCCGGCGCTGCCGCCGCTGCTCGCCGACGTGGTGCGTAATCCCGACCTGGCGCGCTGGGCCACCGAGCTGGCGGCGCGCGAGGCGGCGATCGGCCTGGAGCGCGCGCGCGCCGTCCCCGACGTCGCGATCGGCGCCGGCCCGCGCTACCTGAGCGACACCGACGAGGTCGCCCTGGTGTTCGAGGTCTGGGTGCCGCTGCCGGTGTTCGACCGCAACCAGGGCGCGATCGGCGCCGCCGAGGCCGACCTGGCGCGCAGCGACGCCGAGCGGCGCGCCGCCGATGCGGGCGTCCGTTCCGCGCTCGCCCGCGCGCACGCGAGCCTGACGGCGGCCTACGAACGCGCCGCGGAGCTGCGCGACCGAATGTTGCCGGCGGCGGAGTCGGTGCGCGCCGGCGTCGAGAGCGCCTATCGCCAGGGTGCGCTCGGCTCGCTCGACGTGCTCGACGCGCAACGCACCGCCTTCGAGCTGCGCGACGAGTACCTCGCGGCGCTCGGCGACTACCACCGCGCCCGCATCGACGTGGAGCGCCTCGCCGGCGCCGCGGCGCCGTCTTCGCTGGGAGATGACCACCCATGAGCACCTGGTTGACCGTTGCCGTGCTGGCCCTCACCGTCGCCCTCACCCCGATGCGCGGCGTTGCCGACGAGGACGATCACGACCACGCGGCGGACTCCGACGCCGCCGGTCCGTCCGTCGAGCACCTCGCCCGCTTTGGCGTCACGCTCGCCACCGCGGCGCCCGGCGAGGTCGACACCGGCGTCGAGCTGCCCGCCGAGGTGCGCGCCGATGCCGATCGCGTCGCACATCTCGCGCCGCGCTACCCCGGCGTGTTGCGCGAGGTGCACGCGCAGCTCGGCGACACGGTCCGCGCCGGCGCAACGCTGGCGATCGTCGAGAGCGCGACCCTGTCGCGCTACACGGTGCAGGCGCCGTTCGACGGCGTCGTCATCGACCGCGACGCGGTGCTCGGCGAGTCGGTATCGCCGGAGCGCCCGATCCTGGTGGTCGCCGACCTCTCCACCGTCTGGGTCGAGATCGCCGTCTACCAGAAGGATCTCGCCCTGGTGCATGCCGGTCAGGCGGTGACGATCAGCGCCGGCTACGGGCTCGGCGACGCGCGCGGCACGGTCTCCTACGTCAGCCCGGTGCTCGACCAGAGCAGCCGCACCGCCACGGCGCGCGTCGTGCTGCCCAATCCCGACGGCCGCTGGCAGCCGGGGTTGTTCGCGCGCGCCGCGATCGAGGAGCCGGTGAAGGCCGCCGTGGTGGTGCCGCGCAACGCGCTGCAGCGCCTCGACGGCGCGACCGTGGTGTTCGTCGCCGACCACGGCGTCTTCACGCCGCGGCCGGTGACGGTCGGGCAGCTCGGCCGCCAACGCACCGAGATCACCGCCGGCCTGCACGCCGGCGAGCGCCTCGCCGCCGACAACTCCTTCCTGGTCAAGGCCGAGCTCGAAAAGGGCACCGGCGGCCACGATCACTGACCACCATGCTCGACCGCATCCTCGCCTTCTCCATCGCGCACCGCGTCCTGGTGGTGCTGCTGACCCTCGCCGCCGCCGCCGGCGGCGCCGTCGCGCTCTGGCGGCTGCCGATCGACGCGGTGCCGGACATCACCAACCAGCAGGTGCAGATCAACGCCACGGCGCCGGCGCTGTCGCCGCACGAGATCGAGAAGCAGGTCACCTTCGTGATCGAGACCGGCCTCGCCGGCATCCCCGGCCTGCAGGGCACGCGCTCGTTCTCGCGCAATGGCTTCGCCCAGGTGACGGCGGTGTTCGACGACGGCACCGACCTCTACTTCGCCCGCCAGCAGGTGACCGAGCGACTGGCGGCGGTGCGCGCGTCGCTGCCCGACGGCGTCGAGCCGCAGATGGGACCGATCACCACCGGGCTCGGCGAGATCTACATGTGGACGGTGGAGCTGGCGCCGTTCGACGCCGCGACCGCCACCGCCGGGCGCCCCGGCTGGCAGCCGGACGCAACCTTTCTGACACCGGAAAGCGAGGTGCTGCGCAGCGAGCTGGAGCGCGCCGCCTATCTGCGCACGGTGCAGGACTGGATCATCCGCCCGCAGATGCGCGGCGTCGCCGGCGTCGCCGGCATCGACACCAACGGCGGCTACACCAAGCAGTACCAGGTGCAACCCGACGTCCAGCAGCTCGCTTCCTACGGGCTCGGCTTCGAGGCGCTGATCGAGGCGCTGGAGCGCAACAACCTGAGCACCGGCGCCGGCTACGTCGAGCACAACGGCGAGAGCTACATCGTGCGCGCCAGCGGCCGACTCGACGGGCCCGACGGCCTGCGCGACATCGTCGTCGCTGAACGCGAGGGCGTACCGATCCGCGTGCGCGACGTCGCAGCGGTGCAGATCGGCCGCGAGCTGCGCACCGGCAGCGCCACCGAGAACGGCGAGGAGGTGGTGCTCGGCACCGCGCTGATGCTGGTCGGCGCCAACAGCCGCACCGTCGCCGCCGCGGTCGGCGCGCGGCTCGCCGAGGTCGCCGCCTCGCTGCCGCCGGACGTGCGCGTCAAGCCGGTGCTCGACCGCTCGGCGCTGGTCAACGCCACCATCCACACCGTCGCCACCAATCTGATCGAGGGCGCGGCGTTGGTGGTCGCCGTGCTGTTCATCATGCTCGGCAACATCCGCGCCGCGCTGATCACCGCGCTGGCCATCCCGCTGTCGATGCTGCTCACCGCCATCGGCATGGCCGAAACGCGCATCAGCGCCAACCTGATGAGTCTCGGGGCCATCGACTTCGGCCTGATCGTCGACGGGGCGGTGATCATCGTGGAGAACTGCCTGCGCCGTCTCGCCGAGCGCCAGCATGCGCTCGGCCGGCCGCTGCAGGAGGCGGAGCGCCTGGAGGTCATTCACCAGGCGAGCGCGCAGGTGCGCTCGGCCACTGCCTTCGGCGAGGCGATCATCATCCTGGTCTACGTGCCGGTGCTCTTCCTCACCGGCATCGAGGGCAAGATGTTCCGCCCCATGGCGTTGACCGTCATCTTCGCCCTGCTCTCGGCCTTCGTGCTCTCGCTCACTTTCGTGCCGGCGATGGTGGCGCTGTGCATCCGCGGGCCGGTGCGCGAGCGCGAGAGCCGGCTGGTGGCCTGGGCCAAGGCGCTCTATGCGCCGGCGCTGCGCCTGGCGCTGCGCGCGCGCCTCGCCGTGCTGCTGCTCGGCGTCGCCGCGGTCGGCGCCGCCGCGGTGGTCTTTCCCCACCTCGGCCAGGAATTCGCCCCGACGCTCAGCGAGCTCGACTTGGTGGTCATGGCCAGTCGCATCCCCAGCACCGGCCTGGCGCAGGCGACCGCCATGCAACGCGAGGTCGAGCGCGCCTTGCAGCAGGTGCCGGAAGCGGCGTTCGTCTTCTCTCGCACCGGCACGCCGGACCTCGCCGCCGACCCGATGCCGCCCTACCTCTCCGACACCTTCATCGTCCTCAAGCCGCGCTCCGAGTGGCCCAATCCGCGCGACACCAAGGAGGACGTACGCGAGCGTGTCGAGCGCATCCTCGGCGAGCTGCCGGGCAACGCCTACGAGTTCACCCAGCCGATCGAGATGCGCTTCAACGAGCTGCTCGCCGGCGTGCGGTCGGACGTCGCGGTCAAGGTGTTCGGCGACGAGTTCGACGTCCTCGCGCCGGTGGCGGCGCGCATCGCCGCGGCGCTGCGCGCCACGCCGGGGGCCGCCGACGTGCGCGTCGAGCCGGTCGAGGGCGCGCCGGTGCTGAGCATCGACGTCGACCGCACCGCCGTCTCGCGCCTCGGGCTGAGCATCGCCGACGTGCACGACGTGATCGCCATCGCCGTCGGCGGGCGGCGCGCCGGCCAGATCTTCGAAGGCGACCGGCGCTTCGACGTGGTCGTGCGCATGCCCGACGCGGCGCGCGACGACCTGCACGCGCTCGGCCATCTGCCGGTGCCGCTCACCCACACCGACTTCCCGCGCAAGTCGCTGGTCATCCCCGGCGGCGCCGCGGCCGAGCCGGTCGTGCGCTTCGCGCCGCTCGAGTCGCTCGCCGAGCTGACGCTGACCGAAGGGCCGAACCAGATCAGCCGCGAGAACGGCAAGCGCCGCATCGTCGTCGAAGCCAACGTGCGCGGCCGCGATCTCGGCTCGTTCGTCGAGGACGCGCGCCAGCGCATCGCCCGCCAGGTCGCCCTGCCCGCCGGCGTCTGGCTCGGCTGGGGCGGCCAGTTCGAGAACCTGGTCGCCGCCAAGCAGCGCCTCACCCTCGTCGTGCCGCTCTGCCTCGCGCTCATCTTCCTGCTGCTCTATTCCAGCTTCGGGCGCGTCGCCGACGCGCTGGTGGTGTTCAGCAGCGTGCCGCTGGCGCTGAGCGGCGGCGTGCTGGCGCTGTGGGCGCGCGAGCTGCCGTTCTCGATCTCGGCGGCGGTCGGCTTCATTGCGCTGTCCGGCGTCGCGGTGCTGAACGGCCTGGTGCTGGTGACGTTCATCAACGAGCTGCGCACGCGCGGCCTGCCGGCGCGCGAGGCGATCGCGCAGGGCGCGCTCACCCGGCTGCGCCCGGTGCTGATGACCGCGCTGGTCGCCTCGCTCGGCTTCGTGCCGATGGCGCTCGCCACCGGCACCGGCGCCGAGGTACAGCGCCCGCTCGCCACCGTGGTCATCGGCGGCCTGCTCACCAGCACGCTGCTGACGCTGTTCGTCCTGCCGGCGCTGTGCAGCCTGGCCGACGGGCGAGCGCCGGCGGCACGCGTCGTCGATCCCGGCGAGTGAGCGCGCGGCCGCTCGATCAGACCATCCAGAAGATCAGGTCGGTGGTGACCCGCCAGCCGAAGATCCACTCGCGGTTGGTGATCGGCAGCTCGTAGGCGGCGCCGAAGTCGACGCCGGCGCGCCGCCCCCAGATGTCGAGGTCGTCGACGAAGCGCCAGCGCGCGCCGAAGCCCATCGTCACCACGCCGGTCCCGGCGACGTTGCTCGATCCGAGGTTGAAGAAGTCGAAGCCCTCGGCGTTGAGCGGGATGCGATCGCCGCTGCGCAGCGCCTGCACCCAGTTCAGCTCGATGGTCGGCGAGATGGTGCCGATCTTCCACTCCGGCTTGGCGAAGGTGAGCTCGGGCGAGGTGTAGTCGGCGTGCAGCGACAGGTCGAAGAACATGGTGTCGACGTCCGAGAGCGGAAAGCGGAACCCGCTGTAGCCCATCAGATGCAGATCGCCGGTGCCCCAGAGGGCCGACAGGAACGGATTCATGCTGCCGTTGCCGCGATCGCCGAGCGAGCTGTTGATGAACACCGGCCCCTGCAGTCCCTGCGCGTTGCCGGAGGGCGCCTCGTAGCGCAGCCCGACCGTGCCCATGGCGCGCAGCGCCGCGTCGCGCCAGAAGGCGTACTTGGCGCCGAACGCGATGTTCGCCCAGCCGTCGCTGTGTTGGACGACGCCCTGGATCGGGTGGTTCGGCCGCAGCCAGACATAGCCGTCCTTGGTGGCGATGATCGCCCAGCGGTCGTTGATCGCGTAGCGCAGCTGCAGCGCGACGATGTCGACCCCGCCCTGCTGCAGAGCGTCGTTGGCGAACTGCGCGCTGATATGGTGGTGCGCGTAGATCGGCCGGATCTCGCTGGTGGCGCGCGGATCCTCGAAGTTCACCGGGTTGGTGATCGGACTCTTGAAGTCGACGAACGGATCGTCATCGCCCGCGGCGCCCCGGCCGAAGGCCGCCAGCCCCGCGATGCCGACCAGTACTGCCAGCACAGGTCGCATCGTTCCTCCCCTTGGTTGCCCGGCGGCGGGAGGGAGCAAGGCACGTGCCGCGCGTGACGCGGTGCGGCGTGACACAGCCGGCGCGCATGAGCGGAACGCGCGTCGCACGGCTGGCGACGCGCAGCGCGACTGATTCCCAGGGTCAGGAGCCGGCGCGCGGGCCGAACAGGATGATCAGCATGCCGCCGACCGCCACCGCGCCGCCGAGCAGATCCCAGCGATCCGGCGGCTGGCCATCGACCAGCCACAGCCAGGCGATCGCGGTGGCGACGTAGACCCCACCGTACGCCGCGTAGACGCGGCCGGCGGCGGCCGGATGCAGCGTCAGCAACCAGGCGAACAGCGCCAGGCTGCACGCCGCCGGCAGCAGCACCGCGGCGGACCATCCGCCGCGCAGCCACATCCACACCAGGTAGCAGCCCAGGATCTCGGCCAGCGCGGTGGCAACGAACAGCCCGGTGGTGACGATCATGCGCTCACCACGCCCCTCAGCCGACGACCGTCGGCCCGGCTGCTGCCCGACTGATCAGCGGTCCTCATGGGCGTGGCGATGATGCAGATCCGGCAGGTGCGGATGGGCGTGGGCGATGGCGCCGTGCGCGTGGCGATGCGTGTGACGGGTGTCGGCCGGCAGCCCGTCGTGCTCGTGCGCGTGGTGTCCGTCGTCGTGCCGATGGCTGTGCTCGTGCTCCAGCGGTTCGTGGCGGTGCCAGTGGGTGTGGCGGGCGCGCACCAGGATGAACACCGACAGGCCGGCGAGCAGCATGGCGCCGACCGCGCCGATCGGCAGCGCCTCGCCGAGCACCGCCGCCGCCAGGGCGACGCCCCAGAATGGCGCGGTGGCGAAGGTCGCCTGCGCACGCACCGCGCCGAGCCGCTGCGCCGCGCGGATGAACAGCACCAGGCTGAGCCCGTAGCAGAGCGCGCCGATCGCCAACGCGGCAGCCACGTCGGTGAGCCCCGGCCACTCGGGCATCAGCAGCGCGGCGAGCAACAGATTGCAGCCGCCCGCCACCGCGCCCTTGATCAGCGTCACGCGCGCCGGCGGCAGCGCGTCGATCAGCGCGGTGAGATTGTTGTCGAGCCCCCACAGCAGGCAGGCGAGGCCGACCAGCGCCGCGGTGAGCAGGCCGGGAGCGCCGCCGCTCCAGGCGAGCGTGGCGCTGGCCAGCAGCACGCCGGCGATGCCGACCCAACCGCGCCGGCCGAGCACGTCGCGAAAGAACAGCGCGCCGAGCGCGGCGGTGGCGGCGACCTCCAGCGTCAGCAGCAGCGACACCGCCGCCGCGTCGGCGATGCGCAGCGCCAGCACCAGCAGGACGGGCGCGACGATGCCACCGCACAGCACCGCCGCGGCGAGGCGGCGGCGGTTGGCGCCGTCCATCGGGCCGCCGCGGCGCCAGGCCACCGGCAGCACCGCCAGGGCGGCGCCGAGATAGAGCAGGCCGGCGAGTTGCAGCGGCGCCAGGCGATAGACCAGCAGCTTGCCGAGCGGCGCAGCGGCGCCGAACAGCGCCGCCGCGGCCAGCGCCTCCAGCACGGCGCCGCGCGCCGCGCGGTCCGGCGTCGGGCTCACGGGCCCTCGCACTCGTCGCGCAGCAGTGCCACGAGGTCGGCGGGGATCGGCATCGGCCGCTCCATCGGCACGCGCGCACCGCCGCTGTTGCCGCGCGGCGCGCGCCCCAGCCAGGTGGCCGGCGCGGCCAGCAGCAGGCGCGGCAACTGCCCGACGATCTCGGTCCAATCGCGCCCGCGCAGGGCGAAGGCGAGCATGCGCCCGTGCACGCGCGTGTGCGCCAGACCAAACGGCTGGCTGAGCACGTGCGCGCGTTCGAGGTGATGCCAGGCCGCGGCGCGCGCGCCGTGCGCGTCGGCGGCCGCGGCAGCGGCGAGCTCGGCGACGTACGCCTGGCGCAAGGAACGGTGCATGCCGTCCTCTTCGCCGCTTTGCGACGGGCGGGCAAGAGGCATCCGGAGTTCGCCGGCGGTCAGTGTGCCGTACGCGCCGCGCGCTGCGGAAACAGCAGGATGCAGAGGGCGATGAAGACCAGCAACGCGGCGGAGGCCGAGTAGCGGCTCAACGCCAGGCCGCCTTCGCTGATCGGCTTGTCGAGCCAGTCGCCCACCACCGCACCGAGCGGCCGCGTCAGCACGAACGCCATCCAGAACAGCGCCGTGCGCGAGAGGGTGGTGAGGCGATACAAGCCGACGACCAGTCCGAGGAGCAGCCAGAAGACCGCGGCGCCGCCAAGGTAGCCGAGGCCGGCGGTGTCGGCGGTCCAGTCGCCCAGCGCAGTGCCGAGCGTCTGCGAAAACATGATGGTCACCCAGTAGAACGTCTCGGCGCCGGGCGCGCTGACCGAGCTCACCGCCACCGATCCGAACGACAGGTACCAGGCCGCCAGCGAGGCCAGCAGCAGGGCGAGCAGCAGCGCGGCGCCACCGGGATAGCCGATGCCGAGCGAGCGCGTGACGAAGTCGGCCAGCGTCGTGCCGACGGTCGTCGTGGCGATGATCGTCGTCCAGTACAGCGCCGGTCGGAAGCGGTCGGCCGCGATCTGCGCGCCGACCGCGAGCAGGAACAGCGCGGCGAAGATGGCCGTGGCGACCAGGTAGCCGAGGTGCATCGACATCGACACGGCGTCGCCGCCGGTCTCACCGAGCGTCGTCGCGGCGATCTTGATGATCCAGAAGAGCAGCGTCACCTCGGGAACCTTGCTCAGGCCGCCCTCCGCGCTGGCATGAAGGTCATCCATGGCGCCGATGTCTTCCGATCGTCAGTGGGAGCGGACGAAGCGACCGTCACGACCCCGGCGTGGGGACCGGCACAAGCGTCGTGCCGCACATCGGGCACTTGCCCGGCGTGCGCTTGTGTACCTGCGGGTGCTGCGGACAGGTGAAGCGGCCCACCGTGCGGGTCGACGCGGCGGCCGCGGTCGGCGGCGGCGCCTCCGCCCAGACCGGCGCGCGCAGCGGCGCGGCGCTGGCCAGCGCGAGCAGTAGCGCAATCGATCCGGCGCGCGCCACGCGCCTCATGCCGCCCCCCGGCTGGCGCGCAGGTACGCCAGCGTGCCGAACGGCGTGCTGCGGCGGCCGACGGTGGCCACCTCCGTGAACCCGGCCTCCGCGATGAGCGCCGGCAGCTTGCCGGCCAGGTTGTCGCCGACGCGGCCCGCGCCATCGACGTGGCCGATGACGCGCGCCGCCAGCCGCATCAGGGCGTTGTGCGGCGGACCGAAATCGGCGACGTGCAGCTCGCCGCCGGGGCGCAGCGCGGTGCGCATGGCGCGCAGCACGGCGAGCTTCTCGTCGCGCGTCAGGTGATGCAGGACGAGCGTCGAGACGATGCGGTCGAAGCTGGCGGGCGCGAAGGTGTCGGCGCCGAAGACGCCCTGGCGCAGCTCGATATCCAGCCCGGCGCGCAGGATCTTGCGCCGCGCCAGCTCCAGCACGGTGGGATCGACGTCGATGCCCACCACGCGTGCGGTTGGGCAGTGGCGCTTGAGCAGCAGCGCCAGCGTGCCGGTGCCGCAGCCGAAGTCGAGCACCGCGCAGCCCGGCGCGAGCCGCGCCTGCTCGACCAGCTGCTGCTTCACCGCTCGCTCGCGCAGCGTCAGGGCGATGAGCGGATCGTAGAGCCGCGTCAGCGCGTGCCAGCCGAGCGCGGGCACGAACGGATGGTTGTGGGTGTCGTGGTGTGCGTGAGCCATGGCGAACCTCGCGTCGCACCATCGAACGCCTTTCGTGGGGCGGCCGCAAGCCGGGAGAACCGGACTTGGGCGCGGCGCTGCGTCAGGCCGTCATGCCCACAGGGGGAGGACGGGCTCGGGCTGAGGGTTCGGGCTCGACACGGCGTGTCGACTCGAGCCGAGCCCCTCATGCGCGGCGCTGCACCGAGCGATCACTCCACAAGCGATCGAAGTCGGGCCGCATGCGCAACGCGGCCCAGGCACCGCACGGCAATGGTCTTGGCGGCGCGCTGCACCACTCTTACTCGGCGCTCGGCGTCCCGCTTGCACGCGCGGCCCAGGCGTTGTCGCGACGCTGCAGCGCTGCGCGGAAGCGCTCCATGGTTTCCGGGCTCGGCCGATTGCCCTTGGCGTCGAACTCGGGCAGCGAGCGGGTATAGCTGGTGACGCAGTTCGGATCGCTCGACGGCGGGAGGTCGAACCCCTTGACCAGTGCGCCGAGCGCCGACTTGGCGGTGCGATGCGCGACCGTTGCCTCCTCCTGGCGCGGATCTCCGAAGCGCGCGAACGAGACCACCGCCCCGCCCCACGGGTAGCTCTGCGAGAAGAGAAAGTGCACGTCGCCCTTGTAGATGTCGACCGGCGTGACCAGGACGAAGACGGCAGGGGTGTCGGCGCGCGCCGGCGCCAAGCGCGCGAACGCTTTGACCAACTCGTCGGCATGCCACTGCTCACCGACCGGGCGGTCGCCCATGCGCGTCGGTGGTGGCAGCGGAACCGACGTGCTGGAAATACAGGCCGGCAACGACAGCTCGCGCTGCAGCACGTAGCCGATCGCACCGAGCAGCGTCTCAGGCACGTCGCCGACCGGCACCAGCACGATGATCGTGCTGCCGGCGCCAGCCAGGCTGCGGTCGAGCGCGCAGCGCGGCGGGGCGGTCAACGTCTCGCCGCGCTCCCAGTACGGGCGCTGCGCCGCGGCACTCAACGTCGACGACGGCGCCGGCAGCTCGGCAGCGTGGAGCACATCCACTGCGGTGATGAGCGCCACGACCACCAGCGGCAGCCACCGCCGGGGTGTGCAGGCCGAGCGCCACAACGAACGGCTGCGTAGGGGGATGTCGTGGTGTGCGTGCGCCATCTCGAAGCTCCTTCCCCCTTCTTTGAAAAATGGGAGCGTGGGGGACTTCCTAACCTGGATCTGACAAAGAACCTTCACCGCGGAGACGCCGAGACGCGGAGAGATGCGGACCCACGGGACGAGGCTGTTAGGCTGTTAGGCTGCTCGCTGTTAGGGGTTCGGATCTGCCCTAACCGCCAACTGCCTAACAGCCTCGTCCGCGGCGCTGATCGAGGCAACGAATTGCCGGGCAAAGCCCCCTTTTTCAAAGGGGGAAAAGGCTAGTCCCACAAGCGGTCGAGCACTTTGCCGATGGCGGCGAAGACGACGTCGATCTCTGCGCGGGTGATGATCAGCGGCGGGGCGATGGCGATCAGGTCGCGGATGCCGCGGACGATCACCCCTTCGCCGCGCGCCAGCGCGACGGCCTTGTTGCCGAGCACCGGCGGGTTCTGGCGCGCCGGCTTGCCGCCGCGCGGCAGCAGGTCGAGGGCGCCGATCAGGCCGGTGCCGCGCACCTCGCCGACGGCGGGATGGCCGGCGAAGGCGTGCAGCTTCTGCTGGAAGTAGGGACCGACGTCGTCGCGCACGCGCTCGACCAACCCCTCGCGCTCGATGATGGTCAGGTTGGCGAGACCGGCGGCGGTGGCGACCGGATGGCCGCTGTAGGTGAAGCCGTGCGCCAGGTAGCCGCCGCGCTCCAGCGTGTCGGCGACCGCGTCGCACACCATCGTCGCGCCGAGCGGCACGTAGCCGCTGGTGATGCCCTTCGCCATCACCAGCAGGTCGGGCTCCAGGCCCCACATCTCGGAGGCGAACCAGGCGCCGAGGCGGCCAAAGCCGGTGATGACCTCGTCGGCGACGAACAGGATGTCGTGGCGGCGGCAGAGATCGCGCAGCGCGCGCAGGTAGCCGGGTGGCGGCACGATGACGCCGCCGGCGCCCTGCACCGGCTCGGCGAACAGCGCCGCGATGCTGTCGGCGCCCTCGCGCTGGATGATGCGCTCGGTCTCCTCCAGGCACCACTCGGCGAACTGCGCCGGCGACTGCTCGCTGTCGACGCCGTAGGGATGCGGGCCGGGGACGTGGATGAAGCCGGGCAGCGGCAGGTCGAACGGCTGGTAGCAGGACGGCAGGCCGGTCAGGCTGGTCGTCGCCAGGCCGACGCCATGGTAGCTGAACGTGCGGCTGAGGATCTTCGCCTTGGCGCCGCGGCCGCGCAGTTTCTGGTAGCCGCGGATCAGCTTCAGCGCCGTCTCATTGGCCTCGGAGCCGGAGTTGGAGAAGAACACCTTGCGCAGCCCGGCCGGCGCGTAGCCGGCGAGCTTGTCGGCGAGCAGGATGGTCGGCTCGGTGGTGGTGTTGAAGAACGACGGGTAGTAGCACACCGCCGTCATCTGCCGGTGCACCGCGTCGGCGATCTCGCGCCGCCCGTAGCCGACGTTGACGCACCACAGGCCGGCGAGCCCGTCGAGCAGGCGCTGGCCGGTCTCGTCGGTGACATAGCAGCCGGACGCCTCCTGGATGACGTGCGTCCCCTGCCGGTGCAGGTCGGTATGGTCGGTGAACGGGTGCAGGTGATGTGCTTCGTCGAGCCTGCGCAGCGTGGCGAGGTGGGCGGCGTCCATGCCGGAGTTTAGCCACAGATGCACACGGATGAACACCAATCCCAACGACATCCACAGATGAACACTGAGAACCACAGAGAGCACGGAGGCGATCACGAGATGCGCGCCTCCGTGTTCTCGGTGGGGTTCTGTGTCTTCTGTGGACTCCTGGGCGCGCCTGCGCGCGGACTCGGTCTGAACAGGATCCGTATTCATCCGCGGTGATCTGTGGCTAGACTCAGGCGTGGAGCCGGTGCAGCTGATCGCCGACGATCTCGCCCCCGGCGACGGGCGCGGGCTGGACGTGGACTGGGGCGCGCTGCGCATCGAACGGGTGCGCTCGCCCGAGCATCCGCTCTTCGCACGGCTGTACGATCGGCTGTGGGCGGAGTTCGGCCCGCGCGGCGAGATGGAGAAGCGCGAGGTGATCGCGCAACGACTCGGCTGGGATCCGCGCCGGCCGATCAACCACCATGCGCTGCGCTACGAGATGCTGGCGGTGCTGCGCGGCGACGAGATCGTCGGACTGCGCGACCATACCGCCATCGTCCCCGCCCCGCCGCATCGCGCCACGCATCCCGGCCAGGTGATCGTCCATCTGTCGCACGTCATCGTCGAGCCGCCGATGCGCGGCGGCGGCCTGTCTGCCTGGCTGCGCGCCTTTCCGCTGCAGACGGCGCGCGAATGCGTCGCCGAGGCGGGCGAGACGGCGATCGATCGCATCACCCTGGTGGCGGAGATGGAGCATCCCGACGGCGTGACGCCGATGGTCATGGCGCGGCTGCGTTCCTACGACCGCGCCGGCTTCCTCAAGCTCGACCCCGACTCGGTGCGCTACATGCAACCCGACTTCCGCCCGGCGGCCGAGATCGCCGCCTCCTCCGTGCAGCCGGTGCCGCTGGCGCTGGTCATCCGCCGGGTCGGGCGCGAAGCCGAGCCCACCCTGCCCGGCGCCGAGGTGCGCGCCGTCGTCGCAGCGCTCTACACCATGTTCGGCGTCCACATGCGCGCCGACCACATGGCGCCGCTGTGGGCGCTGCTCGATCATCTCCCCGGCCCGGGTGAAACGGTGCGCCTGCGGCGCCCGTTGGACTGAACAGCGATGCGCGGTTCGAAAGCGATGAGCGACCCGGAAGCGATGAGCGATGAGGGCCGAGCGATGAGCCATCGGAGCGATGAGCGATGGGTGCCGAGCGATGCGCCTCGAGTGAGCGCCCTCATCGCTCATCGCTCGTCGCTCATCGCTTCAGAGCGGGGGGCGGCCTGATGATCACGACGTACTACGACGCGGGCTACGCGGCGCCGATCGGCGACTCGCACGTCATGCCGATCACCAAGTTCTCGCTGGTCGCCGACGCGCTGCGCGACGCGCCGGGCGTGCGACTGGAAGCGCCGGCGCCGCTCAGCGAGGCCGATCTGCTGCTCGTCCACACACCGGACTATGTCGGCGCGGTGCGCAGTGGCGAGCCGCGCGCGCTGGCCGAATCGCAGAAATTCCCCTGGTCGCCGCAGCTCTACCCGTCGGTGCGGCTGACCGGCGGCGGCTGCCTGGCGGCGGCGCGGCGGGCACTGCAGGACGGCATCGCCGCGGCGCTGGTGAGCGGCTTCCACCACGCCCACGCCGACCACGGCGAGGGTTTCTGCA
Source organism: Deltaproteobacteria bacterium (assembly GCA_033764095.1). Classification (GTDB taxonomy): domain Bacteria; phylum Desulfobacterota; class Binatia; order HRBIN30; family CADEER01; genus JBDTMT01. The sequence continues at coordinate 3,146 of JANRJF010000201.1, read as the reverse complement.
CCTTCAACAGCCTGGTGGTGACCGCCGACCGGCTGAAGGGCGACGGCGCCATCGCCCGCATCGCGGTGGTGGACATGGATCTGCACTACGGCAACGGCACCGCCTCGCTGGCGCCGGCGCGTCCCTACCTCTTCAATCTGTCGATCTACGGCAACGACTACCACCAGAACCAGGCGTTCAGGGACGTCGACACCGTGCGCCACAGCGACGGCCCCAACCACCAGTCGATCGCGCTGCCGAACGGCAGCGGCCGCCGTGAGATGCTGGCGGCGATGGATGACGGCCTCGCCCGCCTGCTCGCCTGGGGCCGGCCGGACCTGATCCTCTACCAGGCCGGCGCCGACCCCTACCGCGAGGACCCCTACTCGCCGCTGGCGCTCGACCACGACGACCTGCGCGAGCGCGACCGCCGCGTCTTCGACTGGGCGAAGCGCGCGGCGCTGCCGATCGCCTGGGTGCTGGCCGGCGGCTACACCAAGGACACCAGCAAGATCGTGCGCGTGCACCTCAACACGTTCGAGGCGGCGCGCGCGGTGTTCGGCTGAGCGGTCGAGGCCGTCTTCGTCCAACCGGACCGACTGCCCGGGTTGCAAAATTCCTCACCGGTTGTACACGCGGCTCACGCCATGAAGCTGGTCAACTGGTCGCTCGGCATCTGGACGGCGCTGGTGATGGTTTTCTTCTACGTCCCCATCGCCATCCTGATCGGCTTCTCGTTCAACACCTCGCGCCTGAATATCGTCTGGGAGGGCTTCACCCTGGAGTGGTACGCGGCGATCTGGCGCGACGGCGTGCTGGTGCGCTCGCTCAACAACAGCCTGATCGTCGCGGCGGTGACGACGGTGGCCTCGGTGGTGCTCGGCACCGCCGGCGCGTGGATGCTCTACCGCTACCGCTTTCCGGCGACCCGTCTGGTCCAGACGCTGGTCTTCATCCCGATGATCATCCCGGAGGTGATCATGGGGGTCAGCCTGTTGATCCTGTTCGTCGTCATCAACCTCGACCTCGGCTTCGCCACCATCATCATCTCGCACGTCACCTTCTGCTTCCCGTTCGTCATGGTGGCGGTGCAGGCGCGGCTGGCCGGGCTCGACCCGGCGCTGGAGGAAGCGGCGATGGACCTCGGCGCGCCGCCGGCGCTGGCCTTCCGCAAGGTGCTGGTGCCGTACCTGATGCCGGCGATCGTCTCCGGCGCGCTGATGTCGTTCACGCTGTCGCTCGACGAGTTGATCGTCACCTACTTCACCGCCAGCGCCGGCACCCGCACGCTGCCGCTGGAGATCTTCGGCCGCGTCAAGAAGGGCCTCGACCCGAGCCTCAATGCCATCTCGACGGTGTTCATCCTCTCCACCGTGCTGATGGTGGTCGCCACCGAGCTGCTCAAGCGGCGCAGCAAGTGAACCGCACGCCAACCCACGGAGGGCCTATGAAGCGCATCGCCATCCTCGTCGCCGCCGGCCTCGCCGCCATCGGACTGGCCGGCTGCAAATCCTCGACCGAAGCGCCCAAGGAACTGAACCTCTTCGCCTGGTCCGAGTACGTGCCGCAGTCGGTGATCGACGGCTTCACCAAGGAAACCGGCATCAAGGTCAACTACGAGACCTACGCCTCGAACGAGGAGATGCTCGCCAAGCTGGTCTCCGGCGCGCAGAAGTACGACCTCATCCAACCCTCCGAGTACACCGTCGAGGCGCTGGCGAAGGAGAACCGGCTGAAGGAGATCGACTGGTCGAAGGTGCCGAACATCAAGAACATCGGCCCCGAGTACCGCGGCCTGCCGCACGATCCGCAGAACAAGTACAGCGTGCCGTGGATGGTCGGCACGGTCGGCATCGTGGTGAACACCGACAAGGTGAAGGACGACGTGAAGGGCTACAAGGACGTCTTCACCGAGGCGCACAAGGGCCGCATCGTCGTGCTCGACGACCCGCGCGAGATCGTCAGCTGGGCGCTGGCGACGCAGGGCAAGGGGCCGAACCAGGTCTCGCCCGCCGACCTGGAGGCGATCAAGCCGGTGCTGGCGCAGTGGCTGCCGCTGGTGCAGGTCTACGATTCCGACAGCCCCAAGACCGCGCTGCTCAACGGCGACGTCGACCTCGGCGTGGTGTGGTCGGGCGAGGCGGCGATCCTCTTCAACGAGAACGAGAAGTTCAAATACGTGCTGCCCGCCGAGGGGGCGCACATGTTCATCGACAACCTCGCCATCCCGGTCGACGCGCCCAACCCCGAGGGCGCGATGGCGTTCATCAACTACATCCTGCGCCCCGAGATCAGTAAGCTGATCTCCGCCGACTTCCCCTACACCAACCCGAACCTCGAGGCGCGCAAGCTGCTCAGCCCCGAGGAGCTGAAGAACCCGGCCAGCTACCCGCCGGGCAAGAACAAGCTCGACACCTTCAGCGACATCGGCGACCGCGCCGTCGAGATCGACAAGCTGGTCACCGATCTGAAGGCGCAGGGATGAGAGGCTGTTACGCTGTTAGGCTGTTACGGGAAGGAATCTGGCCCCTCCCCTAACAGCCTAGCAGCCTAACAGCCTTCCGACCTCGCATGCGTACCGCCGAGACCACCGCCGCCAGCGCGCTGGCGCCGAACCGGCAGAAGCCGCCGAGCCGCGCGGCGTGGCTGTTGGTCGCGCCGCTGTTCGCCTGGGTGGCGCTGTTCGTCGTCGCGCCGACGCTGATCATGCTGGTCTACAGCTTCTGCGAGCGCGGCACGCTCGGCGGGGTGGTGTTCCGCTTCACGCTGCAGAACTACCTGGCGGTCTTCGACCCGACCTATCTGCAGATCATCATCCGCTCGATCGTCTTCGCCGCGTTGACCACCGCCATCTGCCTGGCGATGGGCTACCCGGTCGCCTACTTCATCGGCCGCGCCCCGGAGCGCTGGCGCAACCTGCTGCTGATGCTGGTCATGGTGCCGTTCTGGACCAGCTTCCTGATCCGCACCTACGCCTGGGTGACGATCCTCAAGAACGAGGGCCTGCTGAACAGCGTGCTGGTGCAGTACGGCCTGATCGCGCAGCCGTTCGAGATGCTCTACACGCCCGGCGCGGTGATCCTCGGCCTCGTCTACACCTTCCTGCCGTTCATGATCCTGCCCATCTACACCTCGGTCGAGAAGCTCGACAACGCGCTGGTCGAGGC
>JANRJF010000200.1:0-24146 GCA_033764095.1 Deltaproteobacteria bacterium | reverse complement strand
TGATGCGCGCAGCCTTGATCCGAAGGTTCCGACCTTTTGCCTTTTGCCTTTTGCTCTTTGCCTTTCGCCTTTCTGAATTCATCGCCGCCGTCATTCGAACACGAACACTTCGATAGGCGTCGGGTTGTACGCGTTGCACGGGTTGTTGAGCTGCGGGCAGTTCGAGATCAGCGCGATGACGTTCATCTCCGCCCGCAGCTCGACGTACTTGCCGGGGCCGGAGACGCCGTCGGCGAAGCTGAGGCCGCCGTCGGGCGTGATCGGCACGTTCATGAAGAAGTTGATGTTGTGGGCGATGTCGCGCTTGGTCAGACCGAGCTCGGGGTGCTCGCCGACCGCCAGCAGCCAGCTGTCGCGGCAGGCGTGCATGGTCTTCTTCTCCAGCGCGTAGCGCACGGTGTTGGACTCGGTGGCGCAGGCGCCGCCGAGCGTGTCGTGGCGACCGACGGTGTCGGCGACGATCTCCAGCATCACCCGGTTGAGCGTCGAGCGCAGTTGCGACCCGACGCCGAGGTAGACGTTGCGCTGCTCGCGAATGGTGTCGACCGCGCTGTAGCGCTCCGACGGATCGTCGGCATTGAAGAACAGCGTGTCGGCCGCCTGGTTGCCCTCCAGGTCGACGATGCGCAGCGTCGCGCCGCGCGGCACGCGGTGCACCCAGTAGTCGCCGGCCGGCACCACCTGGCGATAGGTGGCGCGGGCCGCATCGAGCCGGCTCTCGAGCAGTGGCGCTGCCATGTCCCCTCCGGCTCAGCCGCGGCTGAGGTGGTAGATGCGGTTGTTCTCGAAGCCGCGCGCGTTCTCGGGGCGGAAGGTGCGGCAGTAGTCGTCCTCCGCCACCGGCGCGGCGGCGAAGAGCTGGTAGCGGACGGGGCGGCGCGGATAGCCCGGGGTTGGATCGAGCGGGTGCGGACAGGTGTGCAAGAGCACCAGCGTCTCCATCTCGAAGCGCAGGTCGACGTGCGCGCCGGCCGGCGAGTGGCCGCCGACGAACTGCATGGCGCCGTCGTTGCCCACCGCCACCTTGCTGAACCAGTTCACGTTCGCCGCCAGGTCGCGGCGGCCGAGCCCGTACTTGCCGGCCTCGACCAGGAAGCTGTCGTGCCCATTCAGCGTCCAGTCGTTGCGCGCCGCCTGGTAGGTGCGCAGCACGCCGCGCTCCGCCAGCATCTCGCGCGTCGAGTTGCCGCCGACCGTGTCGTGCCAGCCGACGCTGTCGTCGATGATCGAACAGAAGATGCGCCCCATGTCCGAGTACAGGCAGTGCCCACGCGTCAGCTTGAAGGTGTGCTGGCACTTCAGCGTATCGGGCGCGTTGTAGCGTTCGAGCGGGTTGGCCGGGTTGTAGAAGAGCATGCCGACGTTCGCCCCGCCGGCGACATCGATCAGCCGCAGGCCGAGCCCGCGCCGCACGACGAACGACCAGTGCTTGCCGCCGTCGATCTGCTCTTCGTAGAGCACCTCACGCGCCGTCATGTTTCGACCTCGAAATCAGGGATCCACAGATGAACACAGATGACCACAGATGGACACGGAGACGACCCGCTCGGGATGCCGCCTCCGTGTTTATCTGTGGTCATCTGTGGTCATCTGGGGACTCTTCGCTCCTTCGTTCGAGAACATGCGGCGCAGCAGCGTGTCGCGCGCGCCGGTGGTGTCGCGCCCCTCGTGCAGCATGCCGAAGATCTCGCGCTTGAGGCGGATGAACTCGGGCTCCAGCTTGCCCTCGACGGTGCGCGGGCTGGCCAGGTTGACGCGCAGGTCGGCGCGCACACGGCCGGGCCGCGGCGTCATCACCAGGATGCGGTCGCTGAGAAAGACCGCCTCGTCGACATCGTGGGTGACGAACAGGATGGTCGTCTGCAGGTGCTGGCGCACCAGCAGCACCAGCTCCTGCATCTCCTCGCGGGTCTGCGCGTCGAGGGCGCCGAACGGCTCGTCCATCAGCAGCACCGCCGGCTCGTTGGCGAGTGCGCGGGCGATGGCGACGCGCTGCTTCATGCCGCCGGACAGCTCGCGCGGATAGGCGTGCTCGAAGTCGCCGAGTCCCATCAGCTCGATCAGCGCGGCGATACGGTCGAGGCGGGTGCGCACCTCCGCCTCGCTGAGCTCGTAGGCCAGCGCATTGGCGGCCAGGGTGAGCGGAAAGCGCGTGTTCTCCTTCACCGTCAGCCACGGAAACAAGGTGTAGTTCTGGAACACCATGCCGCGGTCGGGGCCGGGGTCACAGACGCTGACGCCGTTGACCAGCACCTCGCCGCCGCTGCAGTCCTCCAGCCCGGCGACGATGTAGAGCAGCGTCGACTTGCCGCAGCCGGAGGGCCCGACCAGCGAGACGAACTCGCCCGGCTCGATGTCGAACGAGGTCGGCACCAGCGCCTGCGTCACCTTGTTGCGGGCGACGAAGGTCTTGGAGACATCGCGGATCTGCAGGCGGCCGCCGGGCATGGCTCAGCGCCGATCGGTCGCCGCCCAGTGGAAGGCAGCGCGGTTGAAGCGGCGGAACAGCACGTCGAGCGACAGGCCGATGATGCCGAGCAGGATCAGGTAGACGTAGATCTTCGGGGTCTGCAGGTAGCGCGAGAACTTGAGGATGCGGTAGCCGAGGCCTTCGTTGGCGGCGACCAGCTCGGCGACGACGAGATAGGTCCACGCCCAGCCGTTGCACAGCCGCAGGGCATCGAAGATGCCCGGCATCGCCGCCGGCCAGAGGATCTTCAACACCAGCTCGCGACGCTTGGCGCCGAGCGTGTAGCCGGCCTGCAGCAGGTCGTACGGCACACGGCGGATCTCGTCGGCCACCATCAGCACCAACTGGAAGAAGGTGCCGACGAAGATGAGCATCATCTTCGGCAGCTCGCCGATGCCGAACAGCACCATCATCAGCGGGATCAGCGCCGGCACCGGGATGTAGCGGACGAACTCGGTGAGCGGCTGCATGAGCCCCTCGCCGACCTTGAAGGCGCCCATCAGGATGCCGATCGGGATGGCGAGCAGCGCCGAGATGAGGAAGCCGGCGCTGACGCGCAGGAAGCTCACCTTGACGTCGGTGAGCAGATCGCCCTCGCTCAGGAAGCCGAGCGCCGCCGCCCACACCTTCTCCGGACTGGGCAGAAAGACCGGATCGGCGAAGTTCTGGTGGCTCACCCACTCCCAGAACAGGAAGGCGGCGATGAAGCTCGCCACCGCCAGACCGCCGTAGGCGCGGTCCGGGATGTTGCGCCGCGGGGCGAACCAACGCGTGCGCCGGCGTGGCACCGGCGCTGCCGGCTGGCTCGCGACCCGCGGCCGATCAACCGCCTCCACATCCACCGCCATCACGACTCCGTGCGGATCCTACTGCTTCGCCGCTTTGACGAATTGCGGATCGATCGACTTGGCGTAGTCCGGCACCGCCTTCAGCAGGCCGGCGCTGACCAGGAACTCCGAGATCGACTTGCCGCTGCCGTACAGCGTCGTGTCGTTCGGCTGGTTCTCGAAGCTCTTCAGGTTCATGTCGAGATCGAAGAAGCGGGTGCCGGGCAGGAACGCCTTGTAGGCTTCCGGCGGCTGGTCGACGACCTTGGCCATGATCTTCAGCGCGTCGTCCTGGTTGCTCTTCAGGTACGCGATGATGTCCAGCCACACCGCGACCAGCGCCTGCATCTCCTTCGGCCGACTCTGCACCACCTTGGCCTGGCAGAGGACGATGTCGGGGATCAGGCCGGGGATGTCGGCGGAGCTGTAGAGCACCTTGCCCTTGCCCTCGCGCTGGATCTGCGACACCCACGGCTGCCAGATCACCGCCGCGTCGACCTTGCCGGCGAGGAAGGCGGCAGCCGAGTCCGGCACCGTCAGGTTGGTGTACTTCACGTCCTTCTCGGTGAGCCCGACCGACGCCAGCGCCTTGAGCATCAGGAACTGGTCGCAGGTGCCGAGCTCGGTGGCGATCGTCTTCCCCTTCAGGTCCTTCAGCGAGGTGATCGACGGGTTCGCCAGCAACGCGTCGTTGCCGAACGAGTTGTCGAGGATGAGGATCGTCTTCAGATCCAGCCCCTCGGCGAGCGGCGCCATCGTGTCGTTCCAGGTCTGCAGGTTGCAGTCGAGCTGGCCGGTGTTCAGCGCGGTCAGCGAGTCGGTGTAGACCGGGAACCACACCAGCTCGACGTCGACCCCGTGCTTCTTGAACAGCCCCTTGACCTTGGCGATCTCCCACGCGGTGTACCCCGGCCAGTCGCTGTAGCCGATCTTCAGCGGCGCGGCGGCGGCGACGCCGGCGGCGCACAGCAGTCCAAGCGCGGTCAGGGTCGATAGCAGGCGTCTCATGCGGTGATGTCCTCCTCCGGTGCGACCGGGTTGCGCGAACGATCTAGAAGAACTGCGCGTAGCGGCGGATCTCCCAGTCGCTCACGTGTTGGTGGTACTCCTCCCACTCCTCGCGCTTGTAGCGGACGAACTCGTCGCGCAGCTCGGTGCCGAGCACGCGCTCGACGAACGGGTCGGCCTCGAACGCCTCGACCGCTTCGCCGAGCGTGCGCGGCAGGCGCTGCACGCCGGCCGCGGCGAGCTGGCGCTCGTTCATCTCGTAGAGGTTCTCGGCGTGCGGCGCGCCGGGATCGAGCCCCTCGCGGATGCCTTCGAGGCCGGCGGCGAGACACAGCGTCGCGGCGAGGTACGGATTGAGCGACGAGTCGGCGTTGCGGTACTCGCAGCGCCCGCCGCCCATCGGGATGCGCAGCGAGTTGGAGCGGTTGTTGGTGCCGAACGAGTTGAAGATCGGCGCCCACGAGTAGTAGCCCATGGCGCCGCGGCGGACCAGGCGCTTGTAGCTGTTGACCGTCGGCGCCAGCACGGCGCAGAGCGCGCGGCCGTGGTGCAGCAGGCCGGCGACGTACTGATGGCCCAGCCGCGACAGGCCGATGCCGTGCGGATCGTCGCCGGGCGTCGCGGCGAACAGGTTGCGGCCGGTCTGCGCGTCGGCGAGGCTCATGTTGAAGTGGGCGCCGTTGCCGGTCTTGTCGGCGAACGGCTTCGGCATGAAGGTCGCCGTCAGCCCGAACTCCTGCGCGACGTGCTTCACCATGTAGCGCCAGAAGATGTAGCGGTCGCACATGGTCAGCGCGTCGGCGTAGGTGAAGTCGAACTCGAACTGGCCGTGCCCGTCCTCGTGGTCGAACGAGTAGACGTCCCAGCCGAGCCCGTTCATCAGCGTCACCATGCGGTCGAGGAACGGGAAGCTGCGCAGCAGCCCGCCGATGTCGTAAGCGGCCTTGCTGAGGTTGTCGGCCGGGTCGGGCACCACCAGCTTCCCGTCGGCGAGCTTGAGCACGTAGATCTCGCATTCGACGCCGAGGTTCATGCTGAACCCCATCTGCGCCGCCTCGCCGAGCACGCGCTTCAACGCGACGCGGGTGTTCAGCGCATAGGGCTCGCCGTGGAAATAGTTGTCGGCCGGCAGCCAGGCGATCTCCGGCTGCCACGGCAGCTGGATCATGCGCTCGAGATCGGGCATGGCGCTGATCTCGTCGTCGTTCGGTGCCTGGCCGAGCCCGTCGAGCGCGTAGCCGGTGAAGAGCTCCGAGCCGTGCATCATGTGTTCGAAGTGCTCGATCGGCACGCACTTCGCCTTCGGCACGCCGTGGATGTCGACGTAGGCCCCGAGGCAGTAGCGGATACCCCTGGCGCGCAGCTCGTCCTTGGTCTGGCTGAAGTCCACCTGTCCCTTGGCGCTCATGTGCCCTGCCCTTCCGCGTCGACCGCCGTGAAGTAGCCGTGCGCGAGCGGCGGCTGCTCGACCAGCCCGGCGCGCACCTGCGCGGTGAGATCCTCGACCAGCATGGCGAACAGCTGCTCGCCGAGCGCGCGCGTCGCCTGGCTCGGCGCGCCGGTGACGCCGTTGGTGCTGGTGCGGTTGACCGGATGCGAGAACAGCAGGCCGGCGGTGCGATCCGGATCGTCGGCCTCGGCCAGCCGCTCCGGCCGCACGCGATCCGGCGCGACGGCGAGCATCAGCGCCGTCTCGCCGCGGTTGGCGTGCCAGTCCGCGCCGTCGGCGGCGTACGCCTCGCGCACGCGCGGCGAGAGGTCGCCGACGTCGCGCAGCGCCACCATGCAGTCGTCGAAGCGCGCCCGCAGCAGCTCCAGGGCGCAGCGCAGCGGCGCGTGGTTGGTGACGTGGCCGTTGAGGATCAGCAGGCGGCGAAAGCCGGCGGCGTGGGCCCACGACAACACGTCGACCACCAGCCGGGTCAGCGTCTCGGGTTGCAGCGCCAGGGTTCCCGGCCAGCGATGCGAGTGCCCGAGCGAGCAGCCGTACGGAATCGCCGGCAGCACCGGCACGCCGGTGCGCGCCGCCACCGCCTCGGCCAGCAGCGCGGCCGACACCGTGTCGGTGTCCATCGCCAGGTGCGGTCCGTGCTGCTCGGTCGAGCCGACCGGCAGGATGGCCATGTCGAGCCGCCGGCGCAGCGCCGCGATCTCACACCACGTCAACTGCTCCCAGCGCAGCGCGCGTTCCGATGCGACTCGCTCCAAGACGGTTCTTCTCCCCCGGATGTCACGGCAGACCTGCCGTCACGACCCCGGCAATCAGCAACAGCGATGCCAGCACCCGAATACACACGGCGCCCCATCAGCAGGCGTGATGACACGCCGCGCCGCGCGCCGGTGCCCAGGAATTGAGCGGCGCTGCCGATCGGCTGGGCAGAACGGCGGCGGCCGACTCGGAGCTGTCAGCTGATGGCTGACAGCTCATGGCCGCTGGTGCGGGAACCGGACTTTCGCTTTCCGGCCACTGGACTAGCGTGACGATCGATGGAACGAGGCCCGCTGTTGTGGCTGATCGCGCTCGGCCTGGCGCTCTATGGGGCGTGGACGGCGCTCTACGTGCCGGCGATGTTGGTCGGCGAGTCGTCGCCGCTGCTGCTGCTCGGCCTGCTCGCGCAAGCCGTCTTCGCCCTGGCCGCGGCGGCCGGGATCGCCCGCGGCTTCGCCTGGGCCGCCGGCGCCGTGTTGCTGTTCGCCGCCGCCGTGGTGTTCACCCAGCTGGTCGAGGGGTTCGTCCTGCAGATCGCGCCATATCTGCGCTCCGTCGGCATCGCCGTTGCCACCGTCGTCGGCGCGCTTGCGGTCTGCGCCCTGGTCGGCCGCGGCGGCGCCGTGCGGGCCGTTTGACGAGCAGGCAGCTGCGACGAGCCGGGCAACTCGTACGTACCCCCGGCCGTACAAGGGGCGCGCCGTGTTGTGGCGCGGCCGTGCCCGCGACGACAACGCTGTCCGCACCCACGGGCGCGCCCCGACGCACGAAGGCGGCTGCCAACCGTCTGCCCGCAGATCTGCCGAATCGGCGCGCGATCACACCGGCGGTGGGCCCTCGGGGCGGCGCGGCAGGCCGTCATCCGGAATGTCGAACCACGGCGCTTTCGACTCGACGAAGATGTGCTCCTGCGGGCGCATGCCGGGGTCGTCGTCCATCGCCCCAAGCGGGATGATCGCCAGGTTGCGGCTCGCGTCGATGCGCGGCATGGCCGAGCCGCAGACGCGGCAGAAGGTCTGCGAGAAGAAGCGCGCCTCCGGCACCTTGTAGGTCGCGAGCAGATCGGCGCCGCGGGTGAAGCGCACGCCGTCGGCCCGGGTGAGCATGTTGGTGGCGTGCGCGGCGGAGCGGGCGCGCCGGCAGCGACCGCAGTGACAGGCGCGCGCCATCAACGGCTCGCCGTCGACGACGAAACTGACGCCGCCGCACAGGCAGCTGCCGCGCGGCCGGCCGGGCGGATCGAGCGGCGGCCGGTCGGCGACCACCGGCGCGTCGAAACCGTCCGGATAGGCGTCGAAGCGCGGCAGCGCGTCGTGGATCTCGTACCAGGGCGCCTTGGAGGCGACGAAGATGTGCGCCAGCGGCCGCACCGCGGGATCGTCGAGGAAGTTGCCGGCCGGCGCGAAGATCTGTCCGTCGCTCGCTGCCCCTGGCACCACCGAGCCGCAGCGGCGGCAGAAGTTGCGCGAGAAGCCGGGGGACGACTCCCAGCGCCCGACGTGCTCCGCGCCGTCGAGCCGGAAGCCGCTCGCCGCGCCGGCGACGTAGGTGGCGAAGGCGGTGCCGTGCGTCTTGCGACACCGCGAGCAGTGACAGTGCGACATCAACTGCAGCGGCCCGTCGAGCTGCCATGTGACGCCGCCGCACAGACAACTGGCGCGATGCATACCGACCTCCCTCGCAAGACGCGTCACCTCCTAGCAGAGCGCCGCCGCGCCGCGGTAGCGGCGCGTTTCGCCGCTCGTCGTCGGCCGCGGGGCCTCAGAGCCCCTTGCCGCGGCGCAGGTCGCCGGAGAATCCGCCGACGCCGCCCGGACCGCGCGGCGTGTACGTCGGCGGCGGCGCGGTCGGGCGCCGCGTGCGCGTCGCGGTCGGCGGCGCGGTCGGCAGCTCGGCGGCGGCGACCGCGACGTAGCCGCGGTAGAGCTGCTCGGCGAGCGCGAGCAACGCGGCGTCGGCCTGCGGGCTGGCGATGTTGGTCATCAGCACCAGCGCCGCGTCGCGCGACGGCTCGACCCAGATCGCGGCGAGGTTCGCACCGTTCGAGCCGTTGTGCGTCAGCAGCGGCTGCGCCGCCCACGCCACCTCGACCTGTCCCCACCCGAGCCCGTACTTGCCGCCGCGCGGCGTGCCCGGCGGCGAGTCCGGTTTGGGCGGGATCGCCACCACCGGCGTATGCAGCTTCTGCAGCGTCTCGGGGCGCACCAGCGCCGGACCGCGCTTGCCCTCGCCGGCGTTCCACGCCGCCCAGCGGGCGAAGTCGAGCACCGACATGTGCGCGATCCCGGCCGGACCGATGATCGGCGGGTTGTCGCCGTTCGGTCCGGCGAGAAACGCCTTCACCTTGCCGTCGACGATCGCGTGGCCGAGCGGCGCGTCGACGCGACCGAGCGTCGCCTGGTTGCCCAGCCCGGCGCTGCTCAGCGCCAGCGGCGCGAACACGCGCTCGCTGATCAGCTCGTCCCAGGTGCGCCCGGTGACGCGCTCGATCATCGCGCCGGCGAAGACGTAGTTCATGTTGGCGTAGGTGAAGCCCTGCCCGGGCGGGTTGGCGAGCGGCTGCCTGCCCCACTCGCGGATCAGCCAACGGCGCATCTCGTCGAGGTTGCCCGGCTGTGCCAGCGACTGGTCGAGCACCGCCACCAGCGCCGGGCCGTCGGCCGCCTCGCCGCTGGTGTGCGAGAGTAACTGCTCCAACGTCACGGTGCGCCGCCGCGCGTCCATGCCGGCGGCGAGCTCGGGGAAGATCTCCGCCACCGTGCTGTTCCAGCGCAGCAGACCCTCCTCCACCAGCATGGCCGCCAGCAGCGCGGTCATCGCCTTGGTGTCCGAGCCGATGTGGAAGCGGTCGTCGAGCGTGACCGGCCGCGCCGTGCCGGCGCGCCGCGTGCCGACCGAGCCGGCGGCGACCACCTTGCCGTCGCGCACCACCGCCGCCGCCAGCGCCGGCAGTCGGTAGCGCTCCAGATACGGCCGCAGCGTGTCGTCGAGCGACGCCGCCTGCCCGAACGCCGCCGCCGCCGTGCACAGCACCGCCAGCAGCACACCTACCCGCACGACCGGATTCGCCATCGCGACTCGCCCTCGCGGGCGCCGCGTCCGTCGCCGCGCCCGCCGGCGAGTCATTCACGACGCGGCAGGCGACGCAAGCCGGGCGGTCGGCGCCCCGCGCTCGGCCAGGATCCGCTCCCGGCTGGGGGCTGGCGCCGACCGCCGGTTGGTCACCGCACGAAGTAGTGCCCGAGCAGGATGAACATCTCGTCCTCGGTGGTGACGCCACCGAGCAACGGGCAGGCGTCGCAGAAGCCGTCCCCGGCGCCGGGGCGCGAATCGCAGGAGGCGTCGCGCTCGGCCTGGGTGGCGCCGCTGCACGGCTCCTGCGGCCGGCCGTCGGTGCAGTGCGTCGGCATGGCGCAGGGGCCGCCGAACGGCAGCGACAGCGGCGGCAGCGGCGAGGTGGAGCGCCGCTTCACCTCGCGCGGGTCGGTGAAGCCGTTGTCGTAGAGGGCGCAGAAGGTGAAGCTGCGCTCCGACTCGAGCGGGCTGGCGAGGTCGATCGGCTGCGCCAGGCGCAACACCACCGGGTCGTTGTACACCAGACTGACGTACAGCAGGCTCTGCTCCGGATCGCGCGGCAGCGGCGCCGGCACGCCGTTCAGCGCCGCGTTGACGGCGCGCAGCAGCTCGTTGATCGCCACCGCGTCGTCGCCGTCGGCGTCGGCGTCGGCGCAGGCAGCGAGCGGTTGCTGGGCGAGCGCGATGCCGACGCCGGTGACCAGCTCGGCGACCGTCACCTGCTCATCGAGGTCGCAGTCGCCGACGTGCTGCCGCTGCAGCGCCCCGCACGGCGCGCCGCCGCAGACGTCGCGGCTGGCGAAGTCGTAGCCGAGCGGCGAGCACGGCGCGCCGTCGGCCGGCCCGCCCTGGCAGCGGAAGGCGCCGCGGAAGGTGCGCCAGCGCTTGCCGCGCTTGTGCATGTGCGAGCTCAGCTCGAAGACCTGGGTGTGCTGCGGAAAGGTGGAGATGGCGCACGGCTCGTCGGTGCCGAAGGCCGGCGCGCTGGCCTTGAAGACGTTGGTCGCCTCGAAGATCTCCTGCGCCGGCGTCTGCTGCTCGTCGGGCGGCGCGAACTCGAAGTTCAGCCAGGCCTCCAGCTTGCCGGCCTTGTCGGTGAGGTTGAAGGCGTGCGAGCTCCACAGGATCATGCCCTTCAGCGGCAGCTCTCCGTAGACGCCGGGGGCGTAGTAGAACTCCTCCGCCGTCTGTTGCGTGATCGAGATGCCGGCGGTGGTCAGGCCGATGCCGCCGTCGCCCGGCCCGTAGCCGATGCAGGCGACGCTCTCCTGCAACGGGCTGGCGCACTCGGCGTCGGCGCCGCAGGCGCCGCGCGTGAACTGATCGCAGCGCTCGCCGTCGCGCGCGCCGCCGCGGCAGCGGAACTCGCCCCACAGCGGGCTGTCGAGCGCCGTCTTGCCCTCGTACAGCACCGGCACCATGTGGTGGCTGAGCGGGTCCTGGCGCGTCTGGTGGAACTTGTAGCGGAAGGTGCCGTTGGGGCCGCGGAACTGCTCCGGCACCTGGTCGGTGACGTCGTAGTAGCTGGCGAAGCACACCTCGTGCTCGGTGCGCGCCGACAGCTCCCAGCGCGGCATGCGCAGCTGCACGCCGGTGCCCGGCGGCGGCGGCGGCAACGGCTTGATCTCGATCGGCTCGGGCGGCGGCAGACAGGCGTCGAGCAGCTCGGCGGTGCCGGGAACGACGCCGGTGCGCGGCGCCCCTTTCTCGATCCACAGTCGCACCGCCTCGAGCTCGGCGGCCGAGATCGCCGGTTGCGGGTCGAGCGGCATGGCGCGCAGCGGCGCCTGGACGCGCTCCGGCTGCAGCTTGGCGGCGAGGTTGACCCACAGCAGGCTGGCCTCGGCCTGGCCGACCAGCACCCGCTTCCAGCCCGGCACCGGCGGCGTCCTGGCGTCGACGTCGATCAGCGCGTCGTAGGCCGCGTCGGGACGCAGATCGAGCCCGCTGCCGACCTCGGCGCTGCCGTGGCAGGGCCCGGCGGTGCACCCGTGGCGCTCGAACACCGCCGCCTGGATCAGCGCGAAGGTACTGTCGAAGCTGCCGTTGTTGCACTCGGCAGCGCGCGCCGCGGCGGCCGTCCCGACGGCCTGCAGCGCGACGATCGCGATCACCAGCGGAAGGTGAACCCAGGCGCGTCTCGTCATCGTCCCCCCAAGCCGCGCTCGTACTGCGCCGACCAGACTGTGGCAAGCGCGCTCGCCCGCGCGGGCGGGTGGTGGGGGGCTCAGCAGCCCGAGAGCGCCGCCGCGACGGCGCGCAGCAGCTCGTGGATCAGCACCGCGCCGTCGCCGTCGGCGTCGAGCGCGGCGCAGGGGCTCGGCGCGGCGGCGGCGAGCGCCAGGCCGACACCGGTGACCAGCTCGGCGACCGTCACCGTGCCGTCGCCGTCGCAGTCGCCGGCGCAGGCCGGCACCGGCAGGGCCGGATAGAGCACGTCGCGCCCGCCGCGATCGTCGTTGGCGAGCGACGGATCGGCCAGCCGTTCGGCGAGGCCGAGCAGGTCCTCGGGATTGGCCTGCGACAGCCCGCCCCACATGATCGGCAGCAGCGCGCCGGGGGTGTCGAGCGGGATGGTGCTGAGCCGCATCGCGTTGAACGGGGCGGCGGGATCGATCGGCATCGGGTTGTAGGGATCGCTGTCGGTGTCGAAGAAGGGATGGTCGTTCGGATGGCCGAGGCCGAGCGCGTGGCCGACCTCGTGCGTCAGCAGGATCTGCAGCGCGCTGGCGAGCTGCGCCAGGGTGAAGCGCAGCGAGGCGAGCAGCTCGATGCCGCCCTGCAGCCGGTTGGTGTTGAGGAAGACGTCGGCGCCGAGAATCACCTGTCCGGGGAACGACTGGCCGTTGGTCAGGACCCGCAGCGGCACCGACGCCGTCGCGGTGTCGGCGTAGCCGAAGAAGGTGCTGTCGAGCGGGCGGGCGAAGACGTCGATCTCCGCGCCTGCGCTCGTGCCGACGGCCGCGTCGCCGCCGAAGTGGAGGTCGAATCGCAGCACCGGACTCTCCCATGCCTGGAAGGCCTGGCGGACGGTCTGCTCGACCAGCGCATCGACCGCGGCACGGCTGACGCCGTACAGCTCGCTGACCCGCGCCGCGCCGACGTCGGCGGCGAAGCTGGCCTCGATCGCCACCTGGATGCCGTCGTGCAGGCCGGTGCCGGTGCCGAGCGGATCGGGGCCGGCCGACCAGCGTGGCGCGGCAGCCAGACGCGTCTCGACGTCGGCCCGCGGATCGTCATCCAGCAGCGAGAAGCCGCCAGCCGGGTGCGCCGTCGCCGCCAGCCACAGCGCCGCGAGCGTGCCCGCCAGCGCGACGCGGCGGCGCGGCGCGGCGGGGTTCGGGCCGGAGGAGCATGTCGTCATGGGGATGTCCGCTCCTTCCTAATGGGCGAGTGCCGGAAAGGCCACTTGCCTTGTTGGCGCAAACCCCATAATCCGCGGCCCGTGGGAGGGCAGCAATATATGACGCTCGAGCGGCGACAGGCCTGGCGGGCCGTGATGGTTCTCGCGGTGGGCGGCACCCTGCTCTCCGCCGCGCTGTCGCAACCAAGCGTCGGCATCAACGTGACGCAGTGCGGCGATATCGACAACGTCAGCATGTGCGCCGAAGGCACCTGCCCCAGCGACCAGGCCTGCGTCGCGTTCAACGCCAGCTGCGGCTGTCAGCCGACCGGCTGCTGCGACGATTCGCAATGCGCCGGCGCGGCGGGCGCCGAGCTCGGCTGTGCCCAGGCTGCCGGACCGCTGTGCGCGAACACCACGTCGGTCGAGTGCAGCGGAGTCTTCTACCCGGGCGGCGCCTGCACGGTGGACGGCTGCGTCAGCGCCACGCCGACGGCGACCGCCACCGCGACGGCGACGGAGACCGCCACCGCCAGTCAGACGCCCACCTCGACGCGCGGCGGCGACGGCGCGATGTGCGTCGATCCCAACGACTGCATCTCGGGCAACTGCGTCGACGACGTCTGCTGCGACACCGCCTGCGATCAACCCGAGCAGGCGTGCAACCTGCCCGGCAACGAGGGCGTCTGCTCGTCGGTCGCCGCACCGGCGCCGGCCGCCTCGCCGACCGGCCTGCTGATCGGCGGCTTGCTGCTGGTGCTCATCGCCGCGGTCGGCTTCGCGCGGCGCCAGTCGCCGCGCTAGCCCGGTGCGCCGGTCGCCCGTCGTCCGACGCGTGGCGTCGGACGACGGGCGCGGCGGCCATCCGCCTTCAGCCGTCGGCTTGACCGCGCGACGCCCGCGGACCTATCGGTCGCGGCGCGACAGCAGAGGAGAGCCGCATGGCACGCAGGGGCGAAGGTCAGACCGCGCTGGTCACCGGTGCCAGCATGGGTATCGGCGTCGATCTCGCCGAGTGCTTCGCGCGCGACGGCTACGACCTGATCCTCACCGCGCGCTCCGCCGAGGCGCTGCGCGAGGTGGCGACGCGCCTCGCCGCCGCGCATCGCGTCCGGGCGACGCCGATCGCCGGTGACCTGGCGGTGCCGGGCGGCGGCGCGACGCTGGCGGCGGCGATCGAGGCACAGGGACTGCAGGTGGACGTGCTGGTGAACAACGCCGGCTACGGCATCGCCGGCGCCTTCAACGGCTCCGAGCGCGGCGACCAGCTCGGCATGATCGACCTCAACGATCGCGCCCTGGTCGAGCTGACCCACATCTACTGGCCGCGCATGCTGGCCAACCGGCGCGGCGGCGTGCTCAACGTCGCCTCCACCGCCTCGTTCCAGCCGGGCCCGCTGATGGCGATCTACTACGCCTCGAAGGCCTTCGTGCTGTCGTTCTCGGAAGCGCTCTGGAAGGAGGCCGAGGGCAGCGGCGTGCACGTCAGCTGCCTGTGCCCCGGCCCCACGGTGAGCCAGTTCCGCGAGCGCGCCGGCACCGGCCGGACGCGCCTGTCGCGCACCGGCACGCCGATGGGCTCGGCGGCAGTCGCGCAACTGGGCTACGACGGATGGCAGGCCAATCGCCGCGTCGTGATCACCGGCGCGCGCAACGCGCTGCTCGCCCGTCTGGTGCCGTTCCTGCCGCGGCGCGCCGTGTTGAGCCTGGTGCACAATCTGCAGAGCCCGGCGTGAGGACGTCCGCTTCCGCGACGCGATGCCGCGGAAGGTGCGGATCGCCACGATGGATCCAGCCCCGTCAGTCGTCCGTCGCCGCGCCGTCCTCGTAGACCCAGTCGACGAGCAGCGTGTATGCCACCGCCAGCACCACCGGCCCGATGAACAGGCCGATGATGCCGAAGGCGACGAGCCCGCCGACGACGCCGGCGAAGATCAACAGCAGCGGCAGGTCGGCGCCGCGCTTGATCAGGATCGGCCGCAGGACGTTGTCGAGCCCTCCGCACAGCACCGCCCAGACCAGGAACACGGTGCCCCACATGCCGCCGTGGTGCGTGTAGACCCAGACCACCGCACCGAGCAGCACCGGCCCGGCGCCGATCTGGGCGACGGCGAGGACGAACATCAGGACGGTCAGCACGGCGACGAACGGCACGCCGGCGATCGCCAGACCGATCCCCGCCAGACCCGATTGCACGATGGCGGTGACGACGACGCCCAGTGCGACGCCGCGCACCGCCTGGGCGGCGAGGTGGACGGTGTTCGGGCCGCGCGCGCCGGCCAGCCGCCAGGCCAGGCGGTCGGCGCCGCGCGCCGCCCGCTCGCCGTTGGCGTAGAGGATCGCCGCGATGATCACCGTCAGCAGGAACTGGACGAGCAGCAGGCCGACGCCACCGACCTGGCCGACGAACCAGCGCACCAGCGTCTGGCCGTAGGGCGCCAACCGCACCAGCACATCCTCGGCGCCGGCAGCGGCCAGCCGCTGCCACCATTCGGCCAGCGTGCCGCCGATCCAGGGGATGGCGGCGACCCAGTCCGGCGGGTGCGACGCGGCCAGCGCCGCCACCGACTTCGACCACTCCGCGATCTGGTCGGTGTTCTCGACGACCGCCGCCACGCCGAAGTACAGCGGCACGACGAGGATCAGCAGCAGGACGATCGTCATCGCGGTCACCGCCAGGCGGCGGCTGCCGCCGAGCCAGGCCTGCACGTGCAACAACACGGGCCAGGTCGAGACGACGATCATGATCGCCCAGGTCAAGGCCGGCAGGAACGGCTCGACGATCCAGACGCTGCTCGCGATCAGGGCGCCCAGCACCAGCAGTTGCAGGCTGGTGCGCGCGAGATCCGCCGGCGGCGTGCTCACGGGCGGGCTCCGACCGATGGCGGCAGCATTTGCGGCGGAGACTAGCGTTGTTGCAGACCAGATCAATGGTCGCCAGCGGACGCGGACGCCTGCCATGGCCGAGCCGCACCAGCGCGGCCGGACCAGGTGACCGAGGAGGGCGACGATGCCCGCAGCGCAATCGCATTCCACCGACAGCCAGGATCGCGTCCGCCCCCTGGCGTGGCTGACGGCATACCAGGCGGGCTGGCTGGCCGCCGATTGCGTGGCCGGGGTGACGCTGGCCGCCTACGCCGTCCCGGTGGCGTTGGCCTACGCGACGCTGGCCGGTCTGCCGCCGCAGGTCGGCGTCTACGGCTACCTGCTCGGCGGCATCGGATACGCGCTGCTCGGTTCGTCGCGCCAGTTGGCGATCGGGCCGACGTCGGCGATCTCGCTGCTGGTCGGTGCGAGCATCGCGCCGATCGCCGCCGGCGATCCGCTGCGCTTCGCCCAGGTGGCGTCGCTGGTCGCGCTGCTGGTGGCGGCGCTGGCGGCGATCGGCTTCGCGCTGCGCCTGAGCACCCTGATCAACTTCATCAGCGACACCATTCTGGTCGGCTTCAAGGCCGGCGCCGGCCTCAGCATCGCCATGACGCAGCTGCCCAACGCGCTCGGCGTCGCCGGCGGCGGCGACCACTTCTTCGCCCGCCTGGCGACGCTGGCAGGTCAGCTGGGCGACGCCAACCCGGCGGTGGTCGCCGTCTCGCTCATCGCGCTGCTGCTGCTGCTGGCCGGCGACCGCTGGCTGCCCGGGCGACCGGTGGCGCTGGCGGTCGTCGTGCTGTCGATCGTCGCCACGGCGTGGCTCGGCCTGCCGGCGCACGGCGTCGCCACGGTGGGCACGATTCCGGCCGGTCTGCCGAGCCTCGGGCTGCCGGGCATCCGGCTGCGCGACGTCGACGGCGTGCTGCCGCTCGCCGGCGCCTGCCTGCTGCTCGGCTACATCGAGAGCGTCTCGGCGGCGCGCGCGCTGGCGCGCAAGCAGGGCTACGACGTCGACGTGCGGCGCGAGTTGCTGGCGCTCGGCGGCGCCAACCTGGCGGTGGCGCTCGGCCACGGCTATCCGGTCGCCGGCGGACTGTCGCAGTCGGTGGTCAACGAGAAGGCCGGCGCCAGGTCGCCGGCAGCCCTGCTCGTCGCGTCGCTGATGCTCGGCCTCGCCCTGGTGTTCCTGACCGACGCGCTGCGCACGCTACCCAAGGCGGTGCTGGCGGCAATCGTCCTGGTGGCGGTGACCGGCCTGATCGACCTGCGCGAGATCGCCCGCCTGCGGCGCGCCAGCCGCCTCGAGTTCCGCGTCGCGATCACCGCCCTGATCGGCGTGCTGCTGCTCGGCATCCTCAAGGGCGTGCTGCTGGCGGTGGTCGCCTCGATCCTGCTGCTGCTGCAGCGCGCCGCCGCGCCGCACGTCGCCGTGCTCGGCCGCATTCCGGGCACCCGGCGCTTCTCGGACCGCCAGCGCAATCCCGACAACCAGGCGGTCGACGGCGTGCTGATGGTGCGCGTCGAGGCATCCCTGATGTACTTCAACGTCGACAACGTCCTGCGCGAGATCCTGGCGCGCGCCCGCGGCCAGCAGCCGCCGGTGCGGCTGGTGATCGTCGACCTCTCGACCTCGCCGTACGTCGACCTGGCCGGCGCGCGCATGCTGAACCGCCTCGCCGCCGACCTCGCGGCGCAGGGCGTCGGGCTGCGCCTGGCGGAAGCGCACGCCGCCGTGCGCGACGTGCTACGCGCCGAGGGCCTGGAGGCCGCCGCCGGGCCGATCTCGCGCCGCACCACCGTCGCCGACCTGGTCGACGCGTTCCAGGCGCCCGCCGCCTCGACCACGGGCTGAGCCCACACTCAAATGCGGCGGCCCGCCGCAGAATCCGCAGCAGTCGTGCATCTGCGGCCAGTGCACACCGTGCAACGTGGTCGCGTTCGTCTAGCCGATGGCCGGCCTTCCTGAAGGCGCGCCGCTGGTGGCAGCGGTCCTGGCCGGCGATTGAGCGGCTAGCGCGTGGCGCGCGGTGCTCGCGTAGACGATGCGCGCGCGCCGCGGGTGATGTCGCCGAGCAGCATGGCGGTGAAGCGCTCGTACAGCGCGACTGGATCCACGCGCGTCGGGTCCATCAGGTAGAACACCTGCACCCCGGCGGCGAACGCCATGATCGTGTCGCCGGTCAGCTCGGCGTCGACGTCGCCGCGAACCTCCCCACGTTGTTTCGCCTCGCGCAGCGCCTTGGTGAGCATCTCGCGCCCGGCGTTGCGGCGCTCGAGGTAGTAGTCGTGCAACTCGCTGCCGGCGTCGAAGTTCTCGGCCTGCAGGACGGTGAACAGCTTCGCCCAGACGTGGTTCTCCTGGTTGAAGCGCGCCATCAGCGGCAGATTCTCCAGCGGCTTCAGCCCGCCCTCCTGGAACACCGCGCGGGTAAACTCCAGGTAGCGGCGGTCGCGCTCCTGCAGCACCGCGACCAGCAGATCGCGACCAGTCCGATAGTGGTACAGGACGGTCGCGTGATGGACGCCGGCGCGCTCGCCGATCGCCTTGAGCGCAGTGCCACGGAATCCCGACTCGGCGTAGAGCTCTACCGCGGCCTCCAGGATGGCCCGCCGCGTCTCTTCCCCCTGCGCCTTGCGTGACATGGTGCGTGTGGCGCGGCGTGCGGCGCGCGGCGTCGCCGCCCGCCGCGCGCTACCGCGCCGGCGTGCCGTCGTCATGGCCCCTCCAATCGCCCCGCGCCGTATCCTAACCGATCGGTTGACATTTCACTAACCGAGCAGTTAGGACGACTCCCGAGGGAGATCGATGCCGCTCGTTCGTCGCTCGCGTCGCGGGCTCACCGCTTGGCTCGTCTGCGCACTGGTCGTCCCCTGCGTGGCCTCGGCAGCCGGGCTCTCAGAATCACAGCAACGCTGCGTTGTGAAGGCGACCGGCGCGTTTCGCCAGGTCGCGCACACGCAGCGCGCCGCCATCCGGCGCTGCCTGGCCAACGCAGACGCCGCGGCGCGCGCCGGCCGCAGCATCGACAACTGTATCGCGGACGACCGTCAGGTGTGGCGCAGCGTCGCCGAGACGCACCGCATGGAAGCGCGCCTGTGCGCGGCGGCGCCGGAGTGGGGCTACGTCCCCGACACGGTCACCGGCGCGGCGATCGGCGCCGAGTCGGCCTTCGTGCACGACGTGCTCGGCGCCAGCGTGGTGGCGCCGGCCGAACGCGCCGCCCGGCGCTGCCAGCTCGCGGTGTTGGCGAAAGCCGGACGCTGCGCCGATCGCTTCGTCGCCGACTATGCCGACTGTGCGCGGGCGGCGTTGTCGAGCGCTGTCGATGCGCGGCCGCTGGTGCGCTGCAAGGGCAGCGATGCCAGTGGTGCGGTGGCGGCGGCCTGCGGTCGCTCGCTCGCCGAGACCATCGCGGCACGCTGCGCCGGGCAGGACCTCGCCGCGCTCTTTCCCGCCTGCGCGGGCGCCGATCTGGCGCGCTGCCTCGCCGGGCACGCCAAGGCGCGCGCCAGCCGCGGCCTGAACACCATCGGTGGGCTCTGCCCCGTCCTCGGCCCGCCGCCGCCGCCCCCCGAGCCCATCGACCTGCATGTCGTGCCGATGCCGGCCGACGTCAGCGCTCCGCAGTTTCCCTGGTGGAGCGCCGACGGCAATCGCCTGCTCTTCGGCGCTCGCATCACTGGCTACGACGCGCTGCAGATCGCGACGATCGCGCCGGACGGTGGCGACTTCCGCTGCCTCACCTGCCCGCTTGCCGGCCCCGGCGACCCGCCGCTCAACAAGCCGATCGCCTTCCCCGACGGGAAACGCGTCATGCTGCGCGTCGGCACGCAGTCAGTGGTCGCGGCAGCGGACCACGCCGTCCTCGAATGCACGCCGAGCGTCGTCGACTGCCAGAGCGCGGCGCTGCTGCCCATCGTCATACCGGCCGCAGACGACCCCGCCATCATCCAGGATCAGCGCGAGTTCCGCGTCGCACCCGACAACCTGCACGTGGGATTCACGCAGGCGCGCCGCGACACGCGCGGGACGACTGGCCTGGTCAGCATCGTCGGCGTGCTGCAGCGCTTCGACCATCACTACGAGGTCGCCGATCCGCGCGTCGTCTCGCCGATCGGCGAGCTCAAGGAGTTCAGCCGCGACGGCCAGGCGGTGTACGTGATCAGCATCGACGGCAGCCCGGTGTCGACCGCCAACTCGGAAACCGTGCGCGTCTCGCTCGCCGACGGCTCCATAACCCCGGTGACGCGGCACCCGGATTACGACGAGCCGGTGACCTTCTCGGCGGACGACGCCTGGCACGTGATCGGCAGCGGCCGCGGCAGCGGCCTGGTCGCGACCGTGGCGCAGGTGCCGCGCTCGCCGCTGATCAACGTGCCGCTGGTGACGGTGACGAAGTACTTCTTCCTCACCGCGTTGCCGCCGCTGATCGAACCGTGGCTGGTCGACCGCTACGGCGAGCGCGGCGACTACATCGGCCAGGCGCTGCACCCGACGGCGCTGGCGGAGGGATGGGACGGCAAGTTCATCGCCAACTGGCACCCCGACGGCACGCGGATCGTCTGGTGGCAGGAAGCGCTCGCCGGCGGCGCCTCGCGCATCGTCATCGCCCAGCTGTCGTCGCGTGCGCCGATCACCAGCCCCGTCGTCCCCAGCCCGATGCCGTCGCTCGCCTGGGCGCCGGCGCTGGAGGGCTTCCTGCCGCCAGGGCCCGCCGATCCGGTCACTACCGCCGGCACGTTCAGCGGCCTGGCGCAGGTCAGCTTCACGCCCGGAGCATCGAACCGGCTGGAGATCCGCTACACCGACTATTCCGACGACGGCGAGCACTTCGTCGATGGCGTCGAGTCGTTCGACTACACCACCGGGATGATCAGCGCGGTGCGGTGGGATGCAGACGTGCGGCTGCACGGCTGCCGCCAGGGCTTCGTCAGCGCCCAGTCGGCGGAGTTCACCGTGGTGACGTCGAGCGGCAGCGTCGTCAGCGAGGTCGACGGCACCCTGCTGGCGTTGCCGCGCTAGTGCACCGTGCCCAGCCGCGCGACATCCGTACCGCTCCGCTTCGCCGCGGTAGCGCGGGCCGCCGCGGTGCTGCTCGCCCTGGCCGCCGCGCCGCGTGCCGTCGCGCTCGATCCGGCCTGCGCCGACGCCGTCGCCAACGCCCCATTCGCCGGCGTCGACGAGTTGCGCGCCTGGCACCAGATCATGGCCGACCTCGGGCCGCGCCCGACCGCGGGCGAGGCACAGCGCCGTTGGCTCGGCTGGCTGCGCGAGCAGCTGCTGCGCGTCCCCGGCCTGGAAGTGCGCGTCGACAGCTATGCGCTCGAACCACGCCAGCTCGAGCAGCGCGCCACGCTCAACCTGTTCACGTCGGACGACAGCCGCCGAACGATCCCGACGGCGGGGCCGATTCCGTACGCCGCTCTGACCGATCGCCGCGGGGTCGAGGCGGCGCTGGCGTACGTCCCCGCGGGCGAGTCCATCACCGCCTCGGTCGCCGCCGGGAGGATCGTCATCCGCGAGCTCCGCCCGCTCGGCGTGCCGTACGCGCTGCTCCAGCAAGTCGCCAGTTATTGGTACGATCCGCGCCACACGCTCGCGCCCGACGCCTTGTACGAACGCGAGCATCTCTCTCATCAGACTCTCGACGACCTCAAAGCCGCCGCCGCCGCCGGTGCCGCCGGTCTGGTGATGGTGCAGGAGTTCCCCCGCGCGCAGATCGCCGGACAGTACCAACCCTATCGGGGTGAAGTCTGGCCGATCCCGGGCGTCTTCCTCGGCGCCGACGAGGGCCGCACGTTGATCGATCTGGCGCGCGGCGATACCGCGCCGCGCGCGCGTCTCACCACGCGCGGCTTCAGCCGGCGCGCGGACACCTCGAATCTCATCGCGACGCTGCCGGGCGCGGGGCCGGAGAAGATCGTGGTCGCGAGTCACACCGACGGAATGAACCCGCTCTGGGACAACGGGCCGCTGGCGATGCTGGCGTTGGCGCAACAGTTCGCCGCCCTGCCCGCCGCCTGCCGCCCGCGCGCGCTGGAATTCGCCTTCACCACCGCGCACCTCTACCTCTCGGCGCACGGCGCCGCGCGCTATGCGGAGAGCCTGGTGCCCGCCTGCGACACGGTGTCGCTGGTCGTGGTGCTGGAGCATCTCGGCGCCAACGAGTTCCTCGCCGTTCCGCGCCAGGACGGCGTCGGGCGTGTTCTCACACCCAGCGGCCTGCCCGAGCTGACCTTCATCTTCGCGACACCGACCGCCGCGATCCTCGACGCTGCGGGCGCCAGCGTCACCCAACACGATCTCGAGCGCGTCGCCGTCGTGCCGTTCACCGCCGGCATCGCCAACGGCGAGGGCAAAGCCTACGAGTCGCGCGGCTTCCCGACGCTGGCGGCGATCGCCGCACCCTGGACGCTGCGCACCCCCGCCTTCGGCATGGAAACGGTGAACGTCGAAGCGATGCGCCGCATGACCCTCGCCTTCCGCGACATGATCATGCAGCTGCAGAACGTGCCGCGCGCGACGATCTCCGGCGGCCGCACCTGTCGTTCGATCGCGGCAGAGGCTGCGCGCGGCGGCCGGCGCTCTGGCTCTCCGTGTTCTGGGCGACGATGCGCTTCGGCTTCACCGTCTCTCGGGTGCGCTGGTGTCCCAACGCCGTTGGCAAGCGGCGACCGTCCTCCAGCCCGACGATCACCGTAGCGCGGCCCGCAGTGGCCGCATCCGACAGTGCCGGCGGGCACGGAGGCCCGCGCTACTCGTCGCTCATCGGGCTGCACCGGCGGCGGGCGCCGAGGCCCGCGCTACTCGTCCGTCATCGCGCATCGCTCGGACGCCGGCGGACGACGCGGGCCAGCAGCAGCGCGGCGGCGAGCAGCAGAATGAGCACCAGGATCAGCCCCAGCAACGGCAGGGCAATCGCCAACAGCGCCGTGCCGGCGGCGCCGAACATCTCGAGGCTCGCGAAGAGGATATTGCCGAGGCCACCGGTGAACGCCGTCGAACCGATGCGCGCCGCCACCGTGGCGCTCTGCACCAGGCCGGCCGCGCCGCCGCCGGCGATGACCGCGACCGTCCACTTCACCACCGGCGGCATGTCGGTCAGCACCGCGGCGCTGGCGATCACGCCCGCCAGCACCGCGCTCGGCGTCGCAAGCACATCGAGCAGATGATCGACGTAGGGCACGTGATAGGCCGCCACCTCGACCAGCGTGGCGGTGCCGAGCGCGACCAGGGCCGGCGTCGTGGCCAGCCACTCGAACCCGTCGGCGAGCCCGACGTAGCCGGCGCGCGCCGCGCCCCCAAGCACCAGCAGCGGCACGAAGACGCGAAAGCCGGCTGCCGCCGCCAGGCCGAGCCCCAGCGCGACGCTGACCAACGGCATCAACTCGGGCGGCGTTGTCCCCACTCCTTCACTCCCTGCGGTGACGGCTCCTGCGGGTGGTGGTGGCCCTGCGTGGCCGCCGTCGCACTCGGCGCGGTATCACTGCGGCGGCGGCGGCGGCGGGCCGCCACCACCAGTCAGAGCATCGGCGACGCGGGGAGATCGGTGTGGCCCATGAGGAACTTGTCCACCCCGCGGGCGCACTCGCGGCCTTCCCAGATCGCCCACACCACCAGCGACTGGCCGCGGCGGGCGTCGCCGCAGGCGAAGACGCCGGGGCGGCTGGTCATGTAGTCGGCGTCGGCGACGACGTTGCTGCGCTCGTCCGTCTTGAGGTCGAGCGCCTTGATCGGGCCGGCTTCCGGGCCGAGGAAGCCGAGCGCCAGCAGGACGAGATCGGCCTTGAGGCGGAACTCGCTGCCGGCGATCTCCCTCATCTGCGGGCGGCCGTTGTCGCCGGTGACCCATTCGAGACGCACCGCCTCGAGCTCGGTGACCCTGCCGTTCGCGCCGTGGAAGGCCTTGGTGTTGATGCTCCAGTCGCGGATGACGCCCTCCTCGTGCGAGCTGGAGGTGCGCAGGATCATCGGCCAGTAGGGCCACGGCATGTCGGCGGTGCGGCTGTCGGGCGGCTGCGGCAGCAGCTCGAACTGGTGCACCGAGGCGGCGCCATGGCGGTTCGAGGTGCCGAGGCAGTCGGAGCCGGTGTCGCCGCCGCCGAGGATGATGACGTGCTTGCCGTCGGCGCGGATCTGGTCGGCGACGGTGTCGCCGGCAACGACCTTGTTCTGCTGCGGCAGGAAGTCCATCGCGAAGAGGATGCCGGCCAGCTCGCGGCCGGGAATCGCCAGGTCGCGCGGCTTGGTGGCGCCGGCGGCGAGCACCACGGCGTCGAAGTCGCGGGTCAGCTGCTCGACCGGCAGATTGCCGCCGACGTCGGCGTTGGTCCGGAAGGTGA
>JANRJF010000199.1:0-12503 GCA_033764095.1 Deltaproteobacteria bacterium | reverse complement strand
CTGGCCTTCCCCCGCGGTGCGGGGGAAGGAATCGGATCCATGCCGGCCATGTGCGACAAAGCGTGTCGGTTCGGTCCCTTCCCCCGCGTCAGCGGGGGAAGGTGAGGATGGGGGTCCGAACTGAATTCTTGGGCAAAGCCGCGTGACCGGTGACCGGTGACCGGTGAACATAGTCGCCGGTTCGGCTGGACGGGCAAGTCGCCTAGCTCAAGGGCGATTTCGGACGACAATCGAAACGCCACCGGTCACTGGTCACGCTTCTCGGCCGAGTGCGCTATGTCCGGATCATGGACACGCAGCTCTTCATCGACGGCACCTGGCGTGAAGCGGCGGATGGGGCGCGGTTCGCGGTGCACGAGCCGGCGACCGGGGACGAGTTGGCGCGCGTCGCGGACGCTGGGGTCGCCGAGGGGGTGGCGGCGCTGGCGGCGGCGCACGCGGCGCAGCCGGGGTGGGCGGCGACCGCGCCGCGGCAGCGCAGCGAGGTGCTGCGGCGCGCCTTCGAGCTGATGGTGGCGCGCAGCGACGCGCTGGCCGAGCTGATCGTGCGCGAGAACGGCAAGCCGATCGCCGAAGCGCGCGGCGAGGTCGGCTACGCGGCCGAGTTCTTCCGCTGGTTCGCCGAGGAGGCGGTGCGGCTCGACGGCCGCATCGCCACCGCGCCGGGCGGCGCCAACAAGATGATCGTCTTGCACCAGCCGATCGGCGTGGCGCTGCTGGTGACGCCGTGGAACTTCCCGGCCGCGATGGCGACGCGCAAGATCGGCCCGGCGCTGGCGGCGGGCTGCGCGGTGGTGCTGAAGCCGGCGAGCGAAACGCCGCTCACCGCCCTGGCGGTCGCCGCGCTGCTCGCCGAGGCCGGCGTGCCGCCGGGCGTGGTCAACGTCGTGCCGACCACCCGCAATGCCGAGGTGGTCGCGGCGCTCATGCGCGACGAACGGCTGCGCAAGCTGTCGTTCACCGGCTCGACCGAGGTCGGCAAGCTGCTGCTGACGCAGGCGGCGCAGCGGGTGCTGCGGTGCTCGATGGAGCTCGGCGGCAACGCGCCGTTCCTGGTCTTCGCCGACGCCGACCTCGACGCCGCCGTGCAGGGCGCGCTGCTCGCCAAGCTGCGCCACAATGGCGAGGCGTGCACGGCGGCGAACCGCTTCTACGTCGAGCGGCCGGTGCTGGAGGCGTTCGCCGAGAAGCTCAGCGCCGCGTTCGCCGGGCTGAAGCTCGGCAACGGGCTCGACCCGAGCGTGCGCATCGGCCCGCTGGTCGACGCGGCGACGCGCGACAAGGTGACGCGGCTGGTCGACGCCGCGGTCGCTGCCGGCGCCCGCGTGCGCTGCGGTGGCGCGGCACCGAGCGGCGCCGGCTTCTTCTATCCGGCGACGGTGCTCGACCGGGTGGCCACCGACTCGCCGATCCTGGCCGAGGAGATCTTCGGTCCGGTCGCGCCGCTGGTCGCGTTCGACAGCGAGGCCGAGGCGGTGCGGCTCGCCAACGCCAGCCAGCACGGGCTGGTGTCCTACCTCTACAGCGGCGACCTCGGCCGCGGGCTGCGACTCGCCGAAGCGCTGGAGGCGGGCATGGTCGGCGTCAACCGCGGTCTGGTCTCCGATCCCGCCGCGCCGTTCGGCGGCGTCAAGCAGTCGGGCCTCGGCCGCGAGGGCGGCCACGAGGGCCTGCTGGAGTACGCCGAGACCAAGTACGTCGCGGTCGCCTGGTGAGCCATGGCCGACCACGAGCCGCCGCAGATCCTGGTTTACGGCGATTCGCTGACCTGGGGCATCATCCCCGACACCCGCCGCCGGCTGCGCTTCGCGCAACGCTGGCCGGGCGTGATGGAGACGGCGCTGGCGGCAGCGGGTCGCCGCACGCGCGTCATCGAGGACTGTCTCAACGGGCGGCGCACGGCGTGGGACGACCCGTTCAAGCCGGGGCGCAACGGGCTGGTCGGCCTCGAGCAGCGCATCGAGATCAACTCGCCGCTGGCGCTGGTGATCGTCATGCTCGGCACCAACGACTTCCAGGTCACGCACCCACACAATGACGCCTGGAGCTCGGCCCAGGGGCTCGCCGCCGTTGTGAGGGCGATCCGTCGGTCGCCGCTCGAGCCGGGCATGCCGGTGCCGGAGGTCCTGCTCGTCGCGCCGCCCGCGATCGGCGAACCGCGCGGCCCGATCGCCCCCAAGTTCCGCGCTGCCGGGCTCAGATCGACGGGTGCGACCGACGCGTATGCTCGCGTCGCCGCTGACGAAAGCTGCCATTTCTTCGCGGCCTCGACGGTCACCGCCGCGAGCCGGGTGGACGGCGTCCATCTCGACGCCGACCAGCACCAGAGGCTCGGCCGCGCACTCGCCGACGTGGTTTCCCGGTTGCTCCGCGACGCCGGACTATTTTTCGCCGAGGGCGAAGAAATGCATTGACTCCGGTTTCTCGATCGAGCTAGTAGGGAAATCGCAATGAGCACGTCGCGCCGCACCTACATGTGTTGTTGTTGTACCAGGGCCTGGGAGGCTTCTCGCGCCTGCGGACGTGTTGCGGAGGGCGTCGCCTGATCGGCGGACCGCTCGTTCAACCACGGTAATTCGAAGGCCCGGGAGGCAACGCCTCCCGGGCCTTTTTTCTGCGCGCCACGCGCATCCCGCCCGGCCCTGCCGTCGGCGGACACGAACTCGAATCCGCTCTCTCAAGGAGGACTCATGCGCACCATCCGAATTCTGATCGCTCTCTGCCTCGTGCTCGTCGCTCCGGCCTTCGCCGAGGAGTCGCTCTTGAACGTCTCCTACGACCCGACCCGCGAGCTCTGGAAGGCGGTCAACGAGCAGTTCATCCCCACGTGGCAGCAGCAGAAGGGCGAGACGCTGGAGATCAAGCAATCGCACGGCGGCTCCGGCACGCAGGCGCGCGCCGTGGTCGACGGCCTCGAGGCCGACGTCGTGACGCTGGCGATGTGGCCGGACACCGACGCCATCCGCAAGGTCGGACTGATCAGCGACGGCTGGGAGAGCCGCTTTCCGAACAACTCGACGCCCTACACCAGCACCATCGTGTTCCTCGTCCGCAAGGGGAACCCAAAGGGCATCAAGGACTGGAACGACATCGTCAAGCCCGGCGTCGAGATCGTCACCCCCAACCCGAAAACCTCCGGCGCCGGCAAGCTCGCCTTCCTCGCCGCCTGGGGACAGGTGCTGAAGGCCGGCGGCAGCGAGGAACAGGCCAAGGAGTTCGTCACCAAGCTCTACAAGCAGGCGCCGGTGCTCGATTCCGGGGCTCGCGCCGCCACCGTGACCTTCGCGCAGAAGGGCATCGGCGACGTGCAGCTCACCTGGGAGAACGAGGCGTACCTGCAGCAGAAGGAAACCCCGGGCGAGTTCGAGATCGTCTATCCCTCGGTCAGCTTTCTCGCCGAGCCGCCGGTGGCCGTGGTCGACGTCAACGCCGCGCGCCACGGCACCACTGCCGCCGCCAAGGCCTACCTCGACTTCCTCTACACCCCGGCTGGTCAGGAGATCATCGCGCAGAACTTCTACCGCCCGATCGATGCCGCGGTGGCGGCCAAGTACCAGAAGCAGTTCCCGCCGGTGAATCTCTTCAAGATCGACACCGTGGCGAAGGATTGGACCGATGCCTACGACAAGTATTTCGGTGACGGGAAGATCTTCGACAGCATCTACACGCAGGGACGGTAGGGCGATGCGACCGACATATGCCCAGCTGAACATGGTCATCGCCGACCGCGCCCGCCCCGACCGCGCGCCGCACATGCCGCTGCTCGGGCTGCTCTCCGGCCTGAGCCTCGCCCTGGTCCTCTGGAGCGCGATCGCCTGGGCGGCGCTCGCCCTGCTGCGCTGAGCGACTCGCATGTCCGCCGACGTCAACCGCCGCGTGCTGCCGGGCTTCGGGCTCAGCCTCGGCTACGCCAGCGCCTACATGAGCGTGCTGATCCTGATCCCGATCGCAGCGGTGCTGCTCAAGTCCTCGACTCTGAGCTGGGCCGACTTCGTCGACGCAGTGTGGACCGATCGGGCACGCGCCGCCTACGCGCTGACGCTGGGCGCCTCGTTCGTCGCCGCGCTGGTCAACGTGCCCTTCGGCGTGCTGATCGCCTGGGTGCTGGTGCGCTACTCGTTCCCCGGCCGCCGCATCCTCGACGCGATCATCGACCTGCCGTTCGCGCTGCCGACCGCGGTCGCCGGCCTGGTGTACTCCAGCCTGTACGTGAAGAAGGGCTGGCTCGGGCAGTATCTCGTCCCGCTCGGCATCGAGGGCGCCTATTCGCGCCTGGCGATCGTGCTGGTGCTCACCTTCATCGGCCTGCCGTTCATCGTCCGCGCCGTGCAGCCGGTGCTCGCCGAGCTCGAGGCCGAGGTCGAAGAGGCCGCCGCCTGCCTCGGTGCGACGCGCTGGCAGACCTTCTGGCGCGTGTTGATCCCGACCCTGCTGCCGGCCACGGTCACCGGCTTCGCGCTCGCCTTCGCGCGCGGCATCGGCGAGTACGGCTCGGTCGTCTTCGTCTCCGGCAACATGCCGTTCAAGACCGAGATCGCCCCGGTGCTGGTGGTCGCGTCGCTGGAGTCGTTCCACTACGCCGACGCCGCCGCCATCGCCGTGGTCATGCTGGCGATGTCGTTCTCGCTGCTCGTCGCCATCAATCTGCTCGAAAGGTGGACCAAGCGTCATGGCTACACCTGATGCCGCCGCGGCCGTGCGCCGCGCCCAGGAGGATCCCGCCGCCGTCCGCTGGGCACTGGTGGCCACCGCGCTGCTGATCGTCGGCGTCCTGGTCGTCATTCCGATGGTCAACGTCTTCTACGAGGCGTTGGCGCGCGGGCCCGGCGCGTACTGGGACGCGCTGGTCAACGACCCGGACACGCTCGCCTCGATCCGCCTGACGCTGATCGTCGCGCCGACCGCCGTGCTGTTGAACGTCGTGTTCGGTCTCGCCGCCGCCTGGGCGATCGCGCGCTTCCGCTTTCGCGGCCGGGCGCTGTTCACCTCGATGATCGACCTGCCGTTCGCCGTGTCGCCGGTGGTCGCCGGCCTGTCGCTGATGCTGATCTTCGGCCTGCAGGGCTGGCTCGGACCGTGGCTGCGCGAGGAGGGCATCAAGATCGTCTTCGCCACCCCCGGCCTCATCCTGGCGACCGCCTTCGTCACCTTCCCCTTCGTCGCCCGCGAGCTGCTGCCGGTGATGGAGTCGATCGGCTCCGAGGAGGAGATCGCCGGCGTCAGCCTCGGCGCGCGCGGCTGGCAGATCTTCCGCGAGATCACCGTGCCCAACATCAAGTGGGGCCTGCTCTACGGCATCATCCTCTGCAACGCGCGCGCGATGGGCGAGTTCGGCGCCGTGTACGTGGTCTCCGGCCACATCACCGGCCAGACCGACACCCTGCCGCTGCGCGTCGAGAAGCTGTTCCAGGAATACAACATGGCCGGCGCCTTCGCCGCCGCCTCGCTGCTGTCGGGGCTGGCGCTGGTGACGCTCGGCATCAAGACCGGCCTCGAGTGGAAGCAGCGCCGCGACACCGCGGCGCGCGCTCGCGAGGTGACCGAGGATCTCGTCGTCGCCGCCGCGGACGCCGCGGCGAGCGCCGCCACGGCCGGCGCGCCCGCCGCCGGCCCCGTCGCACCGAGCGCCAATGGCGACCACGCCACGGCGGCGGCTGCATCCGTTCCAACCATACGGCTCGTGCCACGCGACAACGCGAGCGACACCAACGGCGCCGCGCGCCGAGAGGAGGGAGCCGGCGTGGGTATTGCCATCCGCAACGTCACCAAGCGATTCGGCGAGTTCACCGCCCTCGACGACGTCTCCATCGACGTCCCGCACGGCGAGCTGGTCGCCCTGCTCGGCCCGTCGGGCTCGGGCAAGACGACGCTGCTGCGCATCATCGCCGGGCTGGAAGCTGCCGACCACGGCACGATCCACTACGAGGACGTCGACACCACCCACCGCTCGCCGCGCGACCGCAACGTCGGCTTCGTCTTCCAGCACTACGCGCTGTTCCGCCACATGACGGTGTTCGACAACGTCGCCTTCCCGCTGCGCGTGCGGAAGTGGAAGCGCGACGCGATCGAGCACCGCGTCGCCGAGCTGCTGCGCCTGATCCAGCTCGACACGCTCGGCAACCAGGTGCCGTCGCAGCTCTCCGGCGGCCAGCGCCAGCGCGTCGCGCTGGCGCGCGCGCTCGCCGCCTCGCCCAAGGTGCTGCTGCTCGACGAGCCGTTCGGCGCGCTCGACGCCAAGGTGCGCGCCGAGCTGCGCCAGT
Source organism: Deltaproteobacteria bacterium (assembly GCA_033764095.1). Taxonomy (GTDB): domain Bacteria; phylum Desulfobacterota; class Binatia; order HRBIN30; family CADEER01; genus JBDTMT01. The sequence continues at coordinate 6,243 of JANRJF010000199.1, read as the reverse complement.
GGCTGCGCCGCTTGCACGACGAGATCCACGTCACCAGCGTCTTCGTCACCCACGACCAGGAAGAGGCGTTCGAGGTGTCGGACCGCATCGTGGTGATGAACCACGGCCGCATCGAGCAGGTCGGCTCGCCGGAGGAAGTGTTCGAGCATCCGGCGAACGGCTTCGTCATGGACTTTCTCGGCAACGTCAACGTGTTCCACGGCCGCGTCGAGGGCGGCCGCGCGGTGGCCGGCGGCTTCGAGCTCGCCTACCCGGACTACCCGCACCGCGAGGCCAAGCCGGCGACCGTCTACGTGCGGCCGCACGAGTTGGAGATCGACCGCATCGCCGGCGGCCCCGGCAGCCTGCGCGCCGAGGTGCTGCGCATCAACCCGGCCGGCTCGTCGGTGAAGGTGGAATTGCTGGCGCGTGATTTCGGCCTGCCGCTCAACGTCGTGCTCGCCCCCGAACGCTACGTGCAGCTGCAGATCCGCGCCGGCGACGACGTCTACGTGTTCCCCAAGCGGGTGCGCGTCTTCGTCCAGGACTACTCGATCTGAGATCGGAGGAGGATGTGATGGTCGAACCGCAACGTGTTTCCCGTGAGGACGGTCGCGCCGCCCATGCGCTGACGAAAGTGCGCGAGGCGCTGGACGGCCTGCGCTACGGCACCGTCACGGTCGTGGTGCAGGATGGGGTGGTGGTGCAGGTGGAGCGCACCGAGAAGGTGCGCCTGACGCGCTAGCGAGCGCGGGCACGGAGGCCCGCGACCAGCGGCCCACCCGAGGCACGGGAGGCCTGAACGACAACTCTTCGCGTCTGACTGGACGACCAGAGGTACGCGCATGACCCGCAACAGGAGCCAGACATGCGTACCTCTCGGTTTCTCGCACTTCTCGCTGCCGTGGCGCTGGCCGGCGCGTTCAGCGCTCGGCTGGCGCGCGCGGCCGACCCGCCGGGATCCGACGCCGCCACGCAAGAGCGCATCGACCGCCTCGAGCGCGAGCTGAAGGAGCTCAAGAAGGACACGCGCAAGATCGAGGTCAGCAACGAGGAGGCCTCCAAGCTCAAGCCGATCGCCGGCTGGGACAAGGGTTTCTTCATCCAGTCGCCCGACGGGCAGAACAAAATCAACGTCGGCGGCTACGTGCACTTCGACGGCCGCTACTTCACCAACTCCGGCGACGGCGGCACCTCGCAGTTCCTCCTCCGCCGCGCCCGTCTCGATCTGCGCGGCAAATTCCTCAAGTACTACGAGTTCAAGTTCATGCCGGACTTCGCCGGCGGGCAGGTGGTCATCCAGGACGCCTACCTGAACGTGAACTACGTGCCGTGGGCGCGCCTGCAGGCCGGTAAGTACAAGTCGCCGACCGGCCTCGAGCGCTTGCAGTCGGCCAACGCGCTGACCTTCGTCGAGCGCGGTCTGCCGACCAACCTGGTCCCCAACCGCGACCTCGGCTTCATGCTCTGGGGCCAGCCGTTCTACGGCGCGCTGGAGTACCAGTTCGCCCTGCTCGACGGCACCGTCGACGGCGGCAGCCTGAACAACGACCAGGATCCGACCGACGACAAGATGTTCGCCGGCCGCCTCTTCTTCCTGCCCTTCAAGGACCGTCCCTGGGAGTGGGCGCGCGGCATCGGCTTCGGCATCGCCGGCACCTACGGCGACCAGAAGGGCTCGCTCTCGCAGCCGCTGCTGCCGCAGTACCGCAGCGACGGCCAGCAGGTGTTCTTCAGCTACGTCACCAACTCGCCGGCCACCGCCACCGGCACCGCCAAGGCCAACGGCCCGCAGTCGCGCATCGCGCCGCAGGGCTACTGGTACTGGGGGCCGTTCGGCTTCCTGTGGGAGTGGACGCAGAGCCAGAACGACGTGCAGCTCAACCGCGTCAAGGCGCCGATCACCGCCACCTCGTGGCAGACGCAGTTCTCCTACGTGCTGACCGGCGAGGAGAGCACCTTCCGCGGCGTCACGCCGAGCAAGAACTTCGATCCGTTCAAGCTGCTCGACGGCTACTGGGGCGCCTGGCAGATCGCCGGCCGCTACGCCGAGCTGAGCGTCGAGAAGAAGGTCTACACCCTCGGCTTCGCCAACCCGAGCCGGTCGGCGCGCGAGGCGGGAGCCTGGGCGATCGGCGTCAACTGGGTGCTGAACCCGATGGTCCGCCTGATGCTCGACTTCGACAACACCACCTTCACCGGCGGCGCCGCCAACGGCGGCAACCGCAAGGAAGAGGAGGTTCTGATGAGCCGCGTGCAGTTCGTCTTCTGACGACCGACGGCTCGGATACCGCCATGAACATCGCCCGTGACATCACGCAGTTGATCGGACGCACCCCCCTCGTCCGGCTCAACCGCATCGCGGGTGATCTGCCCGCCGAGATCGTCGCCAAGCTCGAGAGCCGGAACCCCGCTGCCAGCGTAAAGGACCGGATCGGCTTGGCGATGATCGAGGCGGCGGAGCGCGACGGCTCGATCGAACCGGGCCGCACCGTGCTGGTCGAGCCAACCAGCGGCAACACCGGCATCGCCTTGGCGCTGGTCGCGGCGGTGAAGGGCTACGAGTGCGTGTTGGTCATGCCCGACACGATGAGCAGCGAACGGCGCGTCACGCTGCGCGCCTTCGGCGCGCGCCTGGTGCTCACCCCCGGCGCCGCCGGCATGCGCGGCGCGGTCGAGGAAGCGCGCCGCCTGGCGCGCGCGATCCCGCACGCGCGCGTGCTGGAGCAGTTCAGCAATCCGGCCAATCCCGACGTCCACCGCGACACCACCGCGCAGGAGATCTGGGAGGACACCGACGGCACCGTCGACGCCGTCGTCGCCGGCGTCGGCACCGGCGGCACGCTGACCGGCATCGCGCAGGCGCTGCGCCCGCGCCGCCCGGGCTTCCGCGCCATCGCCGTCGAGCCCGCCACCAGCCCGGTGCTGTCCGGCGGCCGCCCCGGCCCACACCGCATCCAGGGGCTCGGCGCCGGCTTCATCCCGGAGATCGTCGACCCGACCCTGATCGACGACATCATCACCGTCTCCGACGACGAGGCGTTCGACATGGCGCGGCGGATGGCGCGCGAGGAGGGCCTGCTGGTCGGCATCTCCTCCGGCGCCGCCGTCGCCGCCGCGCTGCACTACGCGTATCGACCGGAGAACGCCCACAAGCTGATCGTCGTCATCATCCCGAGCTTCGGCGAGCGCTACCTCGCCACCGAGCTCTTCGCCCCCTATCGCTACGCGGGCAGCGACGACCTGGACGACCTGCTGAGCGCTGACCCGCCGATCGGCGGTCCCGTGCCGCCGCGACGGCACGGGATCGTCCCGATCGACCCGAGGAGTCTCTGATGTCGGCCGCCTTGTCCTTCGCCCCGCTGCTGGCCCCGCGCCTGGCGGTCGAGGATCTCACCGAGGACACGCTCGACGCGCTGCTCAGCCCGAGCGAGCGCCACGTCGTCCGCCTGCGCTACGGCATCGGCGCCCATCCCTGCAGCCCGGCGTTGATCGCGCGCCGCCTGCACCTGCGCATCACCACCGTGCACCGCCTGCACGCCCGGGCGCTGCGCAAGCTGTGGATCGACGCCGGCTGACATTCCCCCATCGCCCGCCCCGGCGAGTGACCGTCCGTGCTCCCTCTCGGACGGTGGAGACCTCTCCCCCCCGGATGGTCTCGTGCCCGACTCGCCCGGGGCGGGCGATCCCCCCAGAATCTGAAACTGACGGGTACGGGCTCGGGCTCGGAAAAGGCTCATCTGATTCCCCCCTTGAAAAAGGGGGGTGAGGGGGGATTTTCAAACCAATCCCCGCCATCGCAAGCATCTCACCCGCCCGCCTTCCGATCACGCCGTGAAACCCGCTAAGGCACGCGGTTCGGGGGGCAGACGGCATGCATCAGGCAGGATGGGGACGCGCGGAGATCGAGGTCGCGCCGGACGGCTACGCGATGTTCGGCTACGGCATGTGGGATCACCGCGCGCGCGGGCGGCAGACGCCGCTGTACGCGCGCGCCCTCTGCATCGCCGACGGCGCACGCCGGCTGATTGTCTGCTGCTGCGATCTCGGCTCGATCAGCCACGCGCTGCGCGCCGGCGTGGTCGAGCGCCTGCGCGCCGAGCTCGGCGCCGACTTCGACGAGGCGGCGCTGGTGCTCACCTGCACGCACACCCACTCCGGCCCCGGCGGCTGCTCGCACGAAGCGCTCTACAACGTGGTGACGCCGGGCTTCGTCACGCCGCACTGGCGCGCCGTCGTGGACGCGGTGAGCGCCGCCGTGCTCACCGCCTGGCGCAGTGCCGCACCGACCGAGCTGACGCTGCATCGCGCCGCCTTCGCCGACCAGGTGGCGGTGGCCTGGAACCGCTCGCTGCCCGCCTACAATCGCAATCCCGACGTGGTGCCGCGCGGCGAGCACGAGCGCGACCTGGCGATGAACCGCACCATGCAGGTGCTGGCGCTGCGACGCGGCGGCACCGTGCAGGCACTGCTGTCGCTGTTCGGCGTGCACGCCACCTGTCTCGGCAACAAGCTCGACAAGTACGACGGCGACAACAAGGGCTACGCCGCCGCGCACGCCGAACAGGCGCTGCGCGACGCCGGCGCGGCGGATCCGGTGGCGATCTTCGCCCAGGCCACCGCCGGCGACATCTCGCCGCACTACCACGGCCCTGGCGACTGGGAGCGCCGCAAGCGCCTGCGCGGCGCCGCCGAATACGCCTACGCCGAGCGCAACGGCCGCGCGCAGAGCGAGCGGGCACTCAGCATGCTGAGCGAGTCGAGCGGCACGCCGCTGGGCGGCGGCCTCGACGCAATCCTCACCTACGTCGACTTCACCGCCGTCACCGCCGAGCCGCGCTTCGCCAACGGCAACACCGACGCGCAGACCAGCGAGCCCTGCCACGGCGTCGCCTTCTTCGCCGGCACGCCGGTCGACGGCCGCGGCATGCCGCCGTTCCTGGCGACCCTCTCGAAGCTGATCGCCGGCGTGCTCAAGCGCCGCCGTATGGCGCGCCTGGCGCAGATGCCGCAGGCGGATCAGGAATACTACCGGCGCGTCTACGCCGCGCAGGGGCCGAAGGCGATCCTGCTGGAGGCCGGCCGCAAGGAGATCCTCGGCCGCCCGCTCGCCCGCCTTGCGCTGCCCGACTTCGCCGATCCGTCCACCGCCGAGCTGAAGCGCCAGGCGCGCCGCGGCGCCATCAAGGACAGCCCGCTCGTACCCACCGTGCTGCCGCTGCAGATCCTGCGCATCGGCGAGCTGGCGCTGCTCTGCTGCCCGGGCGAGTTCACCACCACCGCCGGCGCCCGACTCATGCAGTCGGTCGGCGAAGAGCTGCAGCCGCACGGCATCCGCGAGGTGCTGATCTGCACCTACGCCAACGACTACATGGGCTACGTCACCACCAACGAAGAGTACCAGGAGCAGTGCTACGAGGGCGGCCACACCATCTTCGGCCAGTGGACCCTCGCCGCCTTCCAGACCCGCCTCACCGCCCTGGCGCGCGAACTGCTGAAACCCGACGCCGAGCGCCAGCACGATCGCACCACCCGACCCGCCCCGGTGCCGCCGGACGAGCTGGCGAAACGCTCGGATCTCCCGGTCCCCTGATTCCCTCCTTCGAAGAGACGAGCTGGCGAAACGGTCGGATCCGCCGGTGCCCTGATTCCCCCCCTTCGAAGACGGGGGTTCAGGGGGGATTTTCAAACAGTCGTCATGGAGGATCGCAGTGCCGGCGGCCCAAGCTCCGACTCCTCGCGTAGTGCGGGCGGTCCCCTCGCGCTGCCGCCGATCTCGACTGATAAAGTGACGGCGGGCGTCTCTGCCTGCCAGACGTGTCGAAGCGCGGCGCGCCGCGCTCTTCGGCAACGCGGCACGAGGCGGGCGCGGAGGCCCGCGCTACTATCCCTGCTCACCGCGGCCCACGGGCAACAGGCGTGCTCGACGATTGGCTCAACGTCGCCCCACCCTCCCAGCCACCCTCACCATACGCGTTGCGTTGCGATACGAACTCCGCGCGGGGCGGGATGGATATGGCGCTGCCGATCTGGCGCGAGCTGCACGAGGCGTTTCGCCTGCACCTGACCATCGAGGCGCTGATCGCGGAGGGCGATCTGGTCGCGGCGCGCTACATCGAGCGCGGCACCTCGATCGGCGCCTTCCGCGGTCAGGCGCCGACCGGGCAGAGCTTCGAGTCGGTGGCGATGGAGTGGTTCGTCGTGCGCGACGAGCGCATCGCGCGCCGCTGACGCGCGCGCGATTCCGCGGCCAGCTTCGCCAGA
>JANRJF010000198.1:0-5356 GCA_033764095.1 Deltaproteobacteria bacterium | reverse complement strand
GGCGACGAAGAAGTACACGTTCTACATGGACGGCGACGGCCAGTTCGACATCAAGGATCTCGACAAGCTGTGGCCGCTCACCGACGAGGACGTCATCGTCACCGGCTTCCGCATCGAGCGCCGCGATCCGCTGCTGCGCCGGCTCAACGCCAAGCTGTTCGGCGGCTGGCTGGTGCGGGTGATGCTCGGCGTCTACGTGAAGGACCTCAACTGCGCCTTCAAGATCATCCCCAAGAAGGTGCTCGATTCGATCACCATCGAGACCAACAGCGCGCTGATCAACGCCGAGATGTACGCGCGCGCCATCCGCGCCGGTTACGGCATCCGCGAGGTCGGCGTGCACCACTACGCACGCGAGGCCGGCGTGCAGACCGGCGCGCACTTCAGCGTCATCCTCAAGGCGCTGGTCGATATCTTCCGCCTGCGCCAGCGCATCATCGCGACGCAACCGGTGAAGAAGATCGGGGGTTAGGACGTAGGGGTTAGGGGTTAGGGGTTAGGGGTTAGGGGTTAGGGCCAGATCTCCCCAACCCCTAACCCCCAGCCCCCAACCCCTTACTTCGCGTCCGCGGCCGCCGGCGCAGCCGGCAGGCTGAACTTCTGCAGCCGGTGGTTCATCGTGTCCGACACCACCACGCTGCCGTCGGGCTCGACGGCGATGCCGATCGGACGGTTGAAGTCGCCGCTGCCCTTGCCGGTGCGGCCCCAGGCGCCGGTGAACTTGCCGTCGGTGTAGCGCGCGAAGCGGTGCATGTGCGAATCGGTGACGAACACGTCCTTGCCGAAGGCCGCGATGTACGGCTCGGTGTAGAACTCCTCCCAGCCGAAGACCGGGAATTCGCGCTGGAATTCGCCGGTCGGCAGGAAGACCTGGATGCGGCGGTTGCCGGTGTCGGCGACCAGCACCTCGCCCTGGTCGTTCACCGCGATGCCGACCGGCTCGATCAGTTGCCCGGGGCCCGATCCGTCGGTGCCCCAGGTGTCGATCTGTACGCCGTCGGCACTGAAGGAGACGATGCGCTTGTTGCCGGTATCGGTGACGAAGACGGTGCCGTCCTTGCCCACCGCGATGCCGCGCGGGCCCCAGAAGCCCGGGTCGGGCTGCCAGGCCTTGATGAACTTGCCGTTGGCGTCGAACTTCTGCACGCGGTGGTTCCAGGTGTCGGCGACGTAGACGTTGCCGTCCGGGCCGATCGCGACGCCGCTCGGATCCTTGAACTGGCCCTCGCCGTTGCCCTCGCTGCCCCAGGTGGTGATCACCGTACCGCTCGGCGACAGCTTCTGGATGCGGTTGTTCTTCACGTCGGCGACGTAGACGTTGCCGTCCTTGTCGGTCGCCAGGCCGCGCGGCTCGTTGAAGTCGCCCGGCGCGCTGCCCTGCTTACCCCACACCGCCGCGGCGGCGAGCGCCTCGGGGTTCGACGGGTATCCGCGCGAGGCGGGCGGCGGGTTCACCTGCACCTTGGTGAAGGTCTTGCCCGGCGACAGATCCTTGGCGACGTACATCACCGCGTCGCTGGAGCCGAGCGGGCTCCAGGCGTCGCGCGTGAACAGCCACTTGACCAGTTGCGGCGCGGTCGGGGCGTTCGGCTCCCACCAGCCGCGGATCTGGAACGGCACCTTCTCGTAGGTGTCGAGCAGCACCTCGTCGTGCGACTTCGCCACTTCCTTGTCGACGATCAGCACCGGCACGTCGATGTCGCGCAGGTTGTTCGCCCAGTTCACCGGGTAGTGACGCAGGTACCAGGAGAACGGCCAGGTGGCGTTGCCGGAGACCGCCAGGCGCGTCTTCTCGCCGGTGCCGAGCTTGTCGCCGGCCTCCTCGATGCGCTGCATGACCTTGTTGATGTCGTAGGTGGACTGCACGTACGACAGCATGGTCTCGCGCCGGTGGGCGGGATCCTGGTCGGGGCGCGGCGCGTCGTAGAGGAAGTTGGCTTCGACCAGCGACCACAGCGTCAGCGCGCCGATCGCGGCAGTGGCCAGCGCCGGCACCGGGCGGCGCATGGCGCCGCTCTCGATGACGCGTCCGAACCAGCGCGCCGCCAGCAGCGTCAGCGGCACCAGCTGCGGGATCAACAGCCAGGGCACCTTCTCCTGCGCCCACGCATAGACCGCCAGCGCGCCGACGCCCCAGACGACGCAGAACCGCATGAAGCGATCCGGCGCCGGCTTCTGCGCGATCGCGCCGATGATCGCCGCCAGCGCCGGGAAGGTGATCAACGGCTCGTACAGGATCAACTCGGGGATGTAGTAGTACCAGGGGCCGCCGATGCGTTTGATCGCCTGCTGCCCCATCCAGTAGTTGATCGCGTCGCGCATCGGCGCCAGCCCGCCGAGCTCGAACATCTTCGGGTTGGTGCCGAACGAGGTGTACATCGCGATCCAGATGATCGCGAAGATCGCCAGTGAGGTGATGATCGGCACCAGGCTGCCGCGCACGAAGCCGGTCGCTTCGCTCACCGCAGCGCCGACCGTCTGCTCGCCGCGCCAGGCGCCCCACAGCAGCATGATCGCCAGGCCGCCGACGAAGATCGGCGCGTGCAGGTACATGTCCTCTTTGTTGGTGCAGGCGAACGCCAGCGCGATGGCGCTGATGTAGAGGAACTTGGCGCGGCGCGTCTCGCCGTAGCGGAAGGCGAAGTAGATGACGGCGATGTTGAGCGCCGCCTGGTAGATGTCGTGGCGCACGAAGCGGGTGAAGTAGACCCAGCTCGGCGAGAAGGTGACCAGCAACAGGAACGACAGGGCGCCCCAGCGGCCGAGGTAGCGGCGCAGCGGCCAGGCGAAGCCGACCACGGCGAGGCCGAACACGACGGCGCTCAGGCGCCCGGTGAAGTCGTTGTCGCCGAACAGCCACATCATCAGCGCGCTCGAGAAGTAGAGCGTCGGGCCGTGATAGACCGGGTCGTACTTGTAGTCGCTGAAGCCGTTCTGGAGGATCTTCCACGAGAAGAAGGCGTGGATCGACTCGTCGTGGTGGTAGGGGCGCACGCCGAGGTCGTAGGTACGCAGGAAGACCGCGATCAGCCCGACGAGGATGAAAATCGCCTGCTCGACCGTAAGGCCGCCGATGGTCTTCCGATCCAGGGCGCTGCTGGTGGGCGTCTCGTCCATAGCTCCTTGGGGTGGCCCCGCCGGGGCCGCAAAAGCCAGGTGACTAACGGGCAGGTATTTCCTTGTCAAACCTTGGGTTCGGGGTTGGTGGAAGGCGACAACCGATCTACTCCGGCACCCGCCGCGGCCCGTACTGCCAGCTCAACCCGGCCGCCGGCGTGCCGTCGAGCTCGGCGAGGCGGAAGTAGAAGCGCCAGTCGCCGATCTCGTCACAGCTGCGCACGGCGATGGCGTTGCGTCCGGGCTGCAGTTGCAGGGGGCCGTGCACGGCATCGACCAGCGTCTGCTCGGGGTCGTCGGACGGCGTCAGCTCGACCCTGGCGCCGTTGACCCACACCTCGCCGGTGTCGTCGAAGCCGGCGAAGACCTGCAGCGCGCGCGGCGCGTCGCTGCTGACGAAGTTGACCGCCCAGGCGCAGGAGTACTCGGCGTTGGGCGAGAAGAAGTCGTTCAGCGGCACGCCGGCGAACAGCTCGTTGCGCAGCCCCCAGGTGACGCCGTTGCCGTCGGCTCCGCTCGGCACCGCGTCCGGCGTCCAACTCGGTGGGGGCGAGCTGTCGCCCTCCGGATAGGGGCCGCCGACCATCCAGGTGGAGATGAAGTCCTTCAGCTGCGAGACCGCGACGACGACGAACGCGGTGGTGCCGTCCGGCGCGATGATGCGCTGGACGACCTCGCCGTCGGCGTAGAGCGGCACCTCCTCGGGCAGCACCGCGAACAGCATGCGGCGGCCGGGGATGAAGTGGTCGTAGGCCTCGGCGCTGCTCGCCACCATCTTGTCGCTGTGCTCGAACGGCGGGCCGTCCTCGACCGCGCGCGCGGGGCGACGGGTGCCGTCGTAGAAGCGCAGGAAGACGTCCGGCTGGTTGCTCTTGCGCGTCGTCAGCAGCAGCAGATCATACACCGGCTCGAGGCGTCGGAAGGTCTCCATCACCTGGCGGTGCCCGTACTGGAAGCCGGTGTAGTACTTGGCCGAGTAGAGCGGGTACTGATCGCGGTACAGCACCCAGTAGTCGGCCACCGCCGGGGTGAGGATCGCCACCCCGCCGATCACCAACGCCACCGGCAGCACCCAGGCCGGCCCGCCGTGCGCCACCGGGCGCGCGGTCAGGCGCAGCACGCCGCCGACGCCGATCGCCGCCACCAGCGCGAAGGCCGGCGCGCCGATGAAGCCGCGCGAGGCGCTCGGGATCTCGTTCATCAGCGCCGCGGCGATCGGGTAGAGCGCCAGCCACAGCAGCGGCAGGCGCAGGGCGCGGTCGCGCCGCAGCAGCGCGAAGCCGATGCCGAGGACGAGCAGCGGCGCCAGGCACCAGTAGAGCTGGCCGTGGTCGCTGACGCTGTGGCGGATGATGCGGTCGTTGCTCGCCTCGAAGAGGAACTCGCGCGAGAAGAACTCGCCGTAGTTGTGCGCGAAGCGGCGGGCGATGCGCAGCGGGCCGCCGCCGCCGGCCAGGATGGTGGTGTTGGCGAAGTAGCTGCCCGCCTGCTCGCGGTGGGTGAGGTCGAAGATCGCCACCGGCGCGACGGTGGCGGCGAGCAGCGCGCCGGCGAGCAGGCTCTCGCCCCAGCGCGCCAGCAGCTCGCGCCGGTAGAGCCACGCGAAGCCGGCGCAGAACAGCGGCACGAACAGCTTCGCCGGCACGTAGGTGTACAGGCAGAGCCCGAGCAGCACCGCCGCGGCGGCGAGCGTGCGCCGCCCCTGCGTCCAGCGCACCAGACAGGTGAGCGCCAGGGTGAAGTAGAAGGGCAGGGCGATGAGCTCGAAGCCGATGCGGCTGAAGTGCAGGTGCCAGGGCAGCACCGCGAGCAGCAGTGCCGCGGCGAGACCGGTGAGCGGTCCGAGCAGCGCCCGCCCGAGGAAGAACAGCGCCAGCACGGTGCCGGTGCCGTACAGCGCCGCGGTGAGCCGCACCGCCAGCTCGCTTGGGCCGAGCAGCGCCATCAGCGGCGCGGTCGAGTAGACGAAGATCGGGTTCTTGTAGCTGACCCCGAACGACCAGATGTACAGCGGCCAGCGCGCGCCGGTCTCGTCGCGCCCGGCGTGCAGCAGGCAGTAGCTGTTGAAGCCGTTGCCGGCCTCGTCGCAGAAGAAGCCGGCCGGCAGCTCGGTCAGCCGCCAGGTGCGCAAGCCGAGCGCCAGCCCCACGATCAGCGCCAGTCCGAGCCAGATCACCCAGGCGGGGGGAACGGCGGTGCGCTCGCGCGCGTCGGGTCCGGCCAGCGCGCCGCGCCAGCG
>JANRJF010000197.1:0-25354 GCA_033764095.1 Deltaproteobacteria bacterium | reverse complement strand
CGCTGCGCGCCAGCCTGGCGCGCGCGGCGGCGGCGGGGGTGGCGCCTCGGCACACGCTGCTCGATCCCGGCATCGGCTTCTTCGCCGCCGCGGCGATGTCGGCGCTCGACTTCAACCTCGCCGTGCTGCGCGGCCTGACGGAGCTGGGCGACCTCGACCTGCCGCTGCTGATCGGCGTGTCGCGCAAGCGCTTCATCGGCCAGCTGACCGGGCGCGACGCGCCCGCCGATCGGTTGGCCGGATCGCTGGCGGCCACCGCCATCGCGGTGGCGCGCGGCGCCGCGGCGATCCGCACGCACGACGTCGCGGCGACGCGCGACGCGGTGCGCGTCGCCGCCGCGCTGCGCACCTGACTCAGGCGGCCAGCGGCGCCTGCACGGTGGCGGCGACGAGCGGGTGATCGCGCAGGTTGAGCGCCGCCAGGATGTCGGGATCGAGCAGCCCGGCACGGCGCGCGCTCTTCATCAGCTGTGGCAGCTTGCGGCCGGCCAGCGCGTCGGCGCGGGCAGCGGCGTTGACCGCCTGCTGCTCGCCGAGCAGCGCCGGCGCCATCCGATCGACATCGTCGACGCCGGCCTCGCGCAGCCGCTGCAGCAGGCGGCCCAGCATGAGCGGGCCGGGCTGATCGGTGGCGGCGAAGAGGATCTGGCCGAGCCAGCGACGCGCGAAGGCGATGCGCTCGTCGCGCCCGTGCGCACGCATCCACTCGGCGACGTAGAGGATGCCGAAACCCATGTGGCGGCTCTCGTCGCGGGTGATCAGCGACAGGATGTCGCGCAGCAGCGGATGGGTGGCGTGGTCGCGGATGCTCTCGAAGATGTCCATCGCCAGGCTCTCGAGGAAGAACTGCTCGGTGGCGATCAACTCCAGCGGCGCGTCGGCGGCGAGGAGCTGGTCGAACATCATCTCGGTGCCGAAGTCGATGTCCTCCGGTTGCTCGCCCATCTTCTCCAGGAAGCGGCGATAGGCGAGGTGGTGGCGCGCCTCGTCCATCGCCTGGGCGACGGCGTGGTTGCGGTAGTCCTCCTCGCGCAGCGTCAACGCCAGCTTGGCGCACACGTCCTGCGCGACGCTCTCGCCGACGCGCAGGATGTTGAGCATGCGGCCGAGCCCGCGTCGCGTCGCGTAGCGCTGTGCCGCCTCGGGCAGGGCGCGGAAGGTCGGCGTGCGCCCGAAGGCGCTCCAGGCGTGGTCGACCAGCGGGTCGTCGGCGTCGACCGCGAGATCCCAGTCGACGTCGCGGTCGATGTCCCAGCCCGCCGAGTGCGCTTTGGAGAACAACGCATTGATCCCCGGGTGCCCGGTGTTGCGGATGCTCATCAACTCGCGCGTACGCATGCGATCCTCCCGCGTCGGTCGACAGTAGAGCCCGACCGCCGCGCCGCGCAAGCCGCATCCGCGCGGGCGTGGCGCCGCGTGAATGGTGAGCCGGCGCCGCATGCACGCCGCGGTTCGCTGCGGGGATCGATCGACTCGTCCCCAGCGGGGCAGGGCGCTTGAGGCGGGCGGCGGGTGGCGGGTAGGGTGCGGGCATGCGCGTGAACATGGCGCTCGGCCTGCTGATCGGGGCGCTGGGCCTGCTCTGGCTGGCGTGGGCGTGGCGCGAGCTCGGCTGGCGGCGCTGGCTCGATCTCGGCGACACGCCGCAGCACACGGCGCTGCCGCGGCTGGTGCTCTACGGGCCGTTTCGGCGCGTGCGCCATCCGCAGACGCTCGGCCTGCTGCTCGTGCTGCTCGCCGAGGCGGTGCGCTGGAATCGTATCGGGATGTGGGGAGCGGCGCTGTTGTCCAGCGCCGTCGTCGTCTACCTGGCGCGGCGCGACGAGCGCCGCCTGGCGCAGCGCTTCGGCGAGGCCTATCGGCGCTACCAGCGCGCCGTGCCGATGCTGCTGCCGCGCGTCTGGTGAGGAGAGTGACGATGGATCGCCGACTCGAAGTCGCGATTGCCGCCGCGCAGGCAGCCGGCGCGGTGGCGCTGCGCTACTTCCGCACCGAGCTGCAGGTCGAGCGCAAGGCCGACTTCTCACCGGTGACGGTCGCCGATCGCGAGGCCGAGCAGGCCGCGGTGGCGCTGCTGAAGGAGGCCTATCCGCAGCACGGCATCCTCGGCGAGGAGTACGGCGAGCGCGGCGGCGATGGGCCGAAGTGGATCATCGACCCGATCGACGGCACCAAGAGCTTCATCCGCGGCATCCCGTTCTTCGCTGCGCTGGTGGCGCTGGAGGAGGAGGGCGAGATCACCACCGGCGCGGTGTACGCCCCGGCGCTCGACGACCTGCTCTACGCGCAGAAAGGACAGGGCGCCTTCGATCGGCAGGGGCCGCTGCGCGTCTCGCGCATCGACACGGTGCGCCGCGCCATGCTGGTGTTCGGCGGCGCCGGCGTGCTGCGCAGCCGCGGCTACTGGCCGGCCTATGAGCGACTGGTCGACGCCTCGGGGCGACAGCGCGGCTACGGCGACTACTTCGGCTACACCTTCATCGCGCGCGGCCAGGCGGAGGCGATGATCGACGTCGACCTCAAGCCGTGGGACCTGGCGGCGTTGAAGATCATCATCGAGGAGGCAGGCGGCCGCTTCACCGACTTCGATGGCCGGGCAACCGCCTACGGCGGCAGCGCCATCGCCTCCAACGGGCTGGTGCACGACGAGATTCGCGCGCTGATTGCCGGCTAATCCCTACTTTCTTGGTTCCGGGGCCTGTGCTTTCATGCGCCGCGGAACGGCTGCGGCCGCTAGGGGACTGATGGCAGGACTGATGCGACGGATGGGGTGGGCGGTGTTGGCGGTTCTGCTGCTGGCAGGGCAGGGTCTGGCGGCCGATCCGCCGCAGCAGCGCTGGGTCGAAGAGGACTTCTACAACAAGGCGCGCCTCACCGAGCCCTACGCGGTGGTGGCCAGCCGCGACCCGGCGGTCGCCGACACGATGATCGGCAGCATCCGCCATTACTCGACCGCCAAGGGCGACACCTTCCTCGACGTCGCCCGCTTCTACGGTCTCGGCTACAACGAGTTGGAGCAGGCCAATCCGGGCATCGACCCGTGGATTCCCGGCATCAAGGCCAAGTCGTTGATGCTGCCGACGGCCTGGGTACTACCTCAGGTTCCGTATACGGGTGTGGTGGTCAACATCCCGGAAATGCGGCTGTATTACTTCCACCCGCGGAAGGGCGATCAACCCCTGCTGGTGACCACCTATCCGGTTGGGCTGGGGCGCGACGAGTGGCGCACGCCGAAGGGCAAGTTCAAGGTCCAGGGCAAGACCAAGAACCCGACCTGGATCATCCCCGAGTCGATCCGCAAGGAGCACATCAAGGAGCGCGGCGACCATCGCACCATGATCGAGGGCGGCGCGCCGGACAATCCGCTCGGCAAGTACCGCCTCGAGCTCACCATGCCCGGCTACCGCATCCACGGCACCGACATCCCGTGGGGCGTCGGCATGCAGGTCAGCCACGGCTGCGTGCGCCTCTATCCGGAGGACATCGAGGCGTTGTTTCCGGTCATTCCGGTCGGCACGCCGGGCGAGTTCATCTACCAGCCGGTGAAGATCGGGGCGCGCGACGGCCGCATCTACGCCGAGGTGTCGCCCGACATCTACGACCTCGTCCCCGATATGCAGGGCGAGGCGCAGCGCATCGTCAACGACCTCGGCTGGGGCCAGTACGTCGACGCGATCAAGCTGGAGCAGGCGGTCACCGCCAAGAACGGCATTCCGACCGACGTCACGCTCGGCGACGAGCCCCTGCGCCCCGAGGGCGCCGGCCCGCCGGTGCGTCGCGGCGAGCCGCTCTGAGGGCAGCGATGAGCGATGAGTGACGAGCGATGCGGGGCTCGTCGCTCAGTGGAGAGCCCTCATCGCCAGTCGCTCATCGCTCCGCACTTATTCGTTGGCGCCGACGCACAGGCAGGGTGAGATGCCGGTCGGATCGCCGCGCCGCACCGACGCGCACTGCATCTCGCTGCGGAAGACGTTGCCGGCGCGGTCGCTGACCAGCACGACGCGGCTCGGCGGACCCGACTGCGGGCGCGGGACGGAGACGTAGCCCCACACCGTACACGGCGCGATGCTGGCCAGGCGCTGGCGCAGCGCCTGGTTCTCCTGCAGGGCCAGCAGGTGCTCGCGCGCCAGCTCCTCGCGCTGCGCCTGCGCGGCGATGGCGCGCGCGTCGCTGTCCTGCTGCACGGCGTCGAGCGCCTGCTCGCTGTTGTCGCGTTCGCGGCGGGTCGCGGTCAGCTCGCCCTGCAGGGTCGCCATCTCGATGCGCAGGCGGTCGCGCTCGGCGCTCAGCTCGTCGAGCTCGGCGGTCGACGCGGCAGCGCCGGGCGGGGCAGACAACTCGCCGCCCTCCTCGCTGGGCACGGCAGCGCCGCGCAACGGGGCGCGGCGCACCATGAAGCGGCGATCGGCGCGCACGACGCTGCCGAAGCGCGGCGCGGCGAGCTCGACGCCATACTGACCGGGGCGCGGGAAGCGCGTCGGGTCGATCTCGAACGGGCTGTCGCGCCGGCCGAGGTCGATGCGCTGGCCGTTGCCGGTCAACGTCGCCTGCATCGGCTGCGGCCCGTCCCAGCTCACCGTTACCGGCCCGTTGACGATGGCGCCGTCCGCCGGGGAGAGGATCTGCGGCCGCAGCAGGCGCAGCAGCGAGCTGTGCATCAGGAGGTCGGTTCCGACCACCGCCGCCGCGCTCACCAGCGCGACCCCCACGACTTGTCGCAGCCGCATCACAGCAACCTGTCCGGCCTATATGCCGCTGGCGCGACCCGACTCAAGCGCGGCTCCGCGTCAGTAGATGAGCCCGGCGGCGCGGATCGGTGCGCCGTCGCCGACCGCCAACGCGATCGGGAAGCCGACGAACACGACGTTGGGCTCCTTCAGGATGGCGTCCAAGTTGGTGAGCCCGGCGATCACCGGGATGCCGGCCTGGAAGAAAGGCAGGTACTCGGCCCATACCTCTTCCGGCGGCAGGCTGCGCGCCATGCGCGACTCGACCTCGTCGAAGCGCGCGATCGCCGGCAGGTCGGTGCCGACGGCGCGGATGCGTTTGGCGACCAGGTACTCCGCCGCCTGCGCCGACAGCGGCGCGTACTTCGGCCACTCGCCGGCCGGCGGCGGCTCGTAGCCGATGAACAGCACGACGATCTCGCCCTCTGCGATCGGCTTGAGCTCGAGGTCGGTGATCTGGATCGGCGTGTGGCGGTTGTGCCAGCGCAGGTCGATGATGCGCAGCGGGCCGAACAGGTCGTTGAGGTCGACGCGCGCCGGCGTCTCGCCGCCGCGCAGCAGCCGCGACGGCGCGTCGAGATGCGCGCCGGTGTGGCTGAGGAACTCCAGCGTCCGCATGCCCCAGGCGAAGTGCGGGTCGGCCGGCTGCACCGGCGTCGAGCGCACCCGCCCCTCGGTGCCGAGGAAGCTCAGCGTGCGGGTGCCGTAGCGCTGGATGTTCAGATCGGGGGTGATGACCGGCGACAGATCGACGATCTCGCGCGGCATCGGCACGGAGCGGCTCTGCTGGCAGCCAGCGGCGCAGAGGGCGGCGGCGCCGACCGCAGCGAGGAGGCGGAGGAGGGGTCTCATGCGGGGGCCGAACATCCATCTACCAAAAGGGCGGGCCGGAGTCATGGGAAACACGCGACCCGCTCAGTGCCGCACTTCGTGGACGTCGAAGTAGATCGATGCCTCGCGCCCGCAGTGCCGGCACGCGACGTGGGCGACGCGCAGACGGTCGCCGCTCGGCCCCTCGCCGCGCACGCTGTAGCCGCCGCCGCAGGGGCATTTCTGCACGCGCACCGCCAGGTCGATCTCGCCGTAGTCGGTGATCGAGATCGGCTGCTCCCTGCGCCGCCCCGGCTGGGCGCGCTCGACGGCGCGCCGCTGCCAGGCGCGCAGGCCGAGGACGATGGCGGCGACGGTCGCGACCAGCCCGAGCAGGGCGCCCATGCCACCGATACTGCGGGCTTGGCCGCCATGCCGCAAGCAAGCGGGGCGCCGGCATGCCGCTGGCCATTGGGGCCCAGAATTGAAGCCCCGCAGCGACTTCGATAGGGTCCGCCGTTCCAAGGAGGACCGCATGCCCAGAGCCTATTCGATCAGCGCCGAGGCGATTGCCGCCGAGCGCAAGCGGGTCAACGACGACCTCGACAAATTCGACGCCTCGCGCGTCATCGCCCTCGACCAGTCGGTGCTGCGCCCGATGGGGCCGCGCGACGTGCACCTGCGCATCCTGGCGGCCTCTCTCGAGCACAACGTCGACCACGCCGTGCTCGCCGACACGGTCAACATCGCGCAGCTGCGCGGCGGCAAGATCTACCCGGGCAACAGCGCGCTCGGCGAGGTGACCGCGGTGGGCGACCAGGTGACGCGCTTCAAGCCCGGTGACATCGTCATCACGCACTGCAACGGCGAGCCCGACATCTACGGTTATCCGCTGCGCATCTGGGCCTACGACCAGCCCGAGTCGATCGGCTGGTATGGCGAGGAGGCGGTGGTCGCCGACTGGCAGATCCTTCCCGCGCCGCTCACCTGCGGCCTCAATCTCTGGGAGATCGCCGCCCTGCCGCTGCGCGCCCCGACCGCCTACCACCTGTGGCGGCGCGGCCACGACATCTTCCGCATCAAGGTGTCGCGCGAGAAGGTGTCGCGTCTCAACGTGCTGGGCTTCGGCGGAGGCGTGTCCGAGCTGTTCCTCATGCAGGCCCTGTACGAGGGCCACAACGCCTACTTCTGCTCCGGCAGCCCGGCGCGCCGCGACCATCTGCAGAAGCTCGGCATCACGCCGATCGACCAGAAGAAGTACAATCGCTTCGCCAGCAACGACGACATCAAGGGCTTCGCCAAAGAGGTCAAGCAGCTCACCGGCGGCGAGGGCATGCACATCGTCTGCGATATGTTGCGCGGGCCGGTGTTCGCCGCCGGCATCGCCGCGTCGGCGCGCGCCGGCGTCAACGTCAGCGCCGGCTGGCAGCTCGACAAGAAGGTCACCTACGACTCGGCCGGGATGTCGGTGAAGCAGCTCACCCTCGACCACACCCACTACGACACCATCGACGGCTGCAACGCCTGCCTGGCGCTCTACGGGACGGTGTACAAGCCGACCGTGCACGAGGAGGTCTACAGCTTCGAGGATCTGCCGCGCGCGCTGTGCGAGATGCACCAGAACACGCAGACGGGCATTCCGATCGTACGGATTGCCAAGGAGATGCCGGCGGCGGTGAAGGAGCTCGCCCGCTGATCGCGGCGTATTGTGCGTCGGCCGGCACGATCGCGCTGCGCGACGTGCCGGCCCCGAGCCCGGATGCCGACGAGGTCATCCTGGCGCCGCGCGCCTGCGGCATCTGCGGCTCGGATCTGCACTGGTATCTCGGCCACGGCGCGCCGCCGCGCGTCTGTCCGGGGCACGAGATCGTCGGCGAGGTGGTGGCGTGCGGCGAGGCGGTGCGCGGCGTCCACGCGGGGGATCGCGTCGCCGTCGAGCCGATGGCGGTGTGTGGGCGCTGCCGCGAGTGCCGCGCCGGCCGCCCACAACTGTGCGCGCGGCTGCGCATCCTCGGCATGCAGCGCGACGGCGGCCTGGCCGAGCGCGTGGCGGTGCCGGCGGCGGCGTTGTTCGCGCTGCCGGCCGAGCTCGACTGGGAGCTGGCGGCGTTGACCGAGCCGACAGCGGTGGCGGTGCACGCGGCGCGGCTGGCCGGCATCGGTCCCGGTCAGCGCGTGCTGGTGCTCGGCGCCGGCTCGGTCGGCCTGCTCTGCACCCTGGCGGCGCGTGCCGCCGGCGCGGCCGAGGTGTGGATCACGGCGCGCCATCCGCAGCAGGCGGGGCTGGCCAGCCAACTCGGTGCGCAGCGCGTCTTCGCCGCCAGCCCCGCCGCCGACGTCGAGCGCCGCGCCCTGGCGCGCGAGCAGCCGATCGACGTGGTGCTGGAGACGGTCGGCGGCACGGCGCCGACGCTGGCCGATGCGATCGACTGCGTGCGCCCCGGCGGGGTGGTGGCGATGCTCGGCGTCTTCACCGCGCCGCCGCTGTTGCCCGCCACGACGCTGCTGGTGAAGGAGGCGCGCCTGGTCGGATCGATGATGTACGACCGCCGCGGCGTGCCGGTCGACTTCGCCGCCGCGCTCGGCCTGCTGGTGTCGTCGCGCCAGCAGGTGGCGCCGCTGATCACCCACCGCTTCCCGCTTGCGTCGGTGTCGGACGCGTTCGCCGCCGCGGCCGACAAATCGGCCGGCGCGGTCAAGGTGCTGGTGACGCCGTAGCCGCGCGCGGCGCGTCAGGCGGCGCGCTCGGCGGCGTCTTCGTTGAGCTCGAGCGGCAGGCGCACGCGGAAGCAGGAGCCGACGCCGAGCTGGCTCTCGACCTCCACCGTGCCGCCGAGCAGGCCGGCGTTGCGGCGCACGATCGCCAGCCCGAGCCCGACGCCGCCGTAGGTGCGCGTCGGCGAGCCGTCCACCTGGCGGAACGGCTCGAAGACGTGCGCCAGCTCCTCGGCGTCGATGCCGATGCCGGTGTCGCGCACGGTGAACTCGGCCTGCAGGCCGACCCGGCGTACGGCCAGCTCGACGCTGCCGGCGGCGGTGAACTTGATGGCGTTCAGCAGCAGGTTGCTGAGCACGGAATAGAGGCGGTCGTAGTCGGTGCAGAAGTGCAGGTCGGCCTGTGCCTGCACGCGGACGGTGATCTCGCTGCTGCCGCGCACGTCCTCGCCCAGCTCGTGCAGCTCGCGCAGCAGCTCGGAGGCCGGAAAGCGGCGCGGGATGAGGACGCTGCGCCCGCGATCGAGGCGGGCGTACTCCAGCACGCTCTCGACCAGCCGGTGCAGGGCGCGGCCGGCGGAGGCGATGCGTTGCAGGAAGAGGCGCGCGTCGCTGTCGGCCTGCAGGCCGGGCTCGTCGCCGAGCAGGTCGGCGTAGCCGATGATGACGTTCAGCGGCGTGCGCAGCTCGTGCGACATGTTGGCGACGAACTCGCCCTGCAGGCGGTTCGCCTCGCGCAGCTGGGTGAGCAGCTGCTGCGTCTCGCGTTCCTGGCGGCGGCGGTCGGTGACGTCGCGCGCCACGCACTGAAAGGCGCGCGGTTGCCCCGGCGGGCTGATGCAGCGCGTGCGCAGTTCCAGCACCGCCGATGGGCGGCCCTCCGGGCACACCTCGACGGCGAAGGCGCGCTCGGCGCCGGCCCGACGGCGGCGCGCCAGGCGCAGGCGGCGCTCGACCAGGGCACGCGAATCGGGCGAGACAAAGTCCTGCCAGCGCTTGCTGCACAGCGCCTCGGCCGGCATGCCGACGAAGTCGAGCGCCGCCTGGTTGGCGAAGCGCAGCGCGCCGTCCTCTTCGATGACGAAGATCAGGTCGGTGGCGCGCTCGAACAGGTCGCGGTAGCTGGCTTCCGACTTGGCCAGCGTCTCGAACAGGCGGGCGTTCTCGATCGCGATCGCCGCCTGCGCCGCGATCGCCTTGAGCAGCGCCACCTGGCGGTCGTCGATCGGCGCGGCGTTGGTGGTGCGGGTGACGGTGAGCACGCCCACCACCTGTCCCTTGGCGCTGATCGGCGTCAGCGCGACGCTGCGCACGCCGACCATCTCCTCGGCCGCCAGCCAGGTCTGCGTCGCCGGGTCGTTGATCACCACCGAGCGGCCGGCGAGCAGCTCGCGCACCAGCGGCGTGTCGAGCGGCGAGCGGCGCGTCATGATCACCTCGCGCATCGGCGGGTCGTCGCAGTTCGTCGCCGCTGGGATCACCGCGCCCTGGGCGCGATCGACCAGGTAGGTCATCGAATAGTCGCAGCCCAACGCCGCGGCGGTGAGCACGTTGATGCGGTCGAGCGTGCCGCGCAGATCGGTGAGGACGCTGATCTCGCGCGCGATGGCGCCGAGCAGCCGCTCCGCCTCCAGCAGGCTGCGGGCGCGGCTCTCCGACTCGCTCAGCGCCAGGCTGCGCTGCCAGAGATCGCGGCGGGTGCGATCGGCGATCGCGGCGCCGACGCAGGACAGCACCGCAGCGATCAGCGGCCCGACCATCTCGTGCGGTCGCTCGACCAGGCGTCCGCTGGCGCTCAGCGCCAGGTAGTAGAGCAGCATCGTCGCCGCGGTGGAGATGTACTGCGTGAGCGGGTGCCACGGCCACAACACGGCGGTGGAGAGCAATTTGAGCGACAGGAAGAGCGCCGTGCCGGAGACCGTCGTGCTCGGCAGCAGGACGCGGAAGGCGATCAGCGCCGTGAAGCAGATGTCGGCATAGAGCGTCAGCGCCTCGATGTGGCGCGCCAGGATCGAGCGCGCCAGCAGCAGCGCCACCAGCGGCACCGCCAGCTCCAGCGCGTAGCTGATCGCCTGCCAGGCGTTGGGCGCGCGGTAGAGGTCGATGACGGCGTAGAAGAGCGTCAGCGCCAGGACGAGCGCGACGGTCACCGGTACGCTGTCGGCGAGGACGCGTTGTCGGTGTGCGGCGTAGGACGGAGCCGGCCCTTCTTGGACCCCGCCCCCCAGGGTCGATGCCGCCAGCATGCGCGCGGCATCCTAGCGGCGGCCATAGGCGTGTGGAACGGGAATCTTTCGCTGCCTTTCCTTTTCGCCGGCGCGCCGCTATGCGCGCGGCCGAGCACAGGAGGCGGCGATGGCACTGCGCGACACGCCAACCACGGCGCTGGTGGACGGAGGCATGATCGTCGGCCGCGAGTTGCAGGCCTGCGGCGTCGACCATCTGTTTGCGATCAACGGCGGCCACACGTTCCCCATCCTCGCGGCGCTGCGCGAGCACGGTGTCACGCTGGTGCACATGCGACATGAGCAGGCATGTGCGTATGCGGCCGACGGCTACGCGCGCGCCAGCGGGCGGGTCGGGGTGTGCAGCGTCACCGCCGGCTGCGGGCTGACCAACGCCATCACCGGGCTGGCGCTGGCCGGCATGACCGGCAGTGCGGTGGTCTGCATCGCCGGCCAGCACCCGACCCACGAGGACGGCCTTGGCTCGTTCCAGGAAGCGTACGGCGTCGAGCTGTGCCGCTCCTTCGCCAATTCGACCAAGCGGGTGCTCGACTGGTCGATGATCGGCTTCGACCTGCGCCAGGCGTTTCGCGCCGCGCGCCAGGCGCCGCAGGGCGTCGCCCTGGTCGAGATCCCGACCAACATCCTCTACCACCAGGGCGACGCGGCGTCGCAGCGGCGCGGCGCGGCGGTCTACGATCCCGACGCGCTGCGCGGCCAGGCCGATCCGGCGGCGGTCGAGGCGGCGCTCGACTGCCTGCTCGCCGCCGAGCGGCCGTTGATCGCCGCCGGCGACGGGGTGTTCTGGTCCGACGCCGCCGTCGAGCTGCGCGCGCTGGCCGAGCACTGCGCCATCCCGGTGTACTGCCGACGCGCCGCGCAGGGCGCGGTGCCGGAGGATCATCCGCTGGCGGTGCGCGGGCCATGGAAGAAGCCGTTCACCGGCCGCGCCGACGCCGTGCTGGCGGTCGGCTTTCGCTTCTGGAGCGGCGAGCACTTCGGCAACGCGCCGACCTGGAACGAGGCGGCGACGGTGATCCAGGTCGACGCGGCGCCGTCGCGCATCGGCTGGCAGGTGCCGGCGCAGCAGGCGCTGGTCGGCGATCCGAAGCTCGTCCTGCGGCAGTTGCTCGCCGCCGCGCGCGCGCGCCAGGCGACGCCGCGGCCGCGCGGCGCCTGGGCGTCGGAGGTCGGCGCCGCGCGCGCGCAATTCGACGCCATGCTCGAGCAGCGCGAGGCGAGTCATCGCGGCCGCACGCCGATCCATCCCGACACCCTGGCGCGCGAGTTGTGCCGCGCCCTCGATCCCGCCGCGACGGTGATCGTCGACTCGTTCACGCTGAGCGGCTGGGTGACGCAGTGGCTGACGGCGCGCTTCCCCGGCCAGGTGATCGACGCCGGACCGCTGGCGCCGGTCGGGCACGGCGTCGGCATGGCGATCGGCGCGCAGCTGGCGCGCCCCGGCCAGCAGGTGGTGGTGGTGAGCGGCGACGGCGGCCTCGGCATCGGCGGCTGGGACATCGAGACGGCGCTGCGCTATCGCCTGCCGGTGCACACCGTGCTGTGGAACAACAGCAGCTGGGGCCCGGGCTTCGAGGAGATGCCGATGCTCAAGGGCCGCACCGAGCCGTTCAACATGCTGGCGGACATTCGCTACGACGAGATGTTCCGCGTCCTCGGCTGCCACGCCGAGCACGTCGTCACGCCGGAGCAGATCGCGCCGGCGTTGCGCCGCGCCTTCGACTCCGGCCGCGCCTCGCTGGTCAACGTGATCGGCGACAAGCGCGTCGGGCATCCCGGCCTGGGCGGCAATCTGCTCGGCTCGACCGAGCTGCGCTGAACGCGCGGTCGTCGGCAGGGGCTTGCCGCGGATGCGCGGCACGCGCAGAAGTGACGTGTCGGGGAGGGGACGGGGGGCGGTCGGCGACGCATGGAGACGCAACACGACATACGCCGGCGCGATCGCGCCGCCGCCATCGCGCTGCTCGGGCTGGTGGTGGCGCTCGGCGTCGGTCTCGTCCTGCGCCGTTCGCTGCCGGATCCAAGCGACGGCCCCGAGGAGGCGGCGCGCCTGCAGCGCGACGCGGTGCTGTTCGATCGCTTCTCAGCGCGCCGCGAGCGCAGCGCCGAGGGCGACCGCTTCAGCGTCTCGCTGCGCCTGCGCACCAGCGCCAGCGTCAGCCTGCCCTGCAGCGTCTTCGTCGTCGCGCGCAACGACGGGCTGACGCCGAAGCTGTGGGCGATCTGGCCGCCGCAGGCGCCCGGCCCGGCGATCACCGCCAGCGGCCACTTCCACGGCGGGACGCCGGCGGCGGGCTACGAGATGACGCTGACCGACGCCTGGGAGCGGGTCACCGCGATCTTCCCCAACCCGCACAGCGGCAGCTTCGACGTCGTCCTGGTCTACGTCGTCGACCCGGCCGGTCGCATCCTGCTGTCGCGGCCATTCCGGGTGTGAGGAGCTGGTCAGCCAGCCGCCGTCGATTGTCGGTTCAGCGGTCCGCGCCGCAGGCCATTTGGCCGACGCAGTCTGTCTGGTAGGGTGCCGGCCATGTTCGGCTTCGGCCTGGTCGGGACCGCCTTCGTACTCGCCGTGCTGCTGGCGATCGGCGGGGTGAAGGTGATCCGCGAGTACGAGCGCGCGGTGGTCTTGCGGCTCGGCCGGCTGGTCGGCAGCCGCGGTCCGGGGGTGATCTACATCATCCCGTTCCTCGAGCAGATGTATAAGCTCGACCTGCGCACCATCACGCTCGACGTCCCGTCGCAGGACGTGATCACGCGCGACAACGTCTCGGTGAAGGTGAGCGCGGTGCTGTACTTCCGCGTCATCGACGCGGCGCGCGCGGTGGTCGAGGTGCAGAACTACCTGTACGCGACCTCGCAGCTGGCGCAGACGACGCTGCGCAGCGTCTGCGGCCAGGCGCAGCTCGACGAGTTGCTGGCCGAACGCGAGCGCCTGAACGAGAGCCTGCAGGAAATCATCGACAGCAGCACCGAGCCGTGGGGCATCAAGGTCATGCTGGTCGAGATCAAGCACATCGACCTGCCGGTCGACCTGCAGCGCGCGATGGCGCGCCAGGCCGAGGCGGAGCGCCTGCGGCGCGCCAAGGTGATCAGCGCCGAGGGCGAATTCCAGGCGGCGGCGACGCTCGGCGAGGCGGCCGGGGTGATGGAGAAGGAGCCGGTGGCGATGCAGTTGCGCATGCTGCAGACGCTGGCGCAGGTGGGCACCGAGAAGAATCACACGGTGATCGTGCCGTTGCCGATCGACCTGCTGCGCGCCCTGTTCGGCGGCGCGGCGGGGAAGGGGTGACCGCTCCCGTGGAGCAGGCCGTCTTCGCCGCGCGCCGCGCCCGCCTGCTGGCGGCGCTCGGCCCGCAGGCGATCGCCGTCTTTCCCGCGGCGCCCGAGCGCGTGCGCTCGAACGACGTCGAGCATCGCTACCGCCAGCAGAGCGACTTCTACTACCTGACCGGCTTCGCCGAGCCGGGCGCGGTGGCGGTGCTGATGCCCGGCCACGCGGAGCACGAGTACGTGCTGTTCGTGCGGCCGCGCGACCGCGAGCGCGAGACCTGGACCGGGCGGCGCGCCGGGGTCGAGGGGGCGATGCTCGACTTCGCCGCCGACAAGGCGCTGCCGATCGAGGAGCTCGACCAGCACCTGCCGAAGTGGATCGCCGAGCGCGGCGCGTTGTACGCGGCGCTCGATCGCGACGAGGCCTTCGCCACCCGCGCGATGGGCTGGTTCACGCAGGCGCAGCTCGGCCGCCAGCGCACCGGGCAGGGCCCGACCGGCCTGCTCGATGCGCGCCCACTGGTGCACGAGATGCGGCTGTTCAAGGCGCCGGAGGAGATCGCCACGCTGCGGCGGGCGATCGAGATCTCCGCCGCCGCGCACCGCGCCGCCATGCAGACGGCGCGCCCCGGCGGCTGGGAGTACGAGGTCGAGGCGCTGATCGAGTACGAGTTCCGCCGCCATGGCGCGGCCGGACCGGCGTACCCGTCGATCGTCGCCGGCGGTGCCAACGCGACCATCCTGCACTACACCACCAACGATCAGCGCCTCGCCGACGATGCGCTGCTGCTGATCGATGCCGGCGCCGAGCTCGACTGCTACTGCGCCGACATCACCCGCACCTTCCCGCTCGGCCGCCGCTTCACGCCGCGCCAGCGCGACGTCTACGCGGTGGTGCTGGCCGCGCAGCTGGCGGCCATCGAGGCGGTGCGCCCCGGCGCGTCGTTCGAGGCGCCGCACCAGGCGGCGGTGCGCGGTTTGGTCGAGGGTCTGGTATCGCTGAAGATCCTCAGCGGCGCAGTCGACGAGATCATCGAGAAGGAAGCGTACAAGCCGGTGTACATGCACCGCACCAGTCACTGGCTCGGTATGGACGTGCACGACGTCGGCCTCTACAAGCGCGACGGCGCGCCGCGCACGCTGGAGCCCGGCATGGTGCTCACCGTCGAGCCGGGCCTCTACATCGCCGACTTTCTCGACGACATCGATCCCGCCTGGCACGGCATCGGCGTGCGCATCGAGGACGACGTGCTGGTCACGCCCGACGGCCACGACGTACTGACCGCGGCGGTGCCGAAGGCGATCGACGCATTGGAAGCGCTGCGCGGCTGAGCGGCCGCCCTTCAACGTCTGGGTAGCCGGCCGACCTCGTGTCGGCCGGCTGCCTGGGCACGTGTGGTAGGGCGAGCCGGCGACCGGCCGCGCTCAGCAGATCGCGCCGCGGTCCTTGAGCGCGGCGATCTCGTCCCAGGTGTAGCCGAGCTCGAGCAGCGTCTGCTCGGTGTCGGCGCCGAGCTCGGAGGCGGCGCGGCGCACGGTCGGCGCCTCGTTGCCGAACTGCACCGGGCTGGCGCTGACCCGGTAGGTGCCCAGGTCGGGGTGCTCGAACTGCTGCACATAGCCGTTGGCGATCACCTGCGGATCGTCGGGAATCTCGGCGGGTGATTGCAGCGGCGCCCAGATGCACTCCGAGTCGTTGAGCCGGGCCGCCCATTCGGCGCGCGGCCTGGTCGCGATCAGTGTCTTGAGCGCCTCGACCAGCGCCGCCGCTTCGCCGCGGCGTTTGTCGGCGCTGTCGAAGCGGGGGTCGCTGAGCAGGGACTCGCAGCCGAGCGCCCGCGCGGCGATCGGCCAGAAGCGCTCGGCCTGGAGCATCATCAGGACGATGCCCTTGCCGTCGGCGGCGAAGTAGGTGTTGACCAGCGGGTTGGGCGCGCCCATGGCACCGCTCGGCGGCAGCTCGAAGCCGTAGGTCATGGCCGCGACCACGTCCGGCGCCATGATCCACACGGCGTTCCCGAGCAGCGAGACATCGACCTCGATGCCCTCGCCGGTGCGCTCGCGGTGATACAACGCGCCGGCGATGCCGCCGGCGAGGAACATGCCGCCGGTGAAGTCGCCGAACGCCGGCCGCTGCTGCACCAGCGGTTGCCCTGGCGTGGTGAGCCGATCGGCGACGCCGCCGCGCGCCCAGAACGAGCAGCCGTCGTAACCGCCGCGTCCGGCGTCGGGGCCCTTCTGCCCCTGTCCGTGCCCCTTGGCGTAGATCAGCCGCGGGTTGAGCGCGCGCAGGTCCTCGTAGGTGATGCCGAGCCGCTGCCGCGCGTCGGGCAGGAAGTTGGTGAGGAAGATGTCGGCGCCGCTGACCATCCGGTAGAGGATGGCGCGACCGTCCTCGGTGTTCAGGTCGACGCCGACGCTGCGCTTGTTGCGGCTGAGATGCTCGACGAAGAAGTTGACGCCGCGCGCGCCCGGCACCAGGCCGGAGGTGACCAGGCCGCGCATCGGGTCGCCGCGTACCGGGTGCTCGATCTTGATGATGTCGGCGCCCCAGTCGCCGAGCACGGTCGCTGCCGACGGGACGAAGCCCCAGTCGGCAACTTCGATCAAGCGCAGGCCCTGTAGAATCGGCGTCATGTCTTCCTCGTCGCGAAGCGATTCAACGCAGAGCCGCAGAGTTGCGGAGAGCGCAGAGAAGAGTGGTAGAAAAACTGCTCTGTGAGCTCTGCGCCTCCGCGTCTCTGCGTTGAAGCGTTGAGTCTACTTCGGCTGCGGCACAACCCGCAGGTACGGCTTGACGGTCTTCCAGCCGCCGGGGAACTTCGCCTTAGCGGCGGCGTCGTCGAGCGACGGGACGATGATGACGTCCTGACCGGACTGCCAATTCACCGGCGTGGCGACGCTGTGCGTATCGGTGAGCTGCAGCGAGTCGATGACGCGCAGCAGCTCGGCGAAGTTGCGGCCGGTGCTGGCGGGGTAGGTGAGGATCAGGCGGACCTTCTTCTTCGGGTCGATGATGAACACCGAGCGCACCGTCAACGTGTCGTTCGCGTTGGGGTGGATCATGTCGTAGAGGTCCGACACCTTGCGGTCCGCGTCCGCGATGAGCGGGAAGTTGAGTGCGTGCCCCTGCGTCTCCTTGATGTCCTCCGCCCACCTGCCGTGCGAGTCGGCGGGATCGACACTGAGGCCGATGATCTTCACGTTGCGCTTGTCGAACTCCGGCTTGAGGCGCGCCGCCTCGCCGAGCTCGGTGGTGCACACCGGGGTGAAGTCCTTCGGGTGCGAGAACAGCACCGCCCAGTGATCGCCGATCCAGTCGTGGAACTTGACCTGTCCTTCGGTGGTCTGCGCCGTGAAGTCGGGCGCGATGTCTCCCAGTCGGAGCGCCATGTGTTCCTCCTTTGCCGACCTGCGTCGTTGACGATGGTGAACCCGTCTACTCGCGCTCGGAGCGCGACTCTGTCAACCGCGGCGCGCCGCTCAGCGCGCGAAGCGATTGGTCTGCGACTCGGCGTCGTGCTGCACGCGACCGGCGGCCCCGACCAGCTCCTCGCGCTCGGCGTCGGCCAGCAGGGCGGCATCGGTCGTCGTCGCCCAGCAGCGCCGGCCGTCGGCGAGGCGCGCGACGACGATGCCGACCGCCGGGTTGCCGTCGCGGTCGTGGGTGACGGTGTAGGTCTCCACCGTCACCGGCCCGTCGGCCGCCTCCGCCAGTTGCGGGTGCGGCTGCGCGTCGACCTCGGCCTGCACCGCCTTGGGATCGCGCCGCGCGAATGGCTGCGCCGGTGGCGTGCTCTGGTAGATGCCGACGGCGTGCTTGGTCAGGTACCAGCCGACGCCGGTGACCAGTCCACGACCCGGCTGGCGACGTAGCCGCTCGACCATGCTGGCGATGGCGTGGGTGACGTAGTTGTTGCCGGGGCCGCCGTGGTAGGGCAGCGCGCCGGTGACCGTCTTCGGTCGGCGGTCGTCGAGGCCGATGCCGAGCATGTCGCCGCCGATCTGCACCGCGCAGGGGAAGCAGCTGTAGAGGTCGAAGGCGTCGATCTCGTCGATCGTCAGCCGCGCCTGTGCGAGCGCCGCGGCGCCGGCGGCGCGGATGGCGGGCGAGGTGAAGTAGTTCACCCGGTCGCTGATGAACCAGTGATCGGTCGCGTCGCCGCAGCCGACCACGTACACCCACTTCGACTGCGGAATGCCGAGCTGGCGGGCGGTGTCGGTGTCGGTGAGCAGCAGGGCGGCCGCCTGGTCCACCGCGATGATGGCGTTCATGTACTTCGGGTACGGCCAGCCGATCAGCCGGTTGGCGTCGTTGACCGTGCTGATCTCGGCCGCTGATTTGCCGTCGCGAAACCAGGCGTACGGGTTGTCCTTGGCGACCGCCGCCAGGCCGGCGCAGAGCTCGCCGAGGTACTGCCGGTGGCGCGCGATCGACCAGCCGCGTGCGGCGCGCAGCGCGTTCTCGAACAACGGATAGACGGCGGTTGGCATCAGCGCCCCGTGACGCTGCTCGACGGCGTTGTTGCCCCAGCGCGAATCGCCCACCATCTCCGGGCTGCCCTCCGCCGCCCACTGCAGCTTGATCCCGGCGCGGCGCGCCAGCGCGGCGCCGGCCATCGCCTCGGCGCCGGCGATCAGCGCGACCCGTACCTCGCCGCGTGCGATACGCTCGGCGGTCTCGTTCACCCGCCACTGCGGCGAGTTGCCGCCGATGGCGGTGTAGACGCGCTGGCGCGGCGTGCAGCCGAGCTGCGCGGCGAGCATGCCGGCGGGATCGGCGTAGGCGCGCGTGATGCAGTTGATGACGGTCAGCTCGTCCACCTCGCGCAGCGCCAGGCCAGCGTCGTCGGCGGCGCGCCGCGACGCTTCGGCCATCATCGCCAACGGCTCCATCACCTCGCCGGGATCGCCGGCCCGATTGGTCAGTTGACCGACGCCGACGAGAATGGGTTGCCGTGCTGTCATGGATGCTCCTCTGGTGTGGATGGTTGGGCGGTCGGATGCCCAGAGAGCCTATCGCCTATCGCGTATCGCCTATCGTCGGAAGGCGAGGCGCTCCGGGCGGCTTCACTCCGACGATAGGCGATACGCGATCAGCGATAGGCGAATTCAGCGAGACGCGAGAACTTACGAAATCGCGCCCGACTCCTTCAGCCGCGCCAGATCGTCCCAGCTCAGGCCCAGCTCGAGCAGCACTTCCTCGGTGTGCTGGCCGAGGTCGGGAGCGCGCTGCACCTGCGGCGGCGCCGCGTCGAACTGGATCGGGTTGGCGACCAGCGGAAAGCTGGAGCCGTCGGCGTGCTCGACCGGTAGCAGGTAGCCGTTGGCGACAGTCTGCGGATCGCTCGGCAGCTCGGCCGCGGTCTGCATCGGCGCCCAGACGCCCTCGGCGTCGGCCAGCGCGGCGCGCCACTGCTCGAGCGTGCGGCTGGCGAAGATGGCGTCGAGCGCGGCGACGCACTCGACGCGGTTCATGAAGCGCGACATGCCGTCCTTGAAACGCTCGTCCTCGATCAGCTCGGGATGGCCGATGCGGCGGCAGAGGTCGGGCCAGAAGCGGTCGGGCTGCAGCATGGTGAGGAACAGCCAGCGGCCGTCGCCGGTGCGGTAGCTGTTGACGATCGGGTTGGGCGCATCGGCGCGGGTGAACGACGGGAAGGGCGTGCTGGCCAGCGCGCTGGCGATGATGTCGGGAGCCATCAGCCACATCGCCGTGCCGAGCAGCGACAGATCGACCACCGAGCCCTCGCCGCTGCGCTCGCGCTTGAACAGCGCCGCCGCGATGCCGCCAGCCAGCGCCAGGCCGCCGGTCGAATCGCCGAAGGCGGCGCGCTGCATCACCGGCGTCGCCGCGTCGGCCGGGGTGAGCGCGTTGCAGATGCTGCCGCGGCACCAGAACGAGGCGGCGTCGTAGCCGCCCTTCTCGGCATCCGGGCCGCGTGCGCCCTGGCCGTGACCGCGGGCGTAGATCAGCTTCGGGTTGATGCGGCGCAGGTCGTCGACGTCGATGCCGAGCTTGCGCCGCGCCGCCGGCAGAAAGCTGGTGAGGAAGACGTCGGCGCGCTCGACCAGCCGGTAGAGCAGGTCGCGGCCGGCCGGATTGGCGAGGTCGATGCCGATGCCGCGCTTGCCGCGGTTGGGCTGCTCGACCATGAAGTTGACCTGACCGGCGCCGGCCACCAGGCCGGAGCTGACCAGGCCGCGCATCGGGTCGCCGCTCACCGGGTGCTCGACCTTCAGCACCTCGGCGCCCCAGTCGGCCAGCACCGCTCCGGCCGCCGGCACGAACCACCATTGCGCCACCTCGACGACCCGGACCCCCTCGAGCACTGCCTGCATCGCCCCTCCCTGCGAAACGGCGCGCACCTACCACGCATCCAGCCCGGCGGGCCACCAATCATTCTCATTTCCGAGCCTTGACCACGGTCGTGGGCGTAAACAGATTGTGGACCTCGAACGTCCATGATAAGAGAACGGACGTTCAGACCAGGAGGACGCCGGTAGGCATCTTATGAGCACACGAGCAGCAGGACAGGCGGGCGCCCGTCGCGGCGTGCCGCAGATGTGGTCGGGGGTTTCGGACGAGGTGCTCGTTCCGGACGCCGCCCTGCCGAGCCAGTTTGCCGATATCTGGCACCGTTCGCGGTCGATTTCGCCGGAACGCTCGCTGGCGCTGGCCGTGCTGACCGAGGCCGTGGTCGATCTGCAGAAGTACCGTTTCGCGCCGCGGCGCCGCCAGCAGCGGCTGTACTGGGAGGCATACGAGTGGGTCGCGTCGGGTGACCGGCTGTGGCCGTTCTCGTTCGTCAACCTGTGCGAGATCAACGGCATGGACCCGGAGGCGACGCGCGAGCATCTGCTCGGCGAGATGGCGCCGCCGCACCGCGACGAGTTCCCCGCCATCGACGAGATCGTCGAGGCGGCGTAACCCAGGCGCCGGTTCTCCGTTGCCCGACGGCGACGGAGAACCGGCGCTTCGTTCAGATATTCAGGGTGCGCCCGTCCACCGCCAGCGCAGCTTCCTTGAGTGCCTCGGCGAGCGTCGGATGGGCGTGTACGGCGCGCCCGATGTCTTCCGCACTGGCGGAGAACTCCATCGCCAGCGCCGCTTCGGCGATGACGTCCGAGGCATGCGGCCCGAGGATGTGCACGCCGAGCACGCGATCGCTGGTCGCGTCGGCGATCACCTTCACCGCCCCTTCTGTCTCGCCGATGCTGCGGGCGCGGCCGTTGGCGGTGTACGGGAATGAGCCGATCCGCACCGTGAGGCCGCGGCGCGCCGCTTCCTCCTCGCTGAGGCCGACGCTGGCCAGTTCGGGCGCGGTGTACACGACGTTGGGGATGGCGTCGTAGTTGACGTGGCCGGCGACGCCGGCCATGCGCTCGACCGCGGCGACGCCTTCCTCCTCCGCCTTGTGCGCCAGCATCAGGCCGGGGATCACGTCGCCGATGGCGAAGATGCCGGCGACGTTGGTGGCATAGTGCGCGTCGACCGGAATGCGGCCGCGCTCGTCGAGCTTCACGCCCACCGTCTCCAGTCCGAGGCCCTCGGTGTAGGGGCGGCGGCCGACCGCCACCAGCACGACGTCGGCCTGCTCCTGGCTGACGCCCTTCGGCCCTTCCAGCGTGACGCGCACGCCGCTGCCGTCCGCCGTGGCGGCCTTCAACGTCGTGCCGAGCCGGAAGCTGAGCCCCTGGCGCTGCAGGGCGCGCTGCAGCAGGCCGGCCATCTGCTGGTCCATGCCCGGCACCAGCCGGTCGAGCAGCTCGACGACCAGCACCTCGGCGCCAAGGCGCGACCACACCGAGCCCATCTCCAGTCCGATCGCGCCGCCGCCGATGACCAGCAGGCGCTTCGGGACCTCGGGCAACGACAACGCCTCGGTGGAGGACACGATGCGTCGGCCGTCGAAACGGGCGATCGGCAGCTCGACCGGCGCGCTGCCGGTGGCGATCAGGATGCGCGGCGCGGTGAGTGTCTGCGGCTCGCTGCCCTCCACCTGCAGCCGCGTCGGGGCGAGGAAGCGCGCCACCCCGGTGACCGGTGTGATCTTGTGCTTCTTGAACAGGCTGCCGACGCCACGCGTCAGCGCGCGCACGACGCCGTCCTTGCGCGCCATCATCTTCGCCAGATCGAGGGCGAGGCCGCCGACCTGGATGCCGTGCGCGGCGAAGTCGTGCGCCGCCTGGTAGTAGCGCTCGCTCGACTCGAGCAGCGCCTTGCTCGGAATGCAGCCGATGTTGAGGCAGGTGCCGCCGAGGCTGGCGTCCTTCTCGACGCAGGCGACGCGCATGCCGAGCTGGGCGGCGCGGATGGCGGCGATGTAGCCGCCGGGTCCGCTGCCGATGACGACGAGATCGTAGGCCGTATCAGCCATCGCAGGGTCACTCCAGGCGCGACGCCGCCGGTGGCGCCGCGGCGCGAATCAGACGCCGAGCAGCAATCGGCTCGGATCCTCCAGCCGTTCCTTCACCTTCACCAGGAAGGTGACCGCCTCGGCGCCGTCGATCAGCCGGTGGTCGTAGGAGAGCGCCAGGTACATCATCGGACGGATGACGATCTGGTCGTTCACCACCACCGCACGTTTCTCGATCTTGTGCATGCCGAGGATCGCGCTCTGTGGCGGGTTGAGGATCGGCGTCGACATCAGCGAGCCGTAGACGCCGCCGTTCGAGATGGTGAAGGTGCCGCCGCTCAGGTCGTCGATCGCCAGCTTGTTGTCGCGCGCCAGGCCGGCGAGGCGGGCGATCTCGGCTTCCAGCCCGGCGAAGTCGCGCTGATCGGCGTTGTGCACGATCGGCACCACCAGGCCGCGTTCGGTGCCGACCGCGACGCCGAGGTGGACGCGCTTGTGGTAGACGATGTCGGTGCCGTCGATCTGCGCGTTGACCAGCGGCATCTCCTGCAGCGCGACGACGCAGGCGCGGCCGAAGAACGACATGAAGCCGAGCGGTACGCCGTGCACCTCGGCGAACCTCGCCTTGAAGCGCGCGCGCAGCTCCATCACCGCCGTCATGTCGACTTCGTTGAAGGTGGTGAGGATCGCCGCCGTCGCCTGCGCCTGGCGCAGGCGCTCGGCGATGCGCTGCCGCAGCCGCGTCATCGGTACGCGCTCGACCGCGTCCTCGTCGGGCGCCGCCGGCGCGCCGGGACGCGGGTAGGGGGTCGGCTGGCGCGGTGCATCGGCGACCGCCGGCGCGGCCGTCGGTGCCGGTGCCGCCGCCGGTGCGCTGATGTGCGCCAGCACGTCGCCCTTGGTGAGGCGGCCGTCCTTGCCGCTGCCGGCAATACTCGACGGATCGAGCTGATGCTCCTCCACGAGGCGGCGCACCGCCGGCGAGAGCGGCTGCGCCGGCGCGCTCGGCTTGGCGGCGGACGCCGGCGCAGCGGGCGGGGCCGCGGCGGAGGCAGCCGGCGCGGGGGGAGCTGCCGGCTTGGCCGGCGCGGCAGGCTTTGACGCGGCGCCGTTCGGTTCGATGCGCGCCACGACGTCGCCGACGTGAACGGTCTGACCTTCGGTCGCGATCACCGAGATCACGCCCGCGGTCGGCGCCGGAATCTCGACGCTCGCCTTGTCGGTCTCGAGCTCGAACAGCGCCTCGTCGGCTGCCACCGCCTCGCCGTTCTGCTTCAGCCAGCGAACGATGACCCCTTCGGTGATCGACTCGCCGAGGGCGGGAATCCGGACGTCAACGGCCATGGCTCTTCCTCAGTGCGCGATCGAGCAGCTCCGCCTGCTCGCTGTTGTGGCGTTTGTACGACCCGACCGCCGGGCTGGCCGCCTCGTCGCGCCCGATGTAGCGCAGCGTGCGCTCGCCGAGCAGCGCCGGCAGGCGCGCCTGCATGAAATGCCAGGCGCCCATGTTCCACGGCTCTTCCTGCAGCCAGACGATGTCGGTCGCGGCGCTGAATGGCGCCAACGCCGCGGCGATCTCGTCGGCCGGGAAGGGGTACAGCTGCTCGACGCGGATCGCCGCGACGTCGCGCAGCTCGCGCTGCTCCCGCGCCAGGATGAGGTCGTAGTAGATCTTGCCGGTGCAGAGGACGACGCGACGCACCGCGCCCGCATCGAGCGGCGCCGTTTCCGGCAGCACGGTGTGGAAGGTGCCGTCGCTCAGCTCCTCGATCGTCGACACGGCCAGCTTGAGGCGCAGCAGGCTCTTCGGGCTCATCAGCACCAGCGGCTTGCGGAACGGCCGATGCATCTGGCGGCGCAGCGCGTGGAAGTACTGCGCCGGCGTGGTGAGGTTGCAGACCTGCCAGTTGTCCTCGGCGCAGAGCTGCAGGTAGCGCTCGAGCCGGGCGCTGGAGTGCTCCGGGCCCTGGCCCTCGTAGCCGTGCGGCAGCAGCATCACCAGGCCGCTCATGCGCTGCCACTTGGATTCGGCCGAGGCGATGAACTGGTCGATGATCACCTGCGCGCCGTTGGCGAAGTCGCCGAACTGCGCCTCCCACAGCACCAGGTTGCGCGGATCGGCGGAGGAGAAGCCGTACTCGAAGCCGAGCACCGCCGCCTCGGAGAGCATCGTGTCGAAGACCTGGAACCAACCCTGGTCGTCGGCGAGATGCGCCAGCGGCACGTAGCGCTCGGCGGTGGTGCGGTCGGTGAGCACCGCGTGCCGATGGCTGAAGGTGCCGCGGCCGCTGTCCTGACCGGCGAGGCGGATGTTGGTGCCCTCGCGCAGCAGGCTGCCGAAGGCGAGCATCTCGGCGGTCGCCCAGTCGATGCCGCTGCCGGTGCGCACCGCTGCGGCGCGCTCGTCGTACAGCTTGCGCACCTTCGGGTGCACGTCGAAAGCGTCGGGCACGCGCAGCACCGCGTCGGCGATCGCGCTGAGCTGCTCGCGCGGCAGCGCGGTCTGCGCGCTCCAGTCGTCGCCCGCCCAGCCGAGTCCCTTCCAGACGCCGCCGAGCGCGAACACCTGCTGGCGCGGCATGAAGTCGCGCGCGTAGTTCAGCGCATCCTCGAGCAGCTCGCGGAACTCCTTCTTGCGGCGCTCGACCTCCTCGGCGGTCATCACCCCGCGCTCGATCAGCTGGCGGCCATAGAGGTCGCGCGGCGTCGGCAGCTGCGCGATGGTCTGGTACATGGTCGGCTGCGTGAAGGTCGGATCGTCGGTCTCGTTGTGGCCGTGCTTGCGGTAGCAGACGATGTTGATGATCACGTCGACGCGGAACTGCTTGCGGAACGCGGCGGCGAGGCGCGCGGCATGCACCGCCGCCTCCGGGTCGTTGCCGTTGACGTGGAAGACCGGCGCCTCGATGACCTTGGCGACGTCGCTGGCGTAGCGGGTGAAACGGTAGTCCTGCGGCCGCGCCGTGAAGCCGACCTGGTTGTCGACGATGACGTGCACGGTGCCGCCGGTCTGGTAGGCCGCGAGCTCGGAGAGCGACAGCGTCTCGACCACCAGCCCCTGGCCGGTGAACGCCGCATCGCCGTGGATGAGCAGCGGCATCACCGTCGCGCCGACCTCGTCGTGCCGGTACATCTGCTTGGCGCGCACGATGCCTTCGGCGACCGGGTTGACCGCCTCCAGGTGGCTCGGGTTGGAGAGCAGCGAGATGTGCACCGTGTGGCC
>JANRJF010000196.1:0-8720 GCA_033764095.1 Deltaproteobacteria bacterium | reverse complement strand
CACCTCTGTTCCGGGTTCCGGCTGGGGGCGCTTATCCCCCCCACTTTTGGTTGGCTTCCGGGCCCCCCCGGCGCCCCCGCGTCTCTGCGTTGAGCGTGCTCTTCTGAGACTGCGACGGAGGACGGAATGTGGCCGGGATTTCACGCGCAGCGCACGCCGGACAAGCCGGCGATCATCATGGCCGAGACCGGCGAGACGCTGACCTATGCGCAGCTCGACGCGGCGTCGAATCGCCTCGCCCACCTGCTGCACGACCGCGGCCTGCGCTTCGGCGACCACATCGCGCTGCTCATGGAGAACACGCCGCGCTACTTCGAGGTCGCCTGGGCGGCGCAGCGGTCGGGGCTGATCTACACGCCGATCAACTTCCATCTCACCGCCGAGGAGGCGAGCTACATCATCGGCGACTGCGACGCCCGCGCCTTCATCACCACCGCGGCGCAAGCCGCCGTCGCGCAGACGCTGCTCGCCGAGCTGCCGGCGGCGGTGACGACGCGGCTGGTCGCCGGCGGCGCGCTGCCCGGCTACGAGCGCTACGAGGACGCGCTGGCCACCTGCCCGTCCACTCCGCTGACCGAGGAGCTCGAGGGAGCGGCGATGCTCTACTCGTCCGGCACCACCGGGCGGCCGAAGGGCGTCATGCCGCAGCACGCGCGCGCGCCGGTCGGCTCGGCGCTGCCGCTGATGCAGTTGTTCTCGACGCTGTACGGCATCGACGCCGACAGCATCTACCTGTCGCCGGCGCCGTTGTATCACGCCGCGCCGAACGCCTTCTGCATGACCGTGCTGCGCGCCGGCGGCACGGTGGTGGTGATGGAGCGCTTCGAACCCGAGGCGGCGCTGGCGCACATCGAACGCTACCGCGTCACCCACAGCCAGTGGGTGCCGACCATGTTCGTGCGCCTGCTGAAGCTGCCGGAGGCGGCGCGGCGGCGCCACGACCTCTCGACCCTGCGCATCGCCATCCACGCCGCGGCGCCCTGCCCGGTGCCGGTGAAGGAGCAGATGATCGCGTGGTGGGGGCCGATCCTGCTGGAGTACTACTCGTCCACCGAGGGTGTCGGCGCCACCGTCATCAGCAGCCAGGAATGGCTGGCGCACAAGGGCTCGGTCGGCCGCGTGCTGGCGGGCAGGATCCACATCCTCGACGACGACGGCAACGAGCTGCCGCTCGGCGAGCCCGGCCGCGTCTTCTTCGAGCCCAACCAGAGCGCGGTGCCGGTCGCCTACCACAAGGATCCGGAGAAGACGGCCAAGCTGCGCAACCCGCAGGGCTGGGCCTCGGTGGGCGACATCGGCTACCTCGATGCCGAGGGCTACCTCTATCTGACCGACCGCAAGGACTTCATGATCGTCGCCGGCGGCGTCAACATCTACCCGCAGGAGATCGAGAACCTGCTGGTCACCCACCCGAAGGTCGCCGACGTCGCCGTCTTCGGCGTGCCCAACGACGAGCTCGGCGAGGAAGTGAAGGCGGTCGTGCAGCCGGCCGACCCGCACGAGGCCGGGCCGGCGCTCGCCGCCGAGTTGCAGGACTTCTGCCGCCAGCACCTCGCCCGCTACAAATGCCCGCGCTCGATCGACTTCACCGCCGAGCTGCCGCGCGCCCCGACCGGCAAGCTCTACAAGCGCCTGCTGCGCGACGCGTACTGGAAGGGGCGACAGACGAAGATCGTCTGAACGGATTCACCACAGAGGCACAGAGGCACAGAGGCACGGAGAAGAGACTCTCAGAGTAAAATCGATCGAACTCTGAGAGCCTTCTCCGTGCCTCTGTGTCTCTGTGGTGAATCCTGGCCTTGTTTGCGCTACGGCAACGGCAGTTGACCTCCCCGCCTCGACGCGCCGCCCGCAGCCGCAGCGGTCGGCTGTTGCGCGGCCGCCTGAACGGCGTGCTGCGCTACCTGCTGCCGCGCCTGGTGCAGCTGGTGTCGTACCTGATCTTTCGCACCAGCCGCATTCGCTTCGTCGACCGCGAGCTGGAGGATCGCTGCCTGGAAAACGGCGGTCAGATCATCTTCGCCGGGCTGCATGAAGCGATGATGATGCTGCCGTACCATTTCCGCGACCGCACCGCCGGCGTGGTGATGGTCAGCGGCAGCCGCGACGGCGACATCATCGCCGACACCGTCGATCGCTTCGGCATGCGCGCCGTGCGCGGCTCGAGCCGGCGCGGCGGCCGTCAGGCGCTCGACCTGATGATCGAGGCGCTGCGCGGCAGTGGGGTGAGCGCCGGCGTCATCGTCGACGGCCCGCGCGGTCCGGCGCGCATCGCCAAGTCCGGTGCGGTCATGATGGCGCGCGCCACCGGTCTGCCGATCGTCCCCGGCACCTGGTGGACGCGGCCGCTGGTTCGCGTGCGCTCCTGGGACCGGACGATCGTGCCGCTGCCGTTCTCGCGCATCGCCTTCGCCTTCGCCGAGCCGCTGTACGTCGCCGCCGACGCCGACCCGGCCGCGATCGAGGCGGCGCGCGACGAGCTGACGCGTCGACTCGAACAGGCGCGCGCCAAGGCGCAAGCGGCGCTGCGCTAAAACGATCCCCCCTTTGAAAAAGGGGGCAGGGGGGGATTTTCAAACACTGCCGCGGACCGGCGAAGCGCTCGCGCGGCAACCCGTCGGTTGGAAAATCCCCCTGGGCCCCCTTTTTCAAAGGGGGGTCAGGATTACGGACAGACGCCGCCCGGCGCGCGTACCAGGCGTGCCTGTACGTCGATCCAGCGCCAGGCGACGACCAGATTGCCGGCGCCATCGCCGGCGAGGGCGAGCGCGTCGATGCGCGTGTCGGCGATGACCAGCGGTTCGCCCTGGCGGGAGCCGTCGGCGGCGAAGCGCTGCAGGCGGAGCGGGCTCTCGCCGAAGGCGACCGCGAAGCTGCCGTCGGGCAGCACGGCGGCGACCGGCGCCACCGGC
The DNA here is from genome assembly GCA_033764095.1 of Deltaproteobacteria bacterium. Lineage (GTDB taxonomy): Bacteria > Desulfobacterota > Binatia > HRBIN30 > CADEER01 > JBDTMT01. The sequence continues at coordinate 5,808 of JANRJF010000196.1, read as the reverse complement.
GTGGTGACCGTGGTGCCGACCTCGCGCGGCGCGGTGAGCGGCGTACCGTCGAGATCGAGCACCTGCGCCGTCACCAGGCTGCGGTTCGAGCCAACCTCGATCGGATTGCTCCACACCGCCACCAGCCGATCGGACGAGGCAACCGCGCCGACGCCGACCAGCGGCGAGGTCGCCGCGTCGACGTCGAAGGCGGTCATCGGAATGTTCGATTCCAGCACGAAGGTGCGCAGCGTCACCTGCGCCGGTGCCAGATCGATGGCGATGCAGGCGGCGCCGAGCTGCGTGCCCGGTGCGATGGCGTAGGGCGGGCTGACGCAGTCGATCGCCTGCGGCGCCAGCAGCCCGGTCGGACGCTGCTGGCGCAGCCAGCTGGTGAACACCGCGCCGGAGGTGCCGACCTGCTGCGTGTCGAGCCAACCGATCAGCGCGTTGCCGTTCGCATCGGTACTGAGGCTGGGATCGCTCAGCTGATGGCTGGCGGCGACGCTGGTCACCACCCCCGGCCCGCCCAGCGGCCGACCGTTGCTGCCGAAGCGCCGCACCGCCAGCCGCGTCGAGGGCGCGCCGAACTGGCGCGGGTTGGCCTCGCCCCACACCGCCATGCCGCCAGCGTTGGGCAGGCGCGCCAGCGCCGGAGCGAGAATGATGCGCTGCCGCGACACCAGCGTGTCCTGGCCGAGGAAGCCGGCGTTGGCGGCGTAGCGGTGCAGCCGCAGCTCGCCGCTGGCGCGCGGCGCCGAGCCGGTGGTGACCGAGGTGCTGCCGGTGGCGATGACGAAGGCGCCGTTGGGCTGCACCAGCAGCCCCGGCCCGCTGAGCACGCGCGTGTCGGTGCGCGGCACGACGGTGAAGGCTGGGCACAGCGGCGGCGCCATCGGGCAGCCGTTCAGCGCCGCCTGCACCGCGGCGATGATCTCGCCGATCGGCACCGTGCCGTCGCCGTTCACGTCGGCGTTCGGACAGACGTCGATGCTCTCGTCGCCGAGCGCGATGTTCACCAGCGTGATGATCTCGTTGACGGTGACGACGCCGTCGCCGTCGCAATCACCGGGGCAGCTGTCCTGCGCGCGCGCCACACCGGTCGGCAGCGCCAGCAGACAGAAGAGGACCAACGAGGTGAGCGATCGCGTTCGCATTGCGGGCTTCTAGCAGATGGACGCGGTGCATCGCATCCACGCCGGCGAGAAGATTCCGACGGAGGCGCGGCTGCACGGAGACGGCCAACGGATGATCCCGTCGGCTCCGCGCCGCCGCGCCTCCGTGTGAAGAGACGCTACTCCGGCAGCGTCTCGCCCGAACCGCCCATTTCCTTCGGGAAGTCCTTCATCTTCGGCAGCCCATCGCGCATGCGCAGCACCGTCTCGGCGTAGTTCACGTGCACCTGCGCGGCGTACGGATAGGTGGGAATCGTCGCCGCGTACACGTCGATGAGCCCGAAGCCCGGATGGTCGGTGAGCAGGTGGCCGCCGCAGCGCATGCAGAACTTGCGGTGGCTGCGCTCGGTCTTGTGGAAGACGCCCACCAGCACCTCGCCCTTGGTGATCTGCACCGCGTCGGGCTGCCACAGGGTGAAGGCATTGACCGGCGCCGCCGACCAGCTCCGGCACGACGCGCAATGGCAGTAGCCCATCGCCACCGCGTCGCCGCTGACGGTGAGCTCGACCGCGCCGCAGAAGCAGCGCCCCGCATATGACTTGGACATGGAAGTCCTCCTTTGGTTGATCGGACCGTAGGAGGGCGGTCGGTAAAGAGCGACCGCGGTTCGGTTAGCCCTGCGGTAAGCACTTCTCCAATCGTGCAACGTGGACAAGACTCACCACGGAGGCGCGGAGAACGACACCAGGAGACACTCCGTCTCTTCTCCGTGCCTCCATGCCTCTGTGGTGAATCCTCACCCCCGGTAGCGCGCCCGCAGCTGGTCCTTGCGCACCTTGCCGGTGGCATTGCGCGGTCGCGCGTCGAGCAGCTCGAGCTGCTCGGGAATCTTCTGCAGCATGACGCCGCGACCCTGCATGAAGGTGCGGAGGGCGGCCAGGTCGAGCGGCGCCGCCCCGGGCTTGAGCACGACGCAGGCGCAGACGCGCTCGCCGCTGCGCGCATCGGGCACGCCGATGACCGCGACGTCGGCGACCTGCGGATGGGCCGACAGCTCGTCCTCGATCCCCTTGGCCGAGAGGTTCTCGCCCTTGCGGATGATGATGTCCTTGCGCCGCCCGGTGATGCGCAGGAAGCCCTCGGCGTCGGCGACTGCCAGGTCGCCGGTGCGGAAGTAACCGTCCGCCGTGAACGCCACGTTCAGTGCCGGGTCGAGGTAGCCGACGCAGAGCTGTGCGCCGTAGGCCTCGATCTCGCCCTCGACGCCGGCCGGCACCGGCCGGCCCTGCTCGTCCACCAGCCGCGCCAGCGCGCCGGGCACCGGGCGGCCGTCGGTGCCGTGCAGTTTCTCCTCCGGATCGCCGGGGCGGCCGGAGCTGAACATCGGGCATTCGGTCATGCCGTAGGAGCGGAAGGCGAAGGTGTCGAAGCGGCGGCGCAGCTCGTGCATCAGCTCGGGCGAGACGTCGGCGGCGCCGGAGCCCGAGTGGCGCACGCTGGCGAGCCTGGCGGTGGCGAAGTTCGGCGCCGCGAACATCGCCTGGATGATGGCCGGCGGGCCGCCGGCGCTGGTGACGCGGTGGCGCTCGATCAGCTCGATGGCCAGCGCCGGGTCGAAGCCGTCCATGTAGACCGTGCTGCTGCCGTTGCGGATCACCTGCACGACGAACATCACCAGCCCGCCGATGTGGGTGAGCGGGAACTGCAGCAGGCTGCGGTCGTCGGGGCGCGGCGGGAACACCTCCGCCTGCGCGCGGGTCAGCGCTCCGATGGTCGATGCGGTGTGCAGCACGCCCTTCGGATCGGCCGTGGTGCCGGAGGTGTAGAAGAGCATGCTGACGTCGTGCGGGCCGTGTGGCGACGGCGGCAGCGGCTCGGAGGAGTCGTCCTCCAACCCCTCCAACGCGCGCTGTCCGCTCGCCGGTGCGGCGCGCACGGTGAGCACGTGCTCCAGGTCCGGGGCCTGGGCGCGCACCGCCTCGGCGAGCTGGCGATGGTCGACGCCGCGCACCTCGCCCGGCACCACCAGCACCCGGCTGCGCGCCTGGCGGCAGACGAAGCCGACCTCGCGCTCGCGGTAGATGGTGATGATCGGGTTCGAGACCGCGCCGAGCCGATCGATCGCCACCGCCAGAGCGGCGCCCTCGAACCAGTTCGGCAGCTGCCAGGAGACCACCTCGCCGGGCCCGACGCCGCAGCGGCGCAGCGCCACCGCCATGCGCTCGGCGCGGCTGGCGAGGTCGCCGAAGGTGAAGCTGCGCCCGCCCTCGCGCTGGCCTTCGATGATGCAGACGCGTCCGGCGTCGGTCCGCACCCGGGCGGCGAGCAGCGCGGCCAGGCCGGGCTGCGGCCACTCGCCGGCGGCCTCGTGGCGCGCGCGGCGCTCGTCGGGGGGGCGGGTCGGCTGCATGCGCCCTGCTAGCACACACCCGCGCGAGCCGCCCGGCCCTGTGTCGGGTCGAGCGCGCCGCGGTCGTGTGCGTCCGCGGCGCACCCGGCGGCGCTGCGCGCCGCCGGCCGACACGAGGTCGGCCGGCTACCCAGAACGTCGTGAGTTGACCCCTGTCTCGCCCGCCGGCAGCCGGGCGGTGGTTGGCGCCAACGTCGGCGCATCGTCCAGCCGGCGCGGCGCCCGCTGGCGCCGGGGAGGGGGCTGCAACAGGGCGGCGACTTTTGGGTTGATGCGGTCGGACGATCAATGCTATCCGCGACCGACGGCGTTCGGCCGTGGGAGGGCAGACGATGCGCGCGACCTGGCAGACTCTGATTGCGATGGTATTCGGGCTCGCGCTGCTCGCCGCGGCGACGCAGGCGCCGGCCGGGCTCGGCGGCGGCTGCTGCCTGTGCACGTGCATCGGCGGCCCGCAGCTCTGCATCCCCAGCGGCCCCGATCCGGACGACTGCGATGCGATCTGCGCGGGCCAGTTCAATGGTTCCGGCCCCTGCCTCGGCAGCGGCTTCAACAGTTCCTGCGCGCAGACCGCCGAGTGCGCCGGGCTGATCCCCAATGCGGCGGCGCCGCTGGTCGGTCCGCTCGGATTGACCGCGGTGGCGGTGCTGCTCGGCGGCTTCGGCGTCTGGCAGGCCGCGCGGCGCAGCCGTCGGGGGCAGTGATGTCGCGGCGGACCAGCCGCCGGCTGGTCCGCGTCGCATCGCCGGGGCGCGACGGACGGCGCCGGCAGGACTGAACCGCGACGCGCCGCTTCGATCTCGCTTCGGCGGCGTTGCTGCTGCTGGCCGGCGGGCTGATCCTGTGGGTCCGCCTGCTGCCGCCGCAGCTTCCCTCGCTCGCGCCGCGCGCCGAGTCGCTGCTGCGCCAGCGGCTCGCGCAGCGTGAGGCGGCGGCGCTGCCGGCCGAGCTCGCCGGCGAGGCGCGCCGCGTCGCGCTGCAGCGCGCGGTGGACGCCTGGATCGCCGCCCACCCGGATGACTTCGCCCGCGACCTGCGCGCCGAGCGCGCCCGGCTCACCGACGCGCTGCAGTACATCGACGAGAGCGGGCGGCCGCATACCTACCTCGGCGACTACGACAGCTACACCTGGATGCGCGGGGCGCGGAACCTGCTGCGCACCGGCTCGCCGTGCGACAGCGAGGCGGACGGCGTCTGCCGCGACACCTTCACGCTGGCGCCGTTCGGCTACGCGTCGCCCTATCTGGGCTCGCCCCACATCCGCGTCATCGCCGCGGTGCACCGACTCCTGGCCTGGCTGGACCCGCATCAGCCGCTGCCGGCGAGCATGTACGCCACCGGCGTCGCCATCACGCTGCTCGGCGTGTTGCCCGCCTTCGCCATCGGCCGCCGTCTCGCCGGCCCGATCGGTGGCTTCTTCGCCGCGCTGGTGTCGGGCCTGCACCCGGTCCTGCTGCTGCGCAGCATGGGCGCCGACAACGACGGCTGGAACGTCGCGCTGCCGCTCTATGCGATGTGGGCGATCCTCGCCGCACTGCAGTCGCGCGCGATCGCGCGTGCGGCGCTGGGCGGCGCGCTGGCCGCTCTGGTCATCGCTGCGCACTCGGCGCTCTGGCGCGGCTGGTCGTTCGGCGCGGTGGTCATCCTCGCCGGCCTGGCTGGCGCCCTGCTGCTACACGTGGTCGCGGCGTGGTGGCGCAGCGGCCGGGCGCGCGCCTGGCGCACGCCGGGCAGCGACCGCGTCGTCGCCACCGCGCTCGCCTTCGCGCTGGTGCTCGGCGCGCTGCTGCCGCTCACCGACGACGAGTTCTGGCCCGGCGTGCTTGCCCAGGCGTCACCCGGCGCGGCCCGCGCGGCCGAGGCCGGCAAGGTCGAATGGCCGTCGATGTTCGACACCGTCAGCGAGCTGCGCACCCCCAACCTCGGCGCCATCGCGGCGCAGTCGTTCGGCGCCATGGTGTTCCTGGTCGGCTGGTTCGGCATGCTGCTGATGCTGCTGCCGCGCCGCCGCTGGCAGGCCGGGCACTTTGCCGTGCTCAGCGTCAGCGCCCTGCTGTATCGCTACCTGCTCACTGCCAATGCCTTGCCGCGCCTGGCGCTGGTGGCGTTGCTGGTCGCGCCGATGCTCGCGGCGCTGGTCGTCGACCTGCGCGACGGCGAGCCGCAGGACGTCGACGAGGTTGCCGCGGCGCTGCCGCTGGTCGCCTGGCTGCTCGCCGGGCTGCTGCTCTCCTACGAGGGGCTGCGCTACATCCTGTTCCTCGCCGCGCCGCTCGGCATCGCCTGCGGAGTCGCCATCGGCC
>JANRJF010000195.1:0-11772 GCA_033764095.1 Deltaproteobacteria bacterium | reverse complement strand
GGCACTGCTCGGTCCAGCCGTCGAAGCGGCAGCCGAGCCGGTAGGCGGCCAGCAGCAGCGCCGACAGGCGCCGATCGCCACCTGCGCCCAGTTGTCGATCACCGCGCCGCGGTGCTCGCCGCCCTTGGCGCCGGCGACGTGGTAGGTGACGTTCTTCACCGCGGTGAAGTCGCAGGCGCCGCAATAGGTGCAGCGCTCGATGCTGCAGTCCGGCGTCAACCTGCCCTCGACCGCGTAGGCCAGCTCGCGCCGCAGGTAGTCCTTCGTCACCCCGCAGCTCAGGTGGTCCCAGGGCAGCGTCTCGTTCAGGTGGCGGCGGCGCAGGTAGCGCTGCGCGTCGATGCCGGTCTCCTGCAGTGCCGCTTCCCACTGGTCGAACTGGCAGGACTCGGTCCAGCCGTCGAAGCGGCAGCCGCGCCGATAGGCGGCGAGCAGCAGCGTGGCAAGCTGGCGGTCGCCGCGCGAGAAGATGCCTTCCAGGTACGAGGTGCGGGCGTCATGCCACTTGAAGCGAATGCGCCGCTTGCCGAGCTCGCGGCGGATCAGCGACTGGCGCGCCTCGGTTTCGCCGATGTCCACCTGCGCCGCCCACTGCAGCGGCGTGTGTGGCTTGGGGACGAAGGTCGAGACGCTGGCGGTGACCTCCACCTTGCCCTTGCCCCCGGCGGCGGCGACGCGCGCCGCCAGCTCGGCGATCGCCACCAGGTCCTCGTCGCGCTCCCCCGGCAGGCCGAGCATGAAATAGAGCTTCAGCGCGCGCCAGCCGAGGCCGAAGATCTGGCGCGCCGCCTCGATCAGCTCGGCTTCCTCGTACTCCTTCTGGATGATGTCGCGCATGCGCTGCGAGCCGGCTTCCGGTGCCAGGGTGAAGCCGGTCTTGCGCACGCGGCGGATCTGCTCCAGCAGCGACGGCGCCAGCGCATCGACGCGCGTCGAGGGCAGCGACACCGCGACGCGGTCGGCGGAGAACTTGTTCATCAGCTCGGTGAGCACCGGGTTGACGCAGGAGTAGTCGCCGGTGCTGAGACTGAGCAGCGACAGCTCGTCCGTGCCGGTGGCGGCGACGGCGCGCTCGGCCTGGGCCAGGACGCGGCGCGGGTCGCGCTCGCGCAGCGGCCGGTAGATGTAGCCGGCCTGGCAGAAGCGGCAGCCCTTCACGCAGCCGCGCATCACCTCGAGGCTGGGACGGCCGTGCACGACGCGGATGTTCGGCACCACGTGCGTCTCGGCGATCGGCACACTGTCGAGGTCGCGCAGCACGCGCTTCTCGACCACGTTCGGCAGCCCGGGGCGGGTCGGCTCGACGGCGAGCAGGGTGCCGGCGACGTCGTAGCGCGGCGCGTAGAAGGCGGGCACGTAGACACCGGGGATCGCCGCCAGCGCGGCGAGCAGCTCGGTGCGGTCGCGCCCATCCCAGCGCTGGTAGACGTCGCACAGGTCGTGCACCGCCTCCTCGCCGTCGCCGAGCAGAACGGCGTCGAGGAACTCGGCCAGCGGCTCCGGGTTGAAGGCGCAGGGGCCGCCGGCGACGACGACCGGATGTGACGCGTCGCGCTCGGCGGCGCGCAGTGGGATGCCGCCGAGGTCGAGCATCTGCAGGACGTTGGTGTAGGTCAGCTCGTACTGCAGGCTGAAGCCGACCAGGTGGAAGTCGCGCAGCGGCGTGTAGGTCTCCAGCGACACCAGCGGGTGCCCGGCCTCGCGCAGCACCGCTTCGAGGTCGAACCACGGGGCGTAGACCCGCTCCGCGTAGACGTCGTCACGCCGGTTGAGCAGGTCGTAGAGGATCTGCATGCCGGGGTGCGACTGGGCGATCTCGTAGACCTCGGGGAAGGCGAGGGCGAAACGCACCGCCACCGCGGCGGGGTCCTTGCGAACCGTTCCCAGCTCGTTGCCGAGGTAGCGGCCCGGCTTGTCGACCCGGGCAAGCAGGCGTGTGTAGCTCTCTGCGTCGATCGACATGGCCGGCTCGAAGACGCCGGATGATAGGGGCAAGGCTGACCAGGAGCAACCTGACCGCCCGGCGGGGGCGCGGCGCGCCGTCCTGCCGTCGCGCGGCGCGCTGCCTGTCTAGAATGTTGCCAGGCAGGCGACAAACTAATTGACCCTGCATTCGCCGGTGTGCGAACTGACAACGGGGGAGTGCGGGGCCGTCCGGCAATCGTTCACAGCGGAGACGTCAGCATGCACGTAGGTATCTGGAGGGGGCGGATCGCCGCCGCGGCGCTCGCGCTGATCGTCGGGCTGTTCACCGTGGTCCGGCCGGCGCCAGCCGCTACGCCGGTGCCGACCCGCACGCCGGTGCCGGGCAGCGTCGCGCAGGTCATGCGCAACGTCGCCTACTGCACCGTCGGCGGCGTGGCGCTCAGTATGGACGTCTACATCCCGCAGCGTTCCGGGCCGCGGCCGCTGGTGATCTACATCCACGGCGGCGGTTTCGTCAGCGGCGACAAGGACTCCAGCACCGCGCGCGTGCACATCCGCGACCTCAACAACCGCGGCTATGTCGCCGCGACGATCAACTATCGACTGGCACCGGCGTTCAAGTTCCCCGCCATGCTGGAGGACGTGAAGTGCGCCATCCGCCACTTCCGCGCGCGGGCGAGCAAGTACGGCATCGATCCCAACCGCATCGGGCTGCTCGGGCACAGCGCCGGCGCGCAGCTCGCGGCGTTGGCCGGCCTCGCCGATCGGCGCGCCGGGCTGGAGGGCAGCGGCGCTTTTCTCAACCAGTCGAGCCGCGTCAACGCGGTCGTCAGTCTGTACGGTTACGCCGACATGACCGTCGCGCTGCCGCGTCGACAGCGCGACCAGTTGCTCAAGACCTTCGCCACGGTGGATGGCCTGAAGCGCGGCAGCCCGGTGGCCTACATCTCCGCCGACGATCCCCCCTTCCTGATCATGCACGGCGACCGCGACCAGACGATCCCGGCGAGCCAGTCGCAGATTCTCTACCAGCGCCTGCGCGGGGCCGGGGTCCCGGCGACGCTGTACCTCGTCGCCAACGCCGATCACGGCTTCACGCCGGTCGGCGGTCAGCCAGTGACGCCGACGCAGAAGGAGCGGCTCAAGTACATCGGCGACTTCTTCGATCGCTGGCTGCGGTGACGGCTGTGGCGGCGCGCCGCGCCGCAACGCCTTGACTACGCCGCGGAGCCTCAGTAACGCTCGGCCGAAGTACGGCAACCACGGGAGGTCGGCGTGTCAATGGCGGCTGGGGCGGTGGTGCTGAACACCAAGGTGTTGGTGCTGAACCGGAACTACCTTCCGGTCCACGTCACCTCGGTGCGTCGGGCGTTCTCCCTTCTGTACCAGGGCCTGGCGGAGGCGGTGGACGACCAGTACCGGACCTTCGACTTCGATTCGTGGTCGGCGCTGTCGCACAGCGTGCACGACGATACGATCGGCATGGTCGGCCGGCTGATCCGCGTGCCGCGCGTCATCCTGTTGCTCACCTACGACCGCATCCCCAAGCGCCAGGTCCGCTTCAACCGCTTCAACGTCTACGCGCGCGACCGCAACACCTGCCAGTACTGCGGCCGGCACTTCGCCCGCACCGACCTCAACCTCGACCACGTCGTGCCGCGTTCGCAGGGCGGGCTGTCGACCTGGGAGAACATCGTCTGCTCCTGCCACGCCTGCAACCGCCGCAAGGGCGGCCGCACCCCGCGCGAGGCCGGCATGAAGCTGCTGCATCCGCCGCGCCGGCCGGAGTGGACGCCGTTCATGCTGGAGACCTTCAGTCTGCGCCGCTACCGCGAATGGCTGCCGTTCCTCTCCACCGTCGACGCGGCGTACTGGAACACCGAGCTGCAGCCGTAGGTCGAACAGCGTGAGCGGTGCGCTGGTGACCGGTGCGCCTGGTGCGGGGCTCACGACCGCTCCGCTGGTCGCTTGCCGTGGTTGCGCCGAAAACCCGCTCCGACGGAGGACCGTCGCACCGGGTCGCCGGCGCACCGGAGCACGCATTTTCCACAACATATAGCGTCATCGAACATTCCACTCCCCAATCTGTTGACACCGCGAACGGGGCTGTGCGATGAACCGCACACACGTCAGCGGTGGTGGGGGAGGCATGCGGATCAAGCAACTCGAGCTCGTCGGCTTCAAGTCGTTCCCACAGCGGACGGTGCTCGATTTCCCCCGCGGCGTGACCGGCGTCGTCGGGCCGAACGGCTGCGGCAAGTCGAACGTCGTCGACGCCATCCGTTGGGTCCTGGGTGAACAGTCCCCCAAGCACCTGCGCGGCGACTCGATGGAGTCGGTGATCTTCAACGGCAACGAGAAGCTGGCGCAGCTCGGCATGGCCGAGGTGTCGCTCACCTTCGACAACGACCGCCGTTTCGAGCCGCCGACCGACCTCGACCTCGAGGTCTCGACGCTGCCGGCGCACATCCGCGAGCTGCCCGAGATCACCATCACGCGCCGCTACTTCCGCTCCGGCGAGGCGGAGTACTTCATCAACCGCATGCCGTGCCGGTTGAAGGACATCACCGAGCTGTTCCTCGGCACCGGCGTCGGCTCGAAGGCCTACGCGATCATCGAGCAGGGGCGCGTCGAGCAGCTGATCAACGCCAAGCCGGAGGACCGCCGGTTGTTCATCGAGGAGGCGGCCGGCACGACGCTCTACCGCGCCCGCAAGCTCGCCGCCGAGCGCAAGATGGAGCGCACGCGCGAGAACCTGGCGCGCGTCAACGACATCCTGCACGAGATCGATCGGCAGGCCGCCTACCTCGAGCGCCAGGCCAAGAAGGCGGAAGCGCACACGCGCATCATCGACGAGCTGCGCGGCCTCGAGCTGCGCGTCGCCGGCCGGCAGTGGCAGGCGCTGCAGCACGAGCTCGCCGAGCTCGATGCGCGGCGCAGCGGGCTGGCCGAGAACGAGACGCAGCTGCGCGCCGCGCTGGGCGAGAGCCAGCGCGAACACGAGGCGGCAGCGAGTGCGGTGGCCGACGCCGAGCATGCGCACGCCGCGGCACGCGAGCGCCTGGCGGTGCTGGAAGCCGAGCGCCAGAGCCTGCAGCAACGCCTGGCGATGCTCGACGAGCAGCGCGCCGAGCGCGAGCGGCGCCAGGCACGCCTCGGCGAGGAGGCCGAGGCGACGCGCACCGCGTTGGCCGGCGGCGCCGACCGGCTGCGCCAGGCCGAGCGGGAGCGCGAAGCGTCGGCCCAGTACCTGCGCTTCGACGAGGGCGAGCTGCTGACGCGCGAGGCCGACCTGGTGGCGGCGCGCGCGGCGCTGGCCACGCTGGCGGCTGGCCTGGAGGCGGCGAAGAACGCGCTGATCGAGCACGTGACGCGCGAGGCCGAGGCGCGCAACGCCGCCGCGGCGCTCGATCGCCGGCGCGAGGAGATCGCGCGCCAGCTCGACAAGCTGCGCGCCGAGGAATCGACGCTCGAGCAGCGCCGCAGCGAGATCGAGGCGCAGCTGGTGACCCGCCGCGCCGACCTCGAGCGTCTGCGCGCCGAGCTGGCGCACGCCACCGGCGAGCAGGAGGCGCGTGCCAACGAGTTGCGCGCGCTGGCCGAGGCGCGGCGGCGCTGGGAGCGCGAGGGGCTGGAGGTCGAAGGGGCGATGACGCAGGCGCGCTCGCGCCTCGAGTCGCTCGAACAGATCCAGCACAACTACGAGGGCTTCCAACGCGGCGTGCGCGCCATCATGCGGCAGGAGCAGCACGCGGACGGCGTCCTCGGCGTGGTCGCCGACGTGATCGACATCCCGCAGGAGTACGAGCGCGCCGTCGCGGCGGTGCTCGGCGACCGCCTGCAGTACGTCATCGTGCGCGGCGAGGAGGACGGTGCGGTCGCCGTCGACCGCTTGCGCCAGGAGGCGTCGGGGCGTTCGAGCTTCATCCCGTTGGCGCCGCGCGTGCCGGACCTGACCGCGGTGCAGAGTCTCAACGGCACCTCGCGGCAGATGCTCGACCTGGTGCGCGTGCGTGACGAGTACCGCGGCGTCGCCCAGGCGCTGCTCGGCGAGGTGGTGCTGGTGCCCGACCTCGCCGCCGCGATCAGCATGTGGAAGCAGCACGGCGTGCGCGTCACACTGGTCACCCCGGACGGCGACGTGCTCGATCCGAGCGGCGTCATCACCGGCGGCAGCGACCGGCCGATCGAGGAAGAGATCCTCGCCCGCCGCCGCGAGATCGAGGAGTTGCGCGCCAGCGTGCTGGGCAGCAGCGCGCAGTTGACCCAAGTGCGCGCCGAGCTCGATCAGGTCGGCCTGGCGATCACCTCGGCGGAGGAGTCGGTCAAGGCGCTCGGCCAGGGGGCGCACGACCTCACCGTGCAGATCGTTGCGGCGGAGAAGGACATCGAGCGCCTGGAGCTGGAGCGGCCGCAGTGCCTGAGCCGGCGTGACGTGGTGCGCTACGAGATCGAGACGCTGGCTGGCGAGGAGCAGACCGCCGCCGCCGAGCTGGCCGCGGTGCGCGAGCGCGCCGCGCGGCTGGCGACCGCGCATCAGGCGTTGGAGCAGGCCCTGGCCAGTGCGCGGTTGGAAGCCGACGAGGCTGGCGGTCGCGTCGAGGCGCTCTCCGCCGAGGTGACGACGGTGAAGGTCCGCGTCGCCGAGCGGCGCGAGCGCCAGCAGGCGACCGCCGCGGCGGTCGAGGCGCTGCACCGGCAGCAAGGCGAGCTGACGACGCGCCAGGCCGGGGTGGAGGCCGAACGCGAACAGGCGTCGCGTGAGCGCGCCCAGTTGGAGCAGGAGATCGCCAGCGGCCGCGAACACGAGGCCGGGCAGGTGACGCGCCGCGCCGAGCTCGAAGCCAACGTCGGTGCGGCCGCCGGTGCGGTGGACGCCGCGACCGCGGCGCTGCGCGCCGTCGAACAGCGCGGGCGCGATCTGCAGACGGCGCTCGACGAGCTGCGCCAGGCGCAGAGCCAGGCCGAGATCGCGCGCTCCGAGGTGCGGCTGCGCGGCGAGCATCTGATCGAGGCGATGCGCGAGAAGTACGAGACCGACGTGACGACGGTCGAGCCGGGTGAGCCGGAGGGCAGCGACGAGGAGGAGCGCGGTCGGGTCGATGCGCTGCGCCAGCGCCTGGCGCGCCTCGGCGAGGTCAACCTGGGCGCCATCGAGGAGCTGCGCGAATACCAGGAGCGCGGCGGCTTCCTGCGCGCCCAGCGCGACGATCTGGAGCGCTCGCTTGGCGACCTCGAGCGCACCATCCAGAAGCTCAACCGCGCCTCGCGCACCAAGTTCGCCGAGACCTTCGCCAAAGCGAACGAGACCTTCCAGAAGGTCTTCCCGCGTCTCTTCCGCGGTGGCGAGGGCCGCCTGGAGCTGACCAACGAGAACGACCTGCTGGAAACCGGCGTCGAGATCGTCGTCCGCCCGCCGGGCAAGCGCCTCGACACCGTCAGCCTGCTCTCCGGCGGCGAGAAGGCGCTGGTCGCGGTCAGCCTCATCTTCTCGCTGTTCCTCATCAACCCGACGCCGTTCTGCATCCTCGACGAGGTGGACGCGCCGCTCGACGACGCCAACATCGGCCGCTTCAGCCAGATGATCGCCGAGATGAGCGAGCACTCGCAGTTCATCCTGATCACCCACAACAAGCGCACCATGGAGAGCGCCGGCGTGCTGTACGGCGTCACCATGCAGGAGCCCGGCGTCTCGAAGGTGATCTCGGTCAACATCGGCTGATGGCGCAGCCGACGCTCGTCGAGCAGCTGCAGCAGTTCCTCGCGCAGGCCGGCATCGATCCCCGCCTGGCGGTCGCCGCCGCCGCGGCACTGGCGCTCTTCAGCATCGCGCTGCTGGTCGGGCTGCTGCGCGGCCGCCGCCGCCGGCGCGCCGACGGCGCCGGACCCGGCGCGGCGCCGTCCACGCGGCCGCGCGCCTCCTGGACCAGCGGGCTGGCGAAGACGCGCGGCAGCCTGGCGCGCCGCCTGCTCGACGCCTGGAGCGGCAGCGGTGACACCGACGCCTGGCTGCAGCAGGTCGAGGAGATCCTGCTCAGCTCGGATGTCGGCATCAAGGCGACCCAGGCGCTGCTCGCCAATCTCGGCCGCGCGGTGCGCGACGCCGCCGGAGCGGACGAGGTGCGCGCCGCGGTGCAGCGCGCGGTGCGCGACCTGCTCGCGGCGCCGGCCGAGGACGCGGCCCCGCCGAAACCCGAGGTGATCGTCGTCGTCGGCGTCAACGGCGTCGGCAAGACCACCACCATCGGCAAGCTGGCGCACCGCTTCCGCCAACAGGGTCGCTCGGTGTTGTTGGTCGCCGCCGACACCTTTCGCGCCGCCGCCATCGAGCAACTCGGCCAGTGGGCGACCCGCGTTGGCGCCGACCTGGTCAAGCACCAGCATGGCGCTGACCCCTCCGCCGTCACCTTCGACGGCGTCCAGGCCGGCCTCGCGCGCGGCGCCGACGTGATCATCATCGACACCGCCGGCCGCCTGCACGTCAAGGAACACCTCATGGAAGAGGTGAAGAAGATCACCCGCACCACCGCCAAGCTGATCGCCACGGCGCCGCACCAGGTGCTGCTGGTGATCGATGCCACCAGCGGCCAGAACGCGCTGGTCCAGGCGCGCATCTTCAACGAGGCGCTGGGGATCACCGGCGTGGTGCTGACCAAGCTCGACGGCACGGCCAAGGGCGGCGTGGCGCTCGCCATCCGCTCCGAGCTCGGCCTGCCGATTCGCTATGTGGGGTTGGGGGAACAACCGGAAGACCTGGCGCCGTTCGATGCCGAGGCATTCGCGACCGCGCTGTTCAGCCAGGAGGAGGGCACCGATGGCGCTTGAAAACGGCAATGGGCAGGGCGTATACGCCGGCGAAGCGAAAGTTGAAGATCGAGTTTCCATGGGCTTGGAAAGCTTGAAGGTTCTCGAGGGGCGGGTGGATGACGTCCTGACCCGCCACGCGAGCGTGGTGGCGGAGCGGGATCGGCTGCGCCAGGAGCTTGCCGAGGCGCAGGGGCGGCTGGCCGAGATGGCCGTCCGGCTGGAAGGGGTGGAGAAGGAACGGGCCCAGATCCGCGCCCGGGTCGAGAGCATCCTCGGCCGGCTCGAGGGCCTCGACCTGAGCTGAGTATGGCGAAGCCGGTCGAGGTGGTGATCATGGGACAGACCTTCTCCGTCACCAGTGACGACGGGGAGGAGCACGTCCGCCAGGTCGCCGCCCAGGTCGACCGCAAGATGCGCGAGCTGGCCAGCGGCGGCCGGGTGGTGTCGTCGTTCACCGCCGCCGTGCTCGCCGCGTTGAATATCGCCAGCGAATGTCAGAAACTGCACGAAGCCGTCGCCCAGATGGAGGCGACGATTGAGCGCCTCGCACAGCGGCTCGAACTGGGGAGTAGCGGGTCAGCCCGCGCTGAGCCGGTCGGGGGCGCAAAGGAGAGAACGATTCGGAACGGGTGACTGACCGGCAACTGGTGGGCATGACCAGGGGCCGGCGACGGTCGGCGGTTGGGTTGAGGGCACCACGCGGTACACGATTGGGTTACGACTCGCGCGAAACGATACGGACACATTGGCAGACAGGGCTCTGAGGGGATCCAAGTTGAAGATGGCGGAAACAGCCGGGACGACGCCCCGCGTCAGCCCGGGAGCTCGTGCGCGTGACCTGAGACCACCGACCTGAATCACCCGTCCCGCATCGAGAAATCGATTTCGGGATGGAGTGGACGAAAGCAGCGATCCGAGAGGCGATGCGGGCGCGCCGGCGCGCGCTGCGGCCTGTCGACCTGGCGAGCGCCGAGACGGCGGTCGCCGCACGCGTGCTGCAGCTGCCCGCCTGGGGCGCCTGCGCGGCGCTGATCGCGTACGTCCCCACCGACCACGAGGTTCCGACCGGCGCGCTGCTCGACGCGGCGCACGCCGCCGGCAAGCGGCTCTTTCTGCCGCGCCTGGACGGCGACCGGATGATCTCCCCCGCCCACCCGCTCGGCGCCGCCCTACGGCCGGGTGCCTTCGGCATCCCGCAGCCGACGGGCGATTCGTGCACCGCGCGCGACCTGGCCGAGAGCCTGGCCGTGCTCCCCCTGCTCGCCTGGGACGACGCCGGCGGCCGGGTGGGGCGCGGCGGCGGCCACTACGATCGCGCCTGTGCGGGGGCCCGCCGGCCACGTTGGCTGGTCGGGCTCGGCTACGCATTCCAGCAGGTGCCCCGCGTGCCGGCCGATCCCTGGGATCTGCGGCTCGACGGCGTCGTCACCGAAGATCAGGCGGTGACCTGCTGGACCGGGGACGATGCCTCCCCGCTGAGAAAGGAGGTCGAACCGCACCATGAGCAGCAGTCCACTGTGGATTCTCGCCAGCCTGGCGCTGGCGGTCGTCCTGGCCTTCCTGCTGGACGCTTTTCGGCGCCGGCAAGCTGAGGGGAAGACCCAGGCGACCCAGGATGCCGCCGACCGCGCGTTGAGCGAGGCGCGCAGCGAGGCGGAAGCGATTCGCAAGCAGGCCGCGCTGGAGGGCAAGGAAGCGATTCTCAAGGCCAAGGAGGAATTCGAGCAGGAGGTCCGCGAACAGCGCCGCGAGATCCAGTCGAACGAGAAGCGCCTCGCGTCCAGGGAAGAGACCCTCGATCGTCGCGTCGAGCAGATCGAGAAGCGCGACAGCGAGTCGAAGCGGCGCGAACAGTCGCTCAAGGACCGCGAACAGACGATCACCACCAAACAGCAGGACCTCGAGCGCCTGGTCGAGCAGACCCGCGAGCAGTTGGAGCAGACCGCCGGCCTGACGCGCGACGAGGCGCGCCAGCAGCTCATCACCTCGATGGTGGACGACGCCCGCCACGTCGCCGCCAAGCAGATCCGGCTGGTCGAGCAGGAAGCGAAGGAGTCCGCCGATCGGCAGGCGAAGAAGATCGTCTCCATCGCCATCGAGCGCCTGGCCGGCGAGTTCGTCGCCGAGCGCACGGTGTCGATCGTGCACCTGCCGAGCGACGACCTGAAGGGCCGCATCATCGGCCGCGAGGGCCGCAACATCCGGGCCCTGGAAGCCGCCACCGGCGTCGACCTGATCATCGACGACACGCCGGAGGCGGTGGTGATCTCGTGCTTCAACCCGATCCGGCGCGAGATCGCCAAGCGCGCGCTGGAGAAGCTGGTGTCGGACGGCCGCATCCACCCCGGGCGCATCGAAGAGGTGGTGCGCAAGGCGGAGGAGTCGGTCGAGGAGACGGTGCGCGAAGCCGGCCAGAAGGCGGTGCTGGAGGTCGGCGTACGCGGCGTGCACCCCGAGATCGTCAAGTTGCTCGGCATGCTGCAGTACCGCTACAGCTACGCGCAGAACGTGCTCATGCACTCGATCGAGGCGGCCTTCATCTGCGGCGCGATGGCCGCCGAGCTCGGCCTCGACGACAAACAGGCGCGCCGCGCCGCGTTGCTGCACGACATCGGCAAGGCGCTCACCCACGAAGTCGAAGGCTCGCACGCCATCATCGGCGCCGACATCGCGCGCAAGTACGGCGAGTCGGCGAAGATCGTCAACGCCATCGCGGCGCATCACGAAGAGGTGAAGGCGGAGACCATCCTGGCGCCACTGGTCGACGCCGCCGACGCGCTCTCCGGCGCCAGGCCAGGGGCGCGGCGCGAAATGCTGGAGAGCTACGCCAAGCGCCTGGAGGACCTCGAGCGCATCAGCAACTCGTTCAAGGGCGTCGAGCGCACCTTCGCCGTGCAGGCGGGCCGTGAGATCCGCATCATCGTCCAACCGACCGTGGTCGGCGACGACCAGGCGGCGATGCTCGCGCACGAAGTGGCGCGCAAGATCGAGAGCGAGATGACCTATCCGGGCCAGATCAAGGTGACGGTCATCCGCGAG
>JANRJF010000194.1:0-3553 GCA_033764095.1 Deltaproteobacteria bacterium | reverse complement strand
TCACCAGCCCGCCAGGTCGGCGGCGCGGGCGCGGTGGTAGATGGCCTCGCCGAGCACGCTGCGGTCGAACAGGGCGCGGCGGAACCACAGGTGGAGGTCGAACTCCCAGGTGAAGCCGATGCCGCCGTGCAGCTCGGTGGTGTCGCGCGTGACGCGGTCGAACAGGTCGGCCATGTGCGCCTTGACCAGCGCGGCGTGGCGGGTCGACTGGTCCTGGATGCGGTCGAAGGCGTGTGCCGAGTACCAGACCAGCGCCAGCGACGGTTCGAGGTCGGCGGCCATATTGGCGAGCTGGTGCTTCACCGCCTGGAACGAGCCGATCAACTGGCCGAACTGCTCGCGCGTCAGCGCGTAGGAGCAGGCCATCTCCAGGCAGCGGCGCGCGCCGCCGTAGGCGTCGGCGGCGAGCAGGATGAGGCCGGCGTCCCAGGTGCGCTGCAGCGCGGCCGGGTTGGGTAGCCGGGTGGCCGGTGCGTCGCTGAACGTCACCACGTCGAGCGGACGGGTGAGGTCGTTGACCGTCATCGCGCTCATCTCGACGCCGGGCGCGCCGCGCTCGACCAGGTACAGCGCCGGGCCTTTCTCGTCCCTGGCGGCGACCACCAGCAGGTCGCTGATCTGCGCGCTCGGCACCAGCAGCTTGCGGCCGCTGAGTTTGCCGCCCGTGACGGTCGTCTTGAGCGCGTCCGGTGCCCAGGCCGCGTTCTCCTCGCCCCAGGCGACGGTGGCGACGATCTCACCCGCCGCCAGCGGACCCAGCCAGCGTTGCGCCGCCGGCTCGTCGCCGCCCTCGATCAGCGCCACGCTCGCCATCGCGCAGCCGAGGAAGGGCCCCGGCGCGGCGGCGTAGCCGAGCTCCTCGGCGACCAGCGCCAGGTCGAGCAGCTCGCGCTCCAGCCCGCCGTGCGCCGCCGGCACGATCACGCCGGCGACGCCGAGCTCGGCGAGCTGCGTCCAGATCTCGCGCCCGAGCCCCGGCTCGCCTTCCATGATGCGCCGCACCCGCGTCGTCGGGCACTGCTCGGCGAGGAAGCGCTTGATGGTATCCTTCAGCAGCAGCTGATCTTCAGAGAGGCCGAAATCCATTGAGGCTCCTGGAGGCTGTTAGGCTGCTAGGCTGTTAGGCTGTTAGGGGTCGGAAGGATCATCTCGAGAGCGAACTTTCCGACCCCTAACAGCGTAACAGCCTAGCAGCGTAGCAGCCTTATTTTTTCTGTTCCCGCGGCATGCCCAGTCCGCGCTCGGCGATGATGTTGCGCTGGATGTTGGCGGTGCCGCCGGCGATGAGGATGCCGAGCGACCACATGTAGGAATAGGAGAACATGCCCATGTCCGGCGTGTTGAAGTCGCCGCGCGCCAGCGCGCCGCGGTCGCCGAGCACGTCCATGGCGGTCTTGCTGATGTCGTAGCTGAGCTGGGTGGTGAACAGTTTCATCACCATGCCGGCGAGACCGCCCTCTTCGCCGCGCGCCTGCTGGGTGAGCAGCCGGTAGCCGTTGTACTCGCTCGCCAGCAGGCGGGTCTCGAGCTGCACCATGCGGTCGCGCAGCACCGGGTTCTTCAGCGCCGGCTGGCCGCGCAGCTCGGCGGACTGGGCCACCATCGCCAGTCCGTCGAAGGTCCGGCGGGTGATCGCCGAGCCGCCGATCAGCGCGCGCTCGTGCTTGAGCGTCGAGCGGCTCACCACCCAGCCCTTGCCGCGCGGGCCGACCAGGTTGGCCTTCGGCACCCGCACGTTGTCGAAGAACACCTCGTTGAAGTCCGCCTCGCCGGTCATCTGGCGCAGCGGCCGCACGTCGAGGCCGGGCGTCTTCATGTCGATCAGCAGGTAGCTGATGCCGTCGTGCTTCGGCGCGTCGGGCTCGGTGCGCACCAGCGCGAACATCCACTCCGAGTCGATCGCGTTCGAGGTCCAGATCTTCTGCCCGTTCACCACCCAGAAATCGCCGTCGAGCTCGGCGCGGGTGCGCAGCGAGGCGAGGTCGGAGCCCGAGCCCGGCTCGCTGTAGCCCTGGCACCAGCGGATCTTGCCGAGCAGGGTGTCGCGGATGAACTGCTGCTTCTGCGCCTCGGTGCCGTGCTCGACCAGCGTCGGGGCCAGCATGCTGGCCCCCTGGCCGACCATCTCCCCCGGCGCCTTGGCGAGGCGGAATTCCTCGGAAATGATGACGCTCTTCAGTGGATCGTAGGGCTGCTCGCCGCCGCCGTAGGCGCGCGGGATGTGGCGATACAGGTAGCCGCGCTCGATCGCCTTGATGCGGAACTCGGTGGCGCGCGCGTCGGTGCGGATCACCGCACCCATCAGCGCCGCCTGGCCCTCCGGCGGCGGGCTCGAGTTGCGATCCTCGTCGGTCCAGTTTTCCGCGAGGAACTGCTTCACCTCGGCGCGAAATCGCTCGTACTCGGCGCTGTAGCTCAGATCCATTGGGTACCTCGCGTGGCGGGAGAGAGACCCGCGAGAGTTAGCGAACGAGCGTTTGGGCGGCAAGCGCTTCGGTGAGCCGGTGCGCCGGTGCGCCAGTTAGCCGGTGCGCCGGTGCGCCAGTGAGCCGGTGCGCCGGTGCGCCGGATTGCTCATCACGAGTTCGACTACGGCTTACTACCGGCTCACCGGCTCACCGGCGCACCGGCGCACCGCACCGCTTGACCCGCAACCGGCGGCCGGCGACCATCCTCCCATGCGCCTGCGCCGCAACATGTGGCTGGCCCTGCTGTTCGTGCTGATCCCGGTGGTGGCGCTGGTGGTGGTCGGCATCCTCGTGCTGGTGTCCCAGCGCCGCACGGTGGACATCACCTTCGGCGTGCTGATCCTCGCCTTCTGCGTCGTGGTGCTGATCGGCGCCATCTGGCAGGCGTTCTCGCTCAAGCGCGCCAACGACCTCTCGCAGCTGCAGCTCGATTTCCTCTCCAAGGTGTCGCACGAGTTCAAGACGCCGCTGACCAGCATTCGCATGTTCAGCCAGACGCTGCTCGAGCGGCGCCCGCTGACCGAGGAGCAGCGCCGCACCTGTCTGGAAATGATCGACCAGGAGAGCGAGCGGCTCAGCACGATGATCGGCCGGCTGCTCGACTTCGGCCGCATGGAGGCCGGCTCGCTGGTCTACCATCGCGAGCCGGAATCGGTCGCCACCGTCGTCGACGACGCCCTGCGCGCCTTCGAGCCGATCCGCCTCCAGGAGCACGTCACCCTCGCCGCCGACGTGCCGCGCAACCTGCCGCCGATCCTCGCCGACCGCACGATGCTCAGCCAGGCGCTGCTCAACCTGCTGCAGAACGCCGCGAAATACGGCGGCGAGGCGCGCCAGATCGACCTCGTCTGTCGCGCCGACAACGGACACGTCGAGCTGTCGGTGGGCGACAAGGGCCCCGGCATCCCGCGCCGCGAGCGCCTGCGCATCTTCGAGCGCTTCTACCGCATCGACGACCGCCTCGACCGCAAACAGGAGGGCAGCGGCCTCGGCCTCGCCATCGTCCGCCACGTCGTCCAGGCGCACGGCGGCCAGGTGACGGTGCGCAACCGCCCCGACGGCGGCGCCGAGTTCAGCATCCTGCT
>JANRJF010000193.1:0-2663 GCA_033764095.1 Deltaproteobacteria bacterium | reverse complement strand
GCTGGCCCTGGCCGAGCCGGCGCGCGGCCGCGACGCCTACGGCTACCGCGCCGAGTTCCTGCAGCTGGTGCGGCTCGCCGGCGGCCTGCCGAACTAGAAATTCAACGCGGAGGTCGCCAAGAGACGCGGAGGTACGCGGAGGAACTCAGCTCCGCGCCCTCTGCGTTGATCCCTTTTCATGCCGCCAGACTGCGGAGCACCAGGTGTAACGGCAATTACATCGGACGTGATGCGGTGCTACAGTCGGTGCGAGGGGGAACGCTGCATGATGCCGACCATCACCGCGCTCTACGCGGCGCTCAACGCGCTGATCATGGTGACGCTGGCGCTGCTGGTGGTGCGGCATCGCGGTCGCGCCAAGGCCGGCATCGGCGATGGTGGCGATCCCGGGTTGGCGCTCGCCATCCGCGCCCACGGCAACAACACCGAATATGTGCCCTACGCGCTCGTGCTGCTGCTGCTGGTCGAGCTCGGCGCCTGGCCGGCCTGGCTGGTGCATGTCCTCGGCATCATGCTGACCGTGGGCCGCGTGGCGCACGGCTACGGCCTGAGCCAGTCGAAAGGCACTTCGCCCGGTCGCGCCATCGGCATGCTCGGCACCTGGCTCGCCATCCTGATCGCCGCGGGACTTTGCCTGTGGCGGGCGATCGTCGGTTAGCGGTCGGGGGCGTTCCCGACATTGTCACAGATCCCAACTTGCCCTCATGTCGTAAACCGGGCGCTAGGGTTCGCTGGAGAGGCGGTATCCAGTCATGCGTTATTACGTGCGCTGGACATTCACGCGCGATCGCAGCGAACAGGTCGCGCCGCGGGCGTATTCCACCATCACCCAGGCGCTGGACAGCGCTTGCGACGTGATCTCGCTTCACCGGCCGGCTGATATCTGGGTCGTCGACGATCGCGGCGACCGCCGGGCGGTCGACTTCGAGGTCCGCTCCTATCGCCGCACACGGCGCCAGCCCTGATTAGCGCTCCAACGCCTCGAGCACGCCGTCGAGCCAGGCGGCGAAAGCCTCGGCGTTGCTGAAGCGTCGGTTGGCGGCCTCCGCCATCGCCCGCCACGGCAGCGGCCGGGCCGCCAGCAGGGCGCGGCCCTGGCGGATCACCAGGGCCCGCTCGGCCGGCTTGGCGACGCGGCGATAGGCCTCGATCGCCGCGCGGTCGGTGCGCGCCTCGAAATCCGCCTCGGGGAACCAGGCGGCGAGGAACTCGAACAGCTGCGGGTAGCGATTCCTGGCGCTCGGCATCGGTGCCTCAGAAGTTCGGGTAGGCGGTGATCAGCCGCCAACGGCCCTGGCCCAGCGCCTCGATCACCAGCCTGGCATTGCTGAGGGGCACCACCTTGCGCGGATCATCGGCGCGGACCGCGCGGCCGATGCGGGTGCTGCCGCGATGGTCGATGACCTTGCGCGCGCCCGGCGGCGCGCGGGCGAGCCAGGGCAGCAGCTCGCCGGCATGCTGCTTCAGCGTGGCGTCGATCACCTGCGTGGCGATCTCCGCGCTGTCCCAGGCGCTGGCGGTGCTGAGCCTGCTGTCGCGGGCGAGCCGCGCGCGCAGCTCCTCGTCGCTCTTGCCGACATGGCGCTCGACGGTATGGCCGCCCCAGCGGTCGTCGCCGCGCCCGACGGTGGGCGGCGGCAGCTGCTCGCGCGCCAGCGCGGGCAGGGCGGCGAGCAGCAGCAGCAGCGCGAGGAGGGCGCGCCGGATCATCGCCGGGCCGGCAGCTCGACGGTGAAGCTGGTGCCTTCGCCCGGGCGGCTGTCGATGCTGAGCTTGCCGTCATGGCGGTTGACGATGTGCTTGACGATGGCCAGCCCCAGCCCGGTGCCGCCGAGCGCGCGGCTCCTCGCCGCGTCGACCCGGTAGAACCGCTCGGTCAGGCGCGGCAGGTGCTCGCGCGCGATGCCGGCGCCGTTGTCGGCGACGCGCACCACCACGCCGCGGTCCTTGGCATGCGCCTCGACCTTGACCTCGCCGCCGCCATACTTGATGGCGTTGTCGATCAGGTTGTGGAACACCTGCTCGAGCTCGGCCATCTCGCCGTTCACCTCCGGCAGCGGCTCGCCGATGCTGAGCGTCACGCTGGTCTTGCGCTCCTCCGCCGGGATCGCCAGCGCGTCGCGCACCCGCTCCAGCAGCGGCCCCAGCGTCACCGGCTCGGTCGGCGGCGTCGCCTCGTCGAGCTCGATGCGCGACAGCGACAGCAGGTCCTGCACCAGCCGGGTCATGCGCGCCGACTGCTCCGCCATCAGCGCCAGGAACTTGCCTTGCGCCTGCGGATCGTCCCGCGCCGGGCCGCGCAGCGTCTCGATGCAGCCCGAGAGCGTGGCGAGCGGCGTGCGGATCTCGTGGCTGGCGTTGGCGACGAAATCGGCGCGCAGCCGCTCGGCGCGCCGGAGCGGCGTGATGTCGCCCAGCGCCAGCACGGCGACGCCGCCCTCGGCGGTGGCATCGGGCAGCGCGCGGACGCGGGCCACCAGGTGCCGCGGCGTGGCACCGGCCTCGACGAACTCGGCGTCGCGCTCGGCTTCGCCGCCGAGCACCGCGTCGGCCGCCTCCAGCACCGCCGGATGGCGCAGCACGGCGGCGAGGTCGCGGCCGACCGCCGCCGCGCCCAGCTCGGCGAGGCCGGCGCGGTTGGCGCTGATGATGGTGCGGCCGGG
>JANRJF010000192.1:0-35811 GCA_033764095.1 Deltaproteobacteria bacterium | reverse complement strand
GGCGCGGCGTTGCCGACCGCGTCGGGCAGCGCCGCCGCCGGCAGCAGGCGGCGGGCGACGCCGAGCTGCGCCAGGTCGAGCGCCGTGCCGCCGCCGTCGCGCTCGCGTCGCCACAGCGCCGCGACGATCGCCAGCGCCGCGGCGTACCCGCTGGCGACGTCGGCGTAGGCGAAGCCGAGCCCGGCCGGCGCACCGCCCGGATGGCGCATGTGCCAGCTGAAGCCGGCCAGCGCCTGCACGGTCGGCCCGTAGCCGACGCGCGCGTCACCGCCGCCGAAGGCCGACAGGCTGGCGACCACGGCGCGCGGATTGGCGGCGTGGATGGCCGCCGCGTCGAGCTGCCAGTTCGCCATCACCCGCGGGCTGAAGTTGTCGACCACCACGTCGGCCGCGGCGGCGAGGCGGCGCGCCAGCGCCAGGTCGGCCGCGCGGCGCAGGTCGAGCGCCAGGCTCTGCTTGCCGCGGTTGAGGTTGCCGAACAGGCCGCCGCGCCGCTGATCGCCGTCCGGCGCGTCGGGCCGCTCGACCTTCACCACCGCGGCGCCGAAGTCGGCGAGCACGCGCGTCGCCAGCGGTCCCGCCACCACCCAGGTGAAGTCGAGCACGCGCACGCCGTCGAGCGGCAGCACAGCCGCCGCGTGCGGAACACGCGGCGCCGGCGAGCGGCGGACCGCGCACCAGCTGGCGTCGGCCTGCGCATCGACCGGCAGCAGCGGGGCGAAGGGCAGGCGCAGCAGCGCCGCCCGCGCCAGCAGGTCATCGCGCCGGTAGCGCCGCGCCCAGGCGTCGAGCACGTCGAAGACGTGCGGCGCGTGCGCGCGCCGCCGCGCCTCGTCGTCCCACTCGGGCGCGGCGAGATCGCCGGCGGCGCCGTCGGCGATCAGCCATTCGCGCAGCGCCGCCCAGTCGCCGAGATGCGAGAGCAGCAGTGGCGCGTCGGCGCACCAGCCGATGCGGAAGGCGCCGCTCCAGTGCAGCGAGCCCTGTCGGCTGGCGATGCTGCCGTCCTGTCGATAACGGCCGGTGACGTGCTCCAGCGAGGCGACGACGCTCTCGTGCACGCTGACGTCGATCACCTGGCCGGCGGGACCGCCGCGCGCCCGCGCCAGCAGCGCCAGCGCGACGCCGAGCGCCGCCTGCAGCCCGGCGCATTCCTCGGCCTGGCGGCCGAGCGCGCGCAGCGGCGGCTGGTCCGCCGGTCCGTTCAGCCACAGCATGCCGCCCAGGGCCTGCGCGACGGTGTCGTCGCTGCGCCAACCGGCGCGCGGCCCGTCGAGGCCGAAGGGCGTGATCGCCGCGACGATGCGCGGCGGCACGGCGCCGCGCGCCGCCGTCGCGAGCTGCGCCGCCGCGCCGGCGAGCAGGTGGACGTCGGCGTCCGCCGCCGCGCCGAGGCTGGCGCCGAGATCGACCAGCCAGCGCGCCGCGCAATGCGCCGGCGCGCCGCCGGCGACGTGCAGCGTCGCGCCGCGCAGCAGCGCCAGCGGCGTCATTCGCGCGCCGGCGTGTAGCCGGCGGCGCGCGCCTCCGCCTCGCTGGCAAAATAGACGCGGTTGGCGGGCGCGATCTCGGCGTAATGCCGCTGGCCGCGGCGATGGTAGAGGCGCGAACGGCGATTGCCGATCACCGCGCCGCTGCTCGCCGCCGCCGCGTTGGCCTCGGCCCACAGGCCGCGACCGGCCGCGCGCGCCGCCTGCTCGTCGGCGACGAACTGCGCGCGCCAGCGAAAGGGGAAGCGCGTGTAGGCGCGCGCGTACCCCTGCCGCACCAGCTCCCGGTTGAAGCAGGTGCCGTCGGGAAGCAACACGTAGGCGAGCGTGCGGCCGTAGCGGTCGAGCCGCTCGGCCGGCTCGTACTCCAGGCGCACCACCCGCCCACCGAGCGCGGCGCGCACGAAGGCCGCCGCCTCGCGTGCGAAGGGCTGCGGCGGCGCGCTGCGATCGTGGCGGTCGTGCAGCTCCGGCGTGTCGACGCCGATCAGCCGCACGGTGACGGCGCGCCCGTCGAGCCGCACGCGCACCGTGTCGCCGTCGATCACCTGCGCCACCACGGCGCGGTCGTTCGGCGGCGCGTCGGCGCGCGCCGGCGCGGGACGCGCGCCGAGCGCGCACAACAGCAGCACAATGGCGAGGTAGCGGCGCATCGCTCAGGCCTCGCGCGGCCGCGGCTCGAGCCCGGCCGCGTAGCCGCGCGGGTTGAACTGGATCAGGCAGAAGCCGTGCCCGAACGGATCGGCGAGCACGGCGAGGCGGCCGAAGGCGAAATCGCCGATCGCACCTTCGAGCCGCGCCCCGGCGGCGCAGGCGGCGGCGACCGACGCCTCGACGTCGTCGACCGCGAACTCGAGGTGCACCGGCGTCCAGTGCCGCGCGTAGCTCCGCCCCGGCGCGCCGCGGTACGGCGGGCTGCCGGCGGCGCGTGCGAGCAGGAAGACGCGCACCGCGGCGCCGCTCAGCTCCAGCACCGTGTCGCCGTAGCGCCGCCCGCGCTTCAGCCCGAGCACCGCGTAGAAGTCGGCGGCGCGTTCGAGGTCGTCGACGTCGATGTTGGCGAGCAGTTGCGCCATCCGTGATCTGGCTAGCAGCCACGGCGCGGCAGGAACAACCGCGCCGCGCGGCCGCGTGTAATCCCTGCCGGCGCGCGTAAACTGTACCGATGGCGCGGCACCGCAGGGAGGCGCCGTGGCGCGCCGAGCGGCGGCGCGATTCTGGCAGTCCGGCTCGCGGCTTGGAGGGAATGATCATGCCGCATCGCACCGGTTGGATGCTCGCTGCCGCGCTGAGCGCGACCCTGCTCACCATGTGTACGTCGCCGCGGCAGCCGCCGCCGGCCGAACCGCTGGCCGGCGCCCCGACCCCGGCGCCGGGGCCCGGCCGGCGCTTCGAGGCGACCGCCTACACGATCGAGGGCACGACCAGGTCCGGCACGCCGACCCGCGACGGCATCGTCGCCGCCGACCCGCGTATCCTGCCACTCGGGACGCGCATCCGCGTCTCCGGCGCCGGCCGCTACGACGGCGAGTACCTGGTCGCCGACACCGGCCGCGCCATCAAGGGCGCCGAGATCGACATCTACATTCGCGACAACGCCGCGGCGAAGCGCTTCGGACGCCAGACGGTGATGGTCGAGGTGCTGGAGGCCCCGGCCCGCGCGGCGCGCTGAGCCGCCACCTGCGCTCCCGCTCGATCCACCCTCGACATCCTGGTTGACCCTCGCGCCGCGCGCGTGGCATGGCTGGCGCGGACTTAGCGCGAGTGTCAACTGTCCGAATAGTCCGCGGCGCGTCATCGCCGCGAGGGGGATCGGCGATGGGGCATGTGCAACGGGGGATCGTGGTCGCGCTCGTCTGCGTGACCTGGGCGACGATGGCGTCGGCGGCGACGTTCAACGCCGACGATCTGGGTGACGGCGACGACGCCATCCCGGGCGACGGGGTCTGCGCCTCGGTCGAGCGCGGCACGTGCAACCTGCGCGCCGCCATCCGCGAGGCGAACGCGCTGCCCGGCGCCGACGTCATCCTGCTCGCCGCCGGCACCCATCTGATGACCAACGGCGAGCGCATCACCGATCCAGTGAGTCTCATCGGCGCCGGCGCCGGGGTGAGCGTCGTGGACGGCGGCAACGGCAACAGCGGACCGGTGCTGTTGATCTTCGACGGCGCCAGCCAGGTGGAGCTGCAGGATCTGACGCTGACCCGCGCCGACGGCTGGGGCGCGCTGTGGGTGTACAGCGGCAGTGTCCGCCTCGTCGGCTGCGCCATCGTCGGCAATCGCGCCAGCTTCGACGGCGCCATTCATCTGAACGAGGGGACGCAGGTGGAGCTGATCGGATCGACGGTCAGCGGCACCGACGGCAACGGCATCCAGACCGCCGGCGCGCTCTATGTGTATGGATCGACGATCCGCGACAACAGCGCCGGCAATGTCGGCGGCGGTCTGTACATCACCGAAACCGGCTCCGCTCGCGTCGTGCAGAGCACCTTTGTCGGCAACCGCGCGACCAACGTCGGCGGCGGTATCGCCAACAGCGGCCGTCTCGAGCTCTACGACAGCACGCTGAGCGGCAATGGCGCCGGCAACACCGGCGGCGGGCTGCACAACGACGGCACCGCCAACCTGATCGGCGTCACCTTCACCAGGAACACCGCCGGCAACGTCGGCGGCGGCTTCTCGCAGGGCAGCGAAGGCGGCTCGCTGACGATCGAGCGCACCGTCGCGGCGAACAATGCGCACTACGGCTTCTTCGTCACGGTGCCCGACCCGAACGGGCGGGCCGCCGACTGCGAGGGCGCGGTGACGCTGCGCGGCTGGAACATGATTCGCAACCTCGACCTGTGCGAACCGAACGGCGATCTCGGTCAGCTGTTCTCCGGCCTGGCCATCGACCCGATGCTCGCTCCGCTGGCCGACAACGGCGGCCCGACCCACACCCATCTGCCACGGCCCGGCAGCCCGCTGATCGACCGCGGCGGCGACTGCGTCGGCGCCGACCAGCGCGGCGTCCCGCGCCCGCAGGGCGCGGCCTGCGAGCTCGGCGCGGTGGAAGTGCTGGCCTGCGATTTCGACGGCGTCGTCGATGCCGGCGAGCGCTGTGACGATGGCAACCACGCGAGCGGCGACGGCTGCTCGGCCTTCTGCGAGACCGAGCTGCTCGCCGGCGACGGTCTGGTGCTGAGCGGTGGAGGGGCCGGCGGCGGCGGCGCACGCAGCGCCGGCGATGCGCACGCCAAGTTGACGCTGCGCTCGAAGGATCCGCAGCTCAGCCTGGGCCGCGGCAACTTCAGCCCCGACGACCCGGTGCTGTACGGCGCGACGCTGCGCGTCAGCAGCGCCAGCGCCGGCTTCGACGTCACCTACGTACTGCCGGCGGCCAACTGGACGTACCTCGGTCGGCCGGGTCGCAACCTCGGCTATCGCTACAAGGACGGCGCCCTCGCCGCCGGCCCGATCAAGACGGCGCAGGTCCAGCGTGGCAAGGGCGCCAAGGCGAGCGGCAAGGGCGCCGGCCTCGGCCACACGCTCGGCGTCGATCCGAACCCGGTGACCGTGCAGCTGTCGCTCGGCGGCAGCCAGGTCACCATGCAGTTCGGCGGCCGCACCAGCTTCCGCGTCGGCCAGCTCTACAACGCGCGCAACGCGGCGGCGCCGAGCGCGGCGCCGTAAGCAGGCTCGGCAGCACCCGACACGTGGCGGCGGTCCCCCGCAACGGGCGATCGCCGCTACGTCGTGCAATGACAGCTTTCTGTTGTGTCAGGCCTCCCGCCTCCACTACGACAGGCGTGGGCGGGGGGCCCCAGCGTCATGCGCAACCAGCAATGGGCAGCAATCGCGGTGAGCCTGGCGCTCGCCGTACCGGCGGCGGCGGAGGTGAGCGGCAAGTGGCGCTTCTCGGTCGCCGGCGGGTTCGTCACTGAGATTGCCGACGTCGTCGAGAGCAGCGGCGGGGTCTCGGTCACCGTTTTCGGCGGTACGCTGAGCGGACCCAGCCTCGCCTCGCTGACTGCGCCGAGCGGCTTGGGGTTCGCCTGTCCGCTGGCCACCACCGGCTTCGTCACCGCCGACGAGCGTCACATGCGCAGCTCCCTCGCGGTCTCTTTGGCAATGAGCTGCGGCCCGCCGATCGGCGTCGGCGACTTCGATGCCGATCGCTGCAGCTGCTTCGACGGCAACACCGACGACGGCGACGGCTGCAGCGCCAAGTGTCAGGTGGAGCCCTGCTTCACGTGCAGCGGCGCACCATCGGTGTGCGCACCGTCCGGCGACAGCGCCGCCTGCGACGACGGGCGCGATTGCACCGCTGGCTCGACCTGCTCCGCCGGCATCTGCGGCGGCGGAACGGCGGTCGCCGGCTGTCATGATCTGAGCGGCAGCTGGCTGCTGCACGTGTCGTCGGCCCTGTTTGGCAACTACGACAGCGCGGCGACCTTCTCCCAGCGCGACGCCTTCGTCGAGTACGGCTCGGCGGCGGGCGAGATCGACCCGGCGACGGGGGCGTTCTTCATCCAGTTCCGTCCGACTGACGCGTCCGAGCTGCACTGCCCGCGCGACGGCATCACCGGCGGGCTCGCCGCCGACGGTCGGACGTTCAGCGCCTCGATGGCCGACGTCGTCGGCCCGCTCTGCAGCGGCGCGACGTTCGACATAGACGCCACCCGCTGCGGCGGCGGTACGCTCGACGCCGGCGAGGCGTGCGACGACGGCAACGGCAGCGACGGCGACGGCTGCAGCGCCGCGTGTACGGTCGAGCCGTGCTGGCAGTGCGACAGCGCCGCGCCGTCGACGTGCGCGGCGCTCGACGGCGTCAGCTGTGATCCGGGCGACGCGTGCGTCACCGGCGCCACCTGCAGCGCCGGGGTCTGCAGCGGCGGCACAGGCTGCGCTCCCTGCCTGGCCTGCGACACGGTCGCCGGCTGCGTCGCGTCGCCGCGCGTCGATTGCGGCGGCGGCGCCGGTAGCTCGCTGCTGACCAGGAGCTCCGCCGCGCCCGGCGGCGATCTGTTCACCTGGCGCGCGCGCGCCGGCACCACCACGCCGCTCGCCGCGCTGGGCAATCCGACCGCCGGCACCGACTACGACCTCTGCGTCTACGATCGCTCGGGAACGGCGCCGGCGCTGCTCTACCACCACGCGCTCCCGGCCGGCGCCGCCTGGCGCCCGACGGCGCGCGGATTCGTCTACCGCGACGCCGCGACCCGCGCGGCGCTCAAGTCCGGCGCCGCCGGCCGAGCGTCGGCACTGCTCAAGTTGCGCACCGACCTGCCGCCGTCGCCGTTTGCCCTGCCGCTGACCGTGCAACTGCAGGGCCGTGGCGCCGCCTGCTTCGCGGCCGACTACGACACCGACGACGTGCGCACGAACACGACGGATCGCCTCAAGGCTCGCTAGGAGGCGCCAGCCGGCGCAAGCAAACGGGGGGACCGGAGATGATGCGACCACACACACCAGGCCGACGTGCAATTGCCATCGCAGTCCTCTGTGTCATCGCCGGCGCCGCGCGGCCGGCAGCGGGCGACGCCAGCGGCAAGTGGGCGTTTGGAACGAGTATCGTCGACGTCAGCGATGTCGGCGGCACGGTGACGTTCACGCTGTTCGGCGCGACCTTCACCGGCTCGCTGGAGTCCCTCACCGGCACCGGGCTCGCCTGTCCCGCCAATATCCGCGGCGTCGCTTCGGCCGACCAGCGGCACCTGCGCGCCACCGTGGGGCTGGCGTTCCCGCCGATGTGCAGCTTCCCCGGTTTCAGCGTCCTCAACGCGGATCGCTGCACCTGCCTCGATGGCAACAGCGTCGACGGCGACGGCTGCAGCGCCCGCTGCCAGATCGAGCCCTGCTACACGTGCACCGGAACGCCGTCAGTGTGTGTCCCCTCCGGCGACGGTGCGCCGTGTGACGACGAACAGGCCTGCACCAGCGGCGAGACCTGCACCGCCGGCGTGTGCGGCGGCGGCGCGCCGCAGGTCGGCTGTTTCGATCTGCGCGGCGGCTGGGGTCTGCACATCGTGCACGATTTCGGCGAGTTCGACACCGCCATGCAGTTCACGCAGCACGGAACGTTCGTCGAAGGCGACCACCTCGCCGGCGAGCTCAACACCAACACCGGCGCCTTCGCGCTGACCAGCATCCCGTCCGATGTCTTCGATTTCCTCTGTCCCCCGGACACCATGACCGGTCAGATCGGCGCGAACGGCAGCACATTGAGCGGCATGGCAACCGACTACGTGCGCACCCCGACGGCGTGCACGCCGTTCGCGGAGACGATCACCGGCGGGCGCTGCGGCGGCGGCACACTCGACGCCGGCGAGCAGTGCGACGACGGCAATGCCAGCGCCGGCGACGGCTGCAGTCCGACCTGCACGCTCGAGCCGTGCTGGAGCTGCAGCGGCGAGCCGTCGGATTGCACGGCGGCCGGCGACGGTGACGCGTGCAGCGCCACCAACGCCTGTGTCGTCGGCGGCGTCTGTGCCGCGGGCGCCTGCGTCGGCGGTACGCCGGTCACGTGTGCCGCGTGCGAGATCTGCGATCCGGCCGCCGGCTGCGTCTCCGCGCCCCGCCTCGATTGCGGCAGCGCCGCCAGCGCCTCGTTGGTGGCGAAGGATGCCGCCGAACCGAATCGCGATCTGCTCACCTGGCGCTGGCAGCGCGGCAACGCCACCGACCTCGCGGCGCTCGGAACCCCGACGCTGAGCACCGGCTACGACATCTGCGTCTACGATGAGTCCACGACGACGCCGGCGCTGCTCTTCCATGCCGCCGCTCCAGCCGGCAGCGGCTGGAAATCGACCGGCAAGGGCTTCGCGTTCCGCGGCGACGCGGTGCGCTCCGTCACACTGAAGGCGGGCGCCGACGGCCGCGCCGCGGCGACCTTCAAGCTGAAAGCCGATCTGCCGCCGCCGCCGTTCAACCTACCGCTCACCGTGCAACTGCAAGGCGCCGGCGCCGCCTGCTTCACCACCACCTTCGACGCCGCCGACGTGCGCATCAACAGCGCCGGACGGTTCAAAGCCAAATAGGACGCGCCAGCACCGGGCCCTCTCGATCCGCGCGCGATGAGCGGCGATTTCGGCCGCTCAGGCGCGGCGGCTTGACTGTTCGCCGGCCGAGCACCGACAAGGGCGCTGTGATCGCGCCGCTCGGCATCGCGCTCTGGTTGCTCGCCGCGCCGCCGACGACGGGCGAGTTCCAGGTCAATACCGGCACCGCCGGCGACCAGGCCTATCCGGCGGCGTGCGTGGACTCGCAGGGCCGCGGCGTGGTCGCCTGGGAGTCGCGCGGCAGCGACGGCCATGGGAACGCGGTGGTGAGCCGGCGCGTCGACCGCGGCGCGCTGGCGCTGAGCGACGAGGTGCTGGTCAACCAGACCACGCACGGCGACCAGCAGGCCCCGGCGCTCGCCTGCGCGCCGGACGGCGGCTTCGTCGTGGTGTGGGAGAGCCGCGGACGGGACGGCGACGACTTCGACATCGCGGCGCGGCGCTTCGACGCCAGCGGCGCGCCGCGCGGCGCCGAGGCGCTGGTCAACACGCAGACCGGCGGACGCCAGCGCGGCGCCAGCGCCTGCGCCGACGGCGACGGCGGCTTCGTCGTCGCCTGGCAGAGCGACGCGCTCGACGGCGACGGCTACGGCGTCGCCGCGCAGCGCTTCGACGGCGCCGGCGCGCGCCAGGGCGGCGAGGTGGCGGTCAACCAGACCGGCGCCGAGTCGCAGGAGCATCCGGCCCTCGCCTGCGCGCCGGACGGCGGCTTCGTCGTCGTCTGGCAGAGTCGCGCGCAGGACGGCGACAGCGGCGGCATCTTCGCCCGCCGCTTCGGCGCCGACGGCACCGCCGCCGGCGACGAGACGCGCGTCAACGCCACCACCGCCGGCAACCAGCAGCACCCCGCCATCGCACCCCTGCCCGGCGGCGGCTTCATCGTCGCCTGGGAGAGCCTCGACGGACAGGACGGCGACGGCGCCGGCGTGTTCGGCCGCCGCCTCGATGCCGACGGCGCGCCGCGCGGCGACGAGATCGGGCTCGCCTCGGTCACCGCCTTCGACCAGGAGCAACCGGCGCTGACGGCGACGCCGGACGGCTTCCTCGCCGCCTGGTCGAGCTACAGCGACGGCGACGACGTCGGCGTCTTCGCCCGCCGCTTCGACCGCGCCGGCCGTCCGAGCGGCGCCGAATTCGCCGTCAACCTCGCCACCGCCGGCATCCAGGGCGCGCTCTCCGACGAACCGCATCCGCTCGCCGCCGCCGCCGGCCGCAACGGCGACGTGCTGCTCGCCTGGCACAGCACGCGGCTGCGCGGCGCCGCGCCGGACGGCGACGGCCTCGGCATCTTCGCGCGCGGCGGCGCGCTCGCGCCCGGGTGCGCCGGCGACTGCAACGGCGATCGCACCGTCAGCATTGCCGAGCTCATCGCCGGCGTCGGCCTGGCACTCGCCGACGGCAGCGCCGCCGCCTGCCTCGCCCTCGACCTCGACTTCGACGACCGCGTCAGCATCGGCGAGCTGATCGGCGCCGTCGCCGCGGCGCTGAATGGGTGCGACAGCGACAGCGATGAGCGATGAGCGATGAGCGACACTGCCGGAGACGAGGAGAGGTGCAGATGAAATTGCTCCTACCATCATCCACTCATCGCCCATCGCTCATCGCTCACCACTTGCCCGGATGACGCTGCCCGACGACGAGCTGCCCTTCCCGCTCTCCGACGTCTCCAACGGCGAGTGGTGCCCGCGGCCGCCGAGCCCGGCGCAGGTCGCGGCCTATCACCGCTTGATCGAGGAGGCCGACCGCCGCGCGGCGCGCCTCGGCCTGTCGCGGCGCCAGTTCCTGCGCACCGCCGCCGGCACCGCCACCGCGTTCATGGTGCTGAACGAGGTGCACGGCCTCGCAGCAAGCGGCGACGCCGCCGTGCTGCCGGTGACCGCCGAGCAGTGCGACGATCCGCAGGCGGCGCGCGAGCTGTTCAGCAAGGACTACTTCGTCGTCGACGTGCAGCTGCACCATGTCGACCTGGAGCGCTACAACACCCCACTGCTCGCCTTCCTGCGCTTCCTCGAACCACAGCTCTCGGCGGACGAGCGCCTGCAGCACCTCTCGCAGCTCAACATGGTGAAGGAGGTGTTCGTCGACAGCGACACCGCCGTCGGCGTGATCAGCGGCGTCCCCAACGGCGTGCCGCTGCCGGTCGACACCATGGCGCAGACGCGCGACCTGGTGAACGCGCTGGCCGGCTCGCCGCGCGCGCTGTCCCAGGCGATGTGCGATCCGCGCACGCCGCCCGGCAGCCAGACGGCGCTCGACAGCCTCGAGCGCCAGGTGCGCGAGCTCGGGGCGGTGGCGCTCAAGTGCTACACCGGCAACGGCGCCTGGTGGCTCGACGACGAGCAGGTCGCCTACCCGATGCTGGAGGAGGCGACGCGCCTCGGCCTGCGCGTCGTCAACGTGCACAAGGGCCTGCCCAGCCTGCTCGGCGAGATGGCCGAGACCTACGTGCAGAGCCGCGACCTGCCCAAGGTGTCGTACGACTGGCCGCGCCTCGAGTTCGTCGCCTACCACTCCGGCTACTTCCAGGGCGTCGGCATCGGCGAGTTCCTCGGCGTCGTGAACAGCATCCGCGGCCGCCGCAACGTGCACGCCGAGATCGGCAGCGCCTTCGCCCTCGCCTTCCTGGAGAGTCCGGCGTCGGCCGCGCATCTGGTCGGCTCGCTGCTCAAGGCGCTCGGCCCGGAGCGCATCGTCTGGGGCACCGACTCGATCTGGTGGGGCTCACCGCAATGGCAGATCCAGGCGTTCAAGACGCTCACCATCCCGCCGGCGATGCAGGAGGAGTTCGGCTATCCGGCGCTCGACGAGCACGCCAAGCGCCGCATCCTCGGCCTCAACGCCGCGCGCCTCTACCGCATCCAACCGAGCGAGCGCCGCTGCGCCATCGACGCCGATCGCTTGTCCGCCGCGCGCCAGGCGCTCGGCGGCCCGGAAGCGACGCGCAGCCTGCTGGCCTACGGCCCGCGCACGCGGCGCGACTTCCTGCGCATCTGGAACGCGTGAGCGAGTGGCGCGGCGCATCCGATCGCGCCCCGCGGCGCTGAGGCGCCGCTTTGATTGCGGCGCCGGCGCTCTCGCCGACCGCAAGACCCAGACGTGGTGCTGGCACTGCCCACCGCGCTCGGCGGCGCTGCCGCGCCGCCGGCCGACACCAGGTCGGCCGGCTACCTGGGCGCCGGGTTTGACCGCATCATCCGCGCGTGTGCGGACCGCAGACCTCTGTCGGTCGAATTTTGAATCCGCCGTCCTCACTTCACCGCCCGGGTAGCCGGCCGACCTGGTGTCGGCCGGCCGCGCTGCCGCGCGGCCGCGGCGATGCACGACGACGCGCCCGCGCCGTTGCCAATGAGGCGACCCGGATCGCCGGGCTGGCCTCCCGCGCCGCCGGCCATCAGAGCCGGCGCAGGTGCCGCCAGGCGCCGGCGGCGGCGACCGGAACGGCGATCAGAACCCCCCACATGCCGAACATGAAGGCGAGAAACACCAGCCAGTTGGACAGCGGCCCCTGCGGCGCCAGGCCGCGCTGACCGCTGAGCGCAGCGAGCAGCGCGCCGATGACGTTGCCCCAGGCGGCGAGCACGGCGCCCCACAGCACGACGCGTTCGCCGCGTTCGCCGAGCGCCATCCAGCGCGACGCGCCGGCCAGCGCCAGCAGCAGGACGCCGTTCTGCAGGCCCTCGAGGTGGGCCAGCTTCCAGGCGCGCACCACGTCGTCGCCCCAGCCGTTGACCAACGCGGCGCCGAACGGCAGGCCGGCGAGCAGGCCAGCGAAGAACACCAGCAGACCGTTCAGCACCAGCCGCGTCGCCGCACGCTCGCGCATCGTCACTCCGTTTCGCCGTAGCTGATCGCCAGCACTTCGAGCTCGTCCTCGCCGCGCGCGGTGGCGAAGGACACCGTCTCGCCGACGGCGCGACCGATCAGCGCGCGGGCGAGCGGGGCGGTGAAGGCGACGCGGCCGTGCGCCGGGTCGGCCTCGTCGACGCCGACGATGGTCAGCGTGCGCTCACGCTCGTCGTCCAGCCCGCGCAGGCGCACCGTGGCGCCGAAGCGCACCAGCTCGTGCGCCTGCTGCGCGGGGTCGACCACCTGGGCGCTGGCGAGGCGGGCGCCCAGCTCGCTCAGACGGCGGCCGACGATCGCCGTGCGGCGGCGCTGTTCCAACTCGTCGCCGCCGGCGGCGGCGATCGCCTGGCGCTGCGCCTCCAGCTCCGCCAGCTCGGCGCGCAGCAGCCTCAGCCCGCGCGGCGTGACGTAGTTCGGCACCCCGTCGGGCAGCGGCGCACGCGGCGCCACCACCGGCTCTTCCCAGCCGTCGTCCTTGGTGAACGCCTTGCTCATGCCGGGCGCGGCGTGCGCTCAGTCGAGCGCCGCGCGCATGGTCGGGTTGTCGATGCAGAACTGCACCGAGAGGACACGGCCCTCGCGCAGGTGCCAGACGTGCGCCACCGGCACGTCGAAGGCGCGGCCGGTGGCGTTGACCGTACCCTGCGTACGGCCGATGGCGACGACGTGGTCGCCGGCGTCGATGCAGCGCTCCAGCACGACGCGCGAGGTGATGTTGCCGGTCAGCGCGGCGAAGAACTGCAGCGCCTGCTCGCGACCGCGATAGGCGCCGCCCCACGGCACCTCGCGCGACTGGTCGATGGCGATGTCCTCGTCGAACAGCGCGAACACGGCGGGCACGTCGCGCCGGGCAAAGGCGTCGTAGATGCTGCGCACCAGGACGACGTTGGGGCGTTCGGTGGGGCTCATGCGAGTCTCCTGTCTGAACGGGCGTCGCTCAGGCGGCGAGCAGCGCGGCGAAGTCGTGGCCGAAGCGGTGCGCGTCGCCCGGCCAGCGCGCCGAGAGATAGGCGCCGTCGCGCACGGTGAAGCCGGCGGCGAGGTTGGTCGGGCTGTCGCGGGTCAGGCTCATTGGCCCGCGCAGGAAGTCGTCGCGCGTCGCCAGCGCCGCGCCGACCTCGTCCTCCACCGGCAGCGGATAGGTGCGGTAGTAGTTGCCCAGCCAGGCGCAGGTCAGCGCCCAGGCGCTCAGCTCCATACGCTTGATCAGCGCGGTGGTGCGCCGCCCGTGCAGCACCGAGCGGCCGCTGTCGCTGCGCGCGCGCGCCGCGACCAGCACGCCGTGACAGATGGCGCCGACCGGCTTGCCGGCGGCGAAGCAGGCGCTCACCTGCGCCTGCACCGCGGGCGACTCCAGGTACGACTTCATGCCCGGCGCGTGCCCGCCGGGTAGCAGCAGCGCGTCGTAGGGCGCCGCGCCGAGCCCGTCCCAGCGCAGCGGCGCGCCGAACTCGGGACTGTGGCGCAGCTCGGCGTAGGCGGCGCGGCCGTTGGTGTCGGCGCGCAGCAGCGGCGCGAGCGGGCCGAGACCGGTGCCGTTCACCATGCGGTCGTCGGCGGCGCCGACGCGGCCGTCCGGCGTCGCGAAGCAGACGCGGTGGCCGGCGGCGCGCAGGATCGCCCACGGCACCGCCGTCTCGGTCGGGTCGAAGTCGGTGCTCGGAATCGGCACCAGCACCGTCGCCATCACCGCCTCGCACGCCGCGCCGGCCGCGGCTCAGCGACGACCGCGGCCAGCGTCGCGGCGAGCAGCGCCTGCTGTTCCGGCGCCACGACGCCGCGCGGATGGGTGATGCGCACCAACGGCATGCAGGTCCTCCCTGTGAGCGAAGCGACCGCTTCGCCCGAACCGCCGGCCCGGTCAAGAGTGACAGTTGCCTGGCGAACGCGCGCCGGTTAGCAGCCAGGCGATGCGATGGCGCCTCGCCCTGCTGGTCGGCCCACTCCTGCTCAGCGCCTGCGCGGCGCGAGTCGCGCCGCCAGCCGAACCGCCGGCGACCGACGTGTTGGGGGCGGCGCCGGTCTGCGAGGCGTCGGGCGCAGTCGTCGTGGCGTGCGAGCGCGGCGCCGGACAGTGCCTGCTGGTGGCCGACAACGAACGGCGCGGCGCGCTCTTCGAGTTCGAGATCGCCGGCCGACAACTGCGTGGACAGCGGCCCGTGCCGCTGCGCGACGCCGGCGGAGCGACCGGCATCAAGGACGCCGAGGGCCTGGCGGGGGTCGGAGCGCGCGTGTTCGTCGTCGGCTCGCACAGCCGCCGCTCGTGGGACAAGCGCGCGCCGCGCTGCACGCTCGACGCCGATCGGCTGGCCTTCGGTCTGTTCGCGCGCGACGGCGACGCGCTGGTCGGCCGCGTGACGCGCACGGCGCTCGCCGAATGGCAGCGCCTGCTCGCCCCGGCGGCCTGCAGCCGCGAGCTGATCGTGCCGGGCGCCGCGGCGCAGCCGAGCGCGGCGCGTCTGTGCGCCGAGATCGCCGCCGGGCAGGCCGCCGCCGAGCACACGCGCGAAGACTGCGCGCGCGGCATCAACGTCGAGGGCGTCGCGGCGATCGGTGCCGGCGACGCGGCGCGCGTCTGGTTCGGGCTGCGCGGACCGCGGCTCGACGGTCGCGCCGTGCTGCTGCGCCTGGCGCCCGGCGACGCGCTGCGCTTCGACGCCGTCGCGACCGTCGACCTGGGCGGCGACGGCGTGCGCGACCTGGCGGTTGCCGGTGACTGGTTGTGGATCCTCTCCGGCCCGTCCGCCGACCTGATGCAGAACGGCGTGCTCTGGCGCGTGCCGCTCGGCGCCGTGCAGGACGGCGCCGCGCTGCGCGCCGCGCGGGTGATCGCGGCGCTGCCACCGTTCTCCGAGGCGATCGCCTTCGACGCCAGCGGCGGCGCCTTCCTGCTGGTCGACGGCGACGAGGAGAACGGCCCCGGCGCCCCCAACGGCTGCCCGACCCCATCGCGCTATCTCTACCTCGACGCGGCACTGCTGCGCTGAGCGCACTGAACCAACCTCGAGGCGACAGACGAATTCACCACAGAGGCACAGAGAGCACAGAGAAAAGGGGTCTCCTGCGAGATCAGGCAGGTTTTTCCAACACCCCTTTGTTGATGGCTTCACAGGGATGTCCCTGTGCGGAACTGCGGCAGTCATCGCTGGGACTCTGTGCCTCTGTGGTGAATTCTTTCTGTACTCTTCATGGCGAAGTGGCGCGGACTCCTGTCCCGCGCCACGGCCCTCGAGGGCTGCTCCCGATTGTTCTGGGGCTTTGCAACACCGCTGTGCTACGGCTGGCGAGGTCTTCCGGGGGGAACCATGAGACGGACAGCCATCGCAATCGCGCTGCTCGCCGTGGCCGGCGCGGCGCCGGCGCAGATGCAGGTGACGGCGACGACGCCGATCGGCAACGGCAGCGCCGCGGCGAACGCCAGCATCGCGGTGACCTTCGACCGGGCGGTGAACCCGGCGACATTGACCGCTTCGACCTTCCGCATCTTCGGCCGCGTCACCGGCACCAAGAGCGGCAGCTTCGTGCTGTCGAACGCCAACAAGACGGTCACCATCACGCCGAGCGAGGCGTTCGCCGCCGGCGAGGTGGTGTGGGTCAACCTCTCGCACGGCATCGTCGGTGCCGACGCCACCGCGCTGCGCAGCGCCGGCTATTTCTTCTCGTTCACCATCGACACGCAGCCGGCGAGCCTCAATTTCGAGCTCGTCGACACGGTATCCAACCTCGGCAGCTCGCCGCAGACGCGCATCTACGGCGCCATGGCGGCCGACCTGAACAACGACCAGTACGCCGACCTCACCACGGTCAACGAGGTCAGCGCCGACCTGC
Organism: Deltaproteobacteria bacterium; assembly: GCA_033764095.1. Lineage (GTDB taxonomy): Bacteria > Desulfobacterota > Binatia > HRBIN30 > CADEER01 > JBDTMT01. The sequence goes on along the minus strand of JANRJF010000192.1, from coordinate 19,607 downwards.
GCGTGCTGATGAACCGCGCCGACGGCAGCGGCAAGGTCTTTCCGTTCCTGCAACCGCCGCTGGCGGTCGGCGTCGAGTCGAGCCCCAACGAGCCGGGCGACTTCGACAACGACGGCAGGATCGACATCGCTGTCTCCTCCACCGCCGAGAACGGCCTGTGGATCGCGCGCGGCAACGGCGACGGCACCTTCGCGACGCCGCAGCAGGTGCCGACCTGCGGCGAGGCGCACGGCGTCGCGGTGCTCGACGTCGACGGCGACGCCGATCCCGACGTGGTCGACGCCTGCCGCGGCGGCAACCAGCTGGCGCTGACGCTCAACAACGGCAGCGGCGTCTTCGGCGCCGCGACGCTGTTCGACGGCGGCGTCGACGGCGAGTACGGACTGCTCGCCGGCGACGTGAACAACGACGGCATCGCCGACCTGGTGGTCGCCGGCAACGACGGCCACCAGCTGCGCGCCCTGCTCGGCAACGGCAACGGCACCTTCAGCCCCGCCGCGGCGCAGAGCACCGGCGGCGCCACCTGGGTGGTGGTGAGCGGCGACATCAACGGCGACGGCAAACTCGACGTCGCCGCCGCCAACAGCTTCGACGGCACCATCGGCGTGCTGCAGGGCAACGGCGACGGCACCTTCGATCCGCCGACGCTGATCCCGATCGGCTTCCACGTCCCCTCGGTCGACCTCGGCGACCTCGACGGCAACGGCACCATCGACATGGTGGTGTCGAGCTACTGGGGCCAGTTCTGGCGCGTCTTCACCAACGACGGCAGCGGCTCGTTCAACTTCCACCAGGAGATCGAGGCGGTCGCCAACCCGTCCTGCTCGATTCTCGTCGACCTCGACAACGACGGCGACCTCGACCTGGCGCTCACCGACGAGATCGCCGACGTGGTGAAGCTGATGCTCAACGCGCCGCTGCCGGTGCTGCCCTGCCCGCCGGCGCCGTCGGCGACCTGCCGCGCGCCGCTCGCCAGCGGCAAGTCGAAGCTCAAGCTGAAGGACGAGAGCAACGACGCGCACGACAAGCTGATCTGGAAGTGGACCAAGGGCGCCGCCACCGCCAAGCCCGATTTCGGCAGTCCGCTCACCACCGACCACTACGCGCTGTGCATCTACGACGGCGGCACGCTGGTCGGCAGCAGCATCGCCGAGGCCGGCGCCGAGTGGGAGGACCAGCCGGCCGGCTACAAGCAGAAGGACAAGACCGCCAGCCCGTACGGCGCGTTGAAGGTCCAGCTGCGCGCCGGCAGCGCCGGCCAGGCGAAGATCGGCTACATCGGCCGCGGCACCAGCCTGAGCATGCCGAACGTCTCCGCGCTGAGCGGCCCGATCGACGTGCAGCTCATCCACGCCGCCGACGCCACCTGCTGGGGGGCGACCTTCAGCGCGCCGTTCAAGCAGAACGACGGGGTGACGTTCAAAGACGTGTCGGACTGAAGCCCGGCGGGGGTGTCGCAGGCCGTTCTTCACCACAACGACACGACGGCACAACGGGACACCAAGTGAGGCGGGCGGGCGCCGTGGGCCCATGGCACCGAGTTCCCGGATCGAGCCGGCGTGTCGGGCCCACGGCGCCCGCCCGCCTGACTCCGTGATTCGTTGTGCCGCTGTGTCGTTGTGGTGAAGAAGCGCCCGCGACACCCGTAGTCGAATCAGTCCGCCCGGTGCAGCCCGGTGATCGCGTACGCGACGCCGCCGACGACCAGGCCGATGACGAGCGCGGAGCTGTCGTTGAGCAGCATGCAGCGTGGACCGCAGCCGGGCGTGGCGAGCGACACCAGGCTGAGCGGGAAGAGCATCAGTAGCCCGCAGAGCGGGCCGCGCAGCCACCAGGCGCGTGGCCAACGGGTGATGCCGACCAGGAAGCCGATCAGCAGGCGCGCCGTGTACCAGCCCCACACTGCGACGTCGCCGCGGATGTAGAGCACGTTGTACTTCTCCGGTATCGGGCCGTGCAGCAGCATCGGCAACCAGCCGAGCGCCAGCCCGAGCAGCGTGCAGATCGGCAGATAGGAGCGCGCCACAGACTCGGCTCGTAGGCGGGCGAGGCGAACGCGGTCAAGACGGGCGTGGAATCGCATCGCATCGTCGCGTCTCGCATGCGATGCGGCGCCGCATGGAGCCGATCGTCGCCGCCGTGCACCGCAGTGCGGCGCACACCATGCGCAAGCCGAGCGCCGACGCCATCCGCCTGCTGGCCGGAATGGGCGTCGAGGGCGACGCGCACTGCGGCGCGACCGTGAAGCACCGCTCGCGCGTCGCGCAGGACCCGCACCAACCCAACCTGCGCCAGGTGCACCTCATCCACGCCGAGTTGCACGACGCGCTCGCCGCCGCCGGCTTCGCCGTCGCCGCCGGCCAGATGGGCGAGAACGTCACCACCCGCGGCCTCGACCTGCTGGCGCTGCCGGCCGGCACCCGCCTGCGGCTCGGCGACGCGGCGCTCGTCGAGCTCACCGGCCTGCGCAATCCGTGCGTGCAACTCGACGGCATCCAGGCCGGGTTGATGGCGGCGACGCTCGACCGCGCCGCCGACGGCGGGCTGATTCGCAAAGCCGGCGTGATGGCGATCGTGCTGGCCGGCGGCGTGGTGCGCGCCGGCGACGCGATTTGCGTCGCGCTGCCGCCGGCGCCACACCGCCCACTCGCCCCGGTATAGGGCTACGCCGGACACCCCTGCAGCGCGTGGCCGACCGCGCCGACCAGGAAGGCGATGTCGACCTGGGCGCCGGACGGAATGCCGTCGGCGCAGCTCTCGCTCGGCTGCGAGCCGAGGGCGATGTTCACCAGCGTGATGAGCTCGTCGATGCTGACCTGGGCGTCGCCGTTGCAGCTGCCGGCGCAGGTCGGAAGCGGGCCGCGCACGGTCAGCGTCAGCGTCCGGTCGGCGGTGGCGCCGAGCCCGTCGGTGACGGCGAAGCGGATCTCCGTCGTGCCGACGTCGGCGGCGGTCGGGCAGCCGCTGACGTCGCTGTTGTCGGTGGTGGCCGCCCACGCCGGCAGGTCGCGGTGGATCTCGTCCCAGGTGAACGGCGGCACACCGCCGCTCAGCTCCGCTGCGGCGGCGTAGCATTCGCCGGCGGTGGCGTCGGGCAGCGCGTCGGACGCAAACGCCAGCGCCGGCGCAATCGACAGGCCGAGCGTGCCCTGCACGCGATCGCTGGCGGAGTCGGTCGCGTCGACCGCCAGGCTGAACTCGCCCGCTTCGCTCGGCGTGCCCGACAACACACCGCTGGCGGCGTCGAGCATGAGACCGCCGGGCACTCCGCTGGCGTCGACCGTGTACGGCGTCAGGCCGCCGATCACGACCGCGATCGGGGCGTACGCGACGCCGACCTCACCGGTCGGCAGGACGTCGACGGCGACGGAGAGATCCACGTCGACCGCGACGTTCTGCGCGCCGACGAAGTCGCCGAGATCGCTGCACCCCTCGACCGGCTGATCGGCGGGTACCGGGCTGTCGTCGTTGACGCACGGCAGCGCCTCGTTGTTCTCCGCATCGCGCGGCCCGTTGTAGCGATAGAACTCGTAGCGCCGCACCACGCCGCGCTTGCCGGCGGCGAGGTGATCCTCCTTCACGTCGGCGTCCTCCTGCTCGCCCTCGGCGTTGCCCGGCTTCGACTGAATGAGCTTCCACTCGGTCTCGATCTCGGTCTCGTCGGGCAGGACGTTGCCCGGCGCGCCGAGCAGCAGCTTGACCAGATCCTCGGGCTGCAGGTGCTGCTCGGTCTCGATCTTGAACACCTTCAACCACTGCGGCTCGCCGAACTGCGACGGGTTCTGCTCGTCCACCGGCTCGACCTCGGCGCGCACGGCGACGCCGCCGCCGGCAGCGGGCGGCGCCGGCGCGACGCTGAATACCGGCACCGGCAGGTTGACCGTCTGCGGGACGTTGGTGAAGGCGCTGTTCACATCGGCCGGATCCGCCGCCACCAGCCAGCGATAGGTGGTGCGGGTCGGCGTCGCGCTCAGGCTGACGCCGAAGTGCTCGCAGCCGCTGTCGAGATAGTTGCCGATCGGACCGCTGGAATAGCAGTCGTGCCCCTGCGGCGAGACGTTCGGCGGGGCCACCGGCGTCGCCTCCCACTGGCTGCCGTTCCACGCGCGGTAGCGCACCAGCACGCGCGGGTGCGCCGGGTCGACGGTGGTGTCGAGCACCTCCGGCGCGCCGTAGCGGATGTAGCTGCCGCCGAAGGTGTACGGCACGTCGGCCGGGTGGATGTCCTCCAGCTCGATCTCGAAGCCGTGACAGGGCCCCGGCGTGTCGTTGACGACGTCGAAGTTGTCCAGCGTGCCGACGCTGGTAGCGGCGGCGCGACCCGCGGTGCAGGCAAGCGCGGCGGCGAGCAGGGCGGTGCAGGCGAGCGAACGGGTCATGCAGGTCTCCTTCGGTTGGGGTTGCCGCAAGCCGCGCGCCAGCGCGTCCGCTGACGCGCCGTGATGGGGATGGCTCGATCCGGTTTCCGAGCGTTGCGAAGCCGGCTTCGCGTCGATGACATCGCGATCCGCTCAGTCCGCATGCCGCGCCGGCGGCATGGCGCCGGCGTCGGCGCGGATCTCCTGATGGCGGATCTGCCCGCCAAGATGCGCGGCGCGGCCGAGCAGCACGCTGCTGGCGAGGGCGGCGACGAGCGCCAGACGGGCGAGCGCCACCGCCAGTGGCACGGCCTTCCACTGTGCCACCACGGCGGCGGCGGCAATTGCGCCGCTGATCAGGGTGGCGGTCAGCGCCAGCTCGGCGGCGTCCTCATGGCGCTCGATCAGCCGCTCGCTGACCCCCGGGTAGGACTCGATCACCTCCTCGGCCCCCTCGCCGCTCAGCGAGGCGGGCACCGCCGCGAGCGCGGCCACGATCAACAGCCCGAGCCCGAAGCGGGTCGCGGCGGCGCGGCCGGTGAGGCCGAACAGCAGCAACGGCAGGGCGAGCAGGGCGGTCACCACCGGCAGGTGATTGACCGCAAGATGGATCTGTGCGGACGTCAGCGGGCTCATGCGGCAGTTCTCCTTTGCAGCGACTGTGCAGGCCCGGACGCCGGTCGGCTATCCGTCTGATGACGCAAACCCAGGCCTGGACTGGGGATCCAGCAAATGACGCATGCCGGGGACGGCGCCCTGTCGGGGCGCGAGCGGCTGACCGTGGCCGGCATCCTGGGCCTGGTCGCGGCGTTGACGCTGGCCGACGTGATCGGCGATGCCGCCGAGGGCGGCACCCCCACCCATATCGGCATCGAGCTCGCCATCATTGCCGCCGCGGTGGCGGCGGCCGGCTGGCTGGTGGCCGGCTACCTGCGCACGCGCCGCGAGCTGGTCGCGGCGGAGCGCTCGATTGCCGGCGCGCACGCCGAGGCGGCGCGCTGGCGCGAGCAGCACCGTCAATTGACGCAGGGCCTGGCGGCGGCGATCGACGCGCAACTCGACGCCTGGCGGCTCACCGCGGCGGAGAAGGAGGTCGCCTTCCTGCTGCTCAAGGGGCTCAGCTTCAAGGAGAGCGCCGCGGTGCGCGGCGCCAGCGAGCGGACCGTGCGACAGCAGGCGCTGGCGGTCTATGCCAAGGCGGGCGTCGCCGGGCGCGCCGAGCTCGCCGCCTTCTTTCTGGAGGATCTGCTGGTCCCCATCGCGACGGGCGCCACGCCGGCGGTGCGCACGCAGGAGGGCATCACATGAGCCGACCGGTTCGCGTCATCGGCAGCTTCATCTCGCCGTACGTCCGCAAGGTGCTCGCCGCCCTCCACCTCAAGGGCATCGCCTACGAGGTCGATCCGATCGTGCCGTTCTTCGGCGACGAGCGTTTCGCCCAGCTGAGCCCGGTGCGCCGCATCCCGGTGCTCACCGACGACCGCGTCACGCTGTGCGACTCGACGGTGATCTGCGAGTACCTCGACGAGCGCCATCCGACGCCGCCGCTGTTCCCGCGCGACGTCGCCGACCGCGCCCGCGCCCGCTGGCTGGAGGAGTACGCCGACACGCGGCTCGGCGAGGTGTTGATCTGGAAGGTGTTCAACCAGGTGGCGATCAACCCGTTCGTCTTCGGCGTGCCGACCGACCAGGCGATCCTGCAGCAGGCGCTGAACGAGGAGGTGCCGCAGGTGCTCGGCTACCTGGAGAGCGAGCTGCCCGTCGAGGGCTTCCTGTTCGGCGCCGCGCCCTGCGTGGCCGACCTGGCCATCGCCGCGCCGTTCCGCAACGCCGCCTTCGCGGGGTTCGCCATCGACGCCGCGCGCTGGCCGCGCAGCGCCGCGCTGGTGCTGCGGGTCTGGCAGCTCGACGCCTTCCAACGCCTGGTCCCCTTCGAGGAGCGCAGCATGCGCACGCCGATCGCCAAGGTGCGCAGCGCGCTCGCCGAGATCGGCGCGCCACTCACCGCCGAGACGTTCGGCACCGACACGCCGCGCCGCGGCGTGATGCGGATCTGAAGCGTCGCGCGGGCGTCCCTGCCCGCATCGGCGCCAACGCACCGCCGATGCGTCCGGGCGGGCGGGGACGCCCGCGCGACAACTTCTCTTCCGCCGCCGATTCGCGCTACGACCGGCGCATGTCGACCCGCACCTACGCCATGCGCTTGTTGGAGGGGACGTGGCCGAGCGAGATCCGCGGCCATCACTGGATCAACGGGCCGGGCACGCGGCTGCCGTGGCACCAGCACTCGATCTTCGCGCCCGGCGTGCTGCAGCGGCTCGACCTGCAGCCGGACAGCGCCGGCGAGCTGCGCTGGCACGTGCGCGACACGCACGCCTACGACGTGCAGGCGGTGCTGGCGCACCTCGACGTGTTCGAGGACCCGCGCGCCTTCCAGGTGCTCGGCGGTCCGCTGTTCACCGGGCTCAACAACTCGTTCTTCCTGATCGACGATCGCGTCTTCCTCACCGCCGACTTCAACCGGCCGTGGGAGATCGACCCGCAATCGATGCAGCTCGCCACCGTCGTCGGGCGGGTGCACGAATGGGGCGGCAGCAGTCGCCTGGCGCTGCTGTCGCCGCCGGTGCCGACCACCGCGCACCCGTACTACGACCGCCGCGACGGGCTGCTGTACAGCTACTCGTGCCGCGTCCTGCCGCGCGACGGCACCTCGCTCGCCGCCACCGAACGCCCGCTGCGCGTCGCCGCCTGGGACGGACACGGCGCGGTGCGCACCTGGGAGGTGCCGGGCGCCGGGCTGACGCAGTACGTGCACGAGGTCGGCGCGACGCGCCACTTCGTCCTGCTGCTCGAGTCGTCGTCGTTCCAGATCGAGCCCGGCATCGAATGGCTCGGCCTGCCCAAGCAGGCGCCGCACCTGCCGGTGTCGAACGTCTACGCGGTGCGCAAGGCCGACCTCACCGAGGAGAACCGGCGCCGCGGCGTACCGTTCGTCAAGGTCGAGATTCCGGTCGAAGCCTTTCACCTGCTCGCCGACTACGAAGACGACGGTCGCCACGTCGACCTCTGGCTGACGCACGGCAACGGCCTCGACTTCCTCGCCGCCAACACCCCGCAGGACGTGCATTGGAAGACCGGCGAGCCGTTCAAGCGCTGGCAGCTCGATCGCTTCATCAACTGCGACTACACGCCGGTCGGCCACTACCGCCTCGACCTCGAGCGCGGCAGGCTCGACGCCAGTCATCGCATCATCGACACCGAGCGCCTGTGGGGCGCCGGCGTCTGGAGCTGGGACCCGCGCCCCGCCAACCCCGCCGACAGCCCGCTCTACATGAGCTGGCTCGGCTACGATGGCAGTCTGGTCAGCAAGCGCCTGATGGACCTCTACGGCGATCGGCCGCACCGCGTCCTGCCCCCCAACCAGGTACCCGACGGTCGCTTCGCACCGGTGCTCGGCATCGTCGACTGGCGGCGCCGCGACGCCTCGCAGCTCTACACCTACCCGGACGGCACCACGACGCTCGCCAACCAGTTCATCCCGCGCCCCGGCGGCAGCGGCGGCTGGGTCGGCGTGTATCTGCTCTCACCGCAGCGCGACGTGCAGTACTGGCTGTTCGACGCGGAGCGCATTCCGGACGGTCCGATCGCGCGCATCGGTCATCCCGACCTGCGCCCCGAGCGCACCATCCATCACACCTGGAGCGCCACCGCGCCGCGCCGCAGCGCCACCTACCACGTCGCGGTCGCCGACGACCTCGGCGATGATTGGCGGCACCTGCCGGAACCCTATCGCCGCGTCGTCGAGACCGGCCTGCGCTGCGCGGAAACACGCGGGAGCTGAGGTGCGGACGTGCGGGGTGCTGACGTGCTGAAGTGCTGAGGTGTGGATGCCAATTGGACGCGAGGCCGCGAGTGCATTCGGGAAGACCGTCCGCCAACACCTCCGCACCTCCACACGTCAGCACGTCAGCACTCTCCTCTCGCAGTAACCCATTTGGGCAATCCCATTTTGCGGCAACTCCACGCTAATCTGCCGCGTGGGCGGACGGATGAGCGGGCGGCGGCTGCCAAAGCAGAAATCGGTGGTCAACGAGCAGGAGCTGGTCCGCGTCGCCGTCTTCAACCTCGAACAGGCCGCGCAGCGAATCCTCGCGCTCGCCGGAGAGGTCGAGACCAACGCCGTCGACAGTCACCTGCGCGCGTTGTCGAAGGACATCGCGGCGCGCGCCCGCGAGCTGCAGACGCGCTATCCGATCCGCTCGTCGCGCTCGCGCCAGTGAAATTTTTTCCCGTTTGCACCACGGTGGGCGCGCGATAGGGTGGCCGAGCGCGTTATGGACCGACTGGATCGCCTGCAGGAGCTCGTCGGACTGGTCTACGAGGGCGCACTCGACCCCGCCGCGTGGCCACTCTTCCTCAGCACGTTCGCCGACGCGGTCGGCGGAGCGGTTCCGACGCTGGCGCTGCGCTACCCGCGCGATGAAGACCTCGGCCTGTACTTCACCCACGACGTCGACCCGTCGTTCAACGACAGCTACAGCCGCTACTTCTACCATCACGACGTCTACCGGCAGCACGGCGGCAACGCGCTGCCCGCCGGCAGCTACGGGACGCAGGCGTCGCTGGTCGGACTCGACGCCTCGACCGTGGCGCGCTCGGAGTTCTTCAACGACTGGATCCGCCCGCAGGGCTGTGTTGCCGCACCGACGCTGTGCAGCATCCTGGCGCGCGACGAGGTCGGCCCGACTGCGGCGCTCACCGCCATGCGACCGCGCGGCGCGCGCGAGTACGGCGACGACGAGATCGCCCTGCTCGGTGCGCTGACTCCGCATCTGCGCCGCGCCGTGTTGATGCAGGAGCAACTCGGCCTCGCCGCCGCCGAACGCGCTGCGCTGGCGACGGCGCTCGATCGCGCCCCCGGCGCCATCGTGCTGCTCGATCGCCGCGGCGGCGTGCTGCGCGCCAACCGCCAGGCAGAGGCGCTGCTCAGCAGCGAGGACGGCTGCGCGGTGCGCGACGGCCAGCTGGTCGGCGCGCGCGCCGCCGACACCTCCGCGCTGCATGCCGCCATCGCCGCCGCGCTGCGCAGCCGCGAGCACAGCGGCGTGACGAACGACATCGCGGCGGTCCACCTCGAGCGCCCCTCGCAGCGCCGCGCCCTGCTCGCGCAGGTCGCGGCGCTCGGCGGTCCGGCGCGCACCGAGTGGCACCCCGACGCCGCCGCGGCGGTGTTCCTCACCGATCCCGAGGCCGGCGCGGCGGCTTCCGACCAGGTCCTGCGCGCGCGCTTCGGCCTGACCCCGGCGCAGGCGCGCCTGGCGACGCTGCTCGCCGCCGGCGCCTCGCTCGACGAAGCCGGCACCACGCTCGGCGTCACCATTCACACCGTGCGCGCGCACCTGAAGCAGGTCTTCGCCAAGACCGGCACGCGCCGCCAGGCGGCGCTGGTCCGCCTCGTCCTCACCGGCAGCAGCAGCGGCCTCGACCGCTGACCCGCACGTCGGCGTCACCGCCAATGCTTCCTCCCGAGAAGATCCTTGCCCGCCCGCTCATGATAGTATAGCGTCAGCTCTCATGAAGCCGCTGCAAGTCTACCTGGCCGAAACGGAGTTCGAGCGGCTGGAGTCTTGGGCGCGCGCCCGCGGCTGGACGAAATCGCAGGCGATTCGCGCCGCCGTGCGGGCGCTGACGCGACCGCCAGGCGAGGATCCGCTGTTGGCGATGAGCGGCATGATCCACGACGAGTTGCCGACCGACTGCAGTCAGCAGCTCGACCGCTATCTGCAGGGCACCTTCGTTGCCGAATCGTCGCCCACCTACGCAAAACGCCTTCGCCGCGCGCGCCCCCGTCCTCGTCGATAGCGGCGTCTGGATCGCGCTGGCGCGCGCCAGGGATCAGCATCACGACGCCGCCGACACCTGGATGCGCGAGGCGCTACGCCGGCGCGTGCCGCTGCTCACCACCAACCTGATTCTCGCCGAGGTGCACCGCTTCGTCCTGTTCCACGTCGGCATTCGTCCGGCGCTGGCGGTGCTGGAGCACATCGAGGCCAGCCCAAGCGTCGCCGTCGTCCACCCCGACGCCGAGCACGACCGCGCCGCGCGCGGCTGGCTGACGCGCTTTGCCGATCAGCGCCTGACCTACACCGACGCGACCAGCTTCGCGGTGATGGAATCGCACCGCTGCGCAGCGGTGCTGAGCTTCGACCACGACTTCAGCACCGCCGGCTTTCGCATCGGGCTCTAGTCGTCGAGCCGCACCATGTCCACCGCGACCTCCAGGGTGTGGGCACCGCCGCCGAAGATGACGCCCTTGAGCGGCGTGACGTCGGCGTAGTCGCGGCCCCAGGCGGTGGTGACGTGGCGCTCGTCGGGCAACAGGTCGTTGGTCGGGTCGAAGTCCACCCAGCCGATGCCGGGCGCGTGGACGGCGAACCAGGCGTGCGACACGTCGGCGCCCTGCAGGCGCGGCTGGCCGGGCGGCGGCAGCGTTTCCAGGTAGCCGCTGACGTAGCGCGCCGGCAGGCCCATGGCGCGCAGGCAGGCGATGGCGAGGTGGGCGAAGTCCTGGCAGACGCCGTGGCGCTGGGCGAGCACCTCGCTCACCGGCGTGGCGACCGTGGTGCTCTCCGGATCGAAGCGGAAGTCGCGGTGGATGCGCGCGCTCAGGTCGGCGACCGCGGCGAGCAGCGGCCGCTCGGCGACGAACGACGGCTCGGCGTAGGCGCGCACGTCGGCGCCGGCGGCGGCGCAGGGGGAGTCGAGGACGAACTGCCGCGCGGCGCGCGCCTCTGCCTCGTCCGGGCTCGCCAGCCTGGCGCGCGCCGCCTCCCACGACGGGCCGGCGTCGAGCGCCACGGGCGCCGGCGCGGCCACCTCGACCTCGCTGCTGGCGGTGACCACCAGGCGGTCGTGCGCGTCCTGCAGCGCGAAGTAGAGCACGCGGTTGCCGAAGAAGTCCTCGCGCGTTGCGACCACCGCCGGCAGCGGGTCGATGGTCACCTGGCTGAGCGCGCACGCCTGGCGCGCGGTGGCGCGCGGCTGCAGGCGCGCCTCGTTGTGCGCCAGCACGACCGGCGCACCGTAGGCGTAGCGCGTGGTGTGGACGACCCGGTACCTCATACGACGCGCACCAACTGTTGCGGCCGCGCGCCGCGGCTGAAGTACGCCGTCGCCAGCGCATCGGAGATGGCGGCGAGCAGCTCCTGCAGGCGGCCGAGCGATTCGTCGAGCGTCCGATCGAGGGCGCGCCCGCCCGGCGCGACGCCGCGGCGCAGCTCGGCCAACGCGTTGCGCAGCAACGCGCGCTCGGCGGTGCGTTCGGCGGCGCTGGCGCCGCCCAGCCCGTCGAACAGCGCGTCGAGCTGGATGAGCTGGAAGACGACGCTGCGCGGATTGGTCTCGTCGTCGAGCAGCAGATCGAGCACCGCCGCGGGGTCGGCGCTGGCGCGGTAGCGGCGCCGATAGGTGATCGAGGCATCGGCGACGACCAGCACCGATTCCCACGGCACCGCCGCCGGCTCGACGCCGGGCGGACACAGGCCGCGCAGCATGGCGATGCCGTCCAGGCCGCGCTCCAGGCGACGGCCGATCTCCAGAAAGCGCCAGCGTTGGCCGCGGCTCATGCTGTCGGCGCTCAGCCCGCCGAAGGCGGCGAGCAGCAGCAGCAGGCGGTCGAGGCGCTCGAGCGCGTCGTCGAGATTGAGCGGCTCGCCGAACTCGCGCTGCAGCGCCCCGAGCACGCGCCAGGTGTCGGTCGAGAAGCGATCGCGCACCGCGCGCGCGGCGCGCGCCAGCGCGTCGAGCGCGAAGCGCACGCTGCCCTGGCGGGTCGCGTCGAAGAGCAGCGCGCGCAGCTCGGCGTCGGGCGCGCCGAGCAGCGCCGGCGCGTTCGGCCCGGCGAAGCCCGGATAGGCGCCGGTGACGAAGGTGACGCTGCGCAGCAGCATCGGCAGGTGCGGGTCGAACGGCGCCGCGTCGAGATCGAGGGCGCGGCGCAGCGCCTCGCGCAGCACGCGCGCGGCGCTCTCGGCGCGCTCGGCGTAGCGGCCGGTCCAGAACAGGTTGTCGGCGACGCGGCCCGGCACCTCCTGGCCGCCGCGCTCGACCGGCAGCGGATGCGCCGCCGGCACCAGCACGCCGACCTCGCGCTCGGGCTCCGAGGCGAGCACCCAGACGTCCTTGCTGACGCCGCCGCGCTGATTCGACACCACCAGCGAGTCGGGCGTCGGCGCGACGCGGCACAGGCCGCCGGGCATCACCGCGTAGCCGTCGCGATCGGCGGCGAGGAAGGTGCGCAGCACCATGGCGCGCGGCTCGAGGCGGCCGTCGATCCAGGTCGGCGCGGTGGACAGCGGCACGCGCTCCTGCGCGACGAAGGCATGCGGCCGTGCCGCGATGCGCTCGGCCAGCGCCTGGCGTTGCGGCGTGGTCAGCGCGTCGCCGAACACGCTGCGCGCGCTGCCGTGCTGGTCGATCGGCTTGATGACCAGCTCGGCGAGGTGCGCCAGCACGTAGCGGCGCGCGTCGGCGTCACCGCACCACCAGGTGGCGACCGACGGCAGGGCGAGGTCCTCGCCGAGCAGGGCGCGCGACAGCGCCGGCAGGAACGGCAGCAGGGCGGGATTCTCCACCGCGCTGGCGCCGAGCGGGTTGATCAGCGCGACGCGGCCGGCACGCGCCGCCTGCAAGAGGCCGGGCGTGCCGAGCAGCGAGTCGCCGCGCAGCTCGAGCGGATCGCAGAAGGCGCCGTCGACGCGCCGCAGCACGGCGTCGACCGGTCGCAACCCCTCCAGTGTACGCAGCCACAGGCGCTCGTCGCGCACGGCGAGATCCTCGGCCTGCGCCAACGTGCAGCCCAGCTCGCTGGCCAGGAAGGCGTGCTCGAAATAGGTTTCGTTGCCCGGTCCGGGAGTCAGCAGCACGACGTGCGGAGCCTCGTCGGCGTCGCCGGCCAACGCCGCGAGCATGGCGCGCAGGCGGCGCAGAAAGGGCGGCAGGCGATGCACGTGCGAATCGCGGAACAGGCTCGGCAGCACGCGCGCCAGCACCAGGCGGTTCTCGAGGGCATAGCCGGCACCGGAGGGCGCCTGGGCGCGATCGCCGAGCACGCACAGGCGGCCGTCCGGCTGGCGGGCGAGATCGGCGGCGTAGAGCGGCAGGTTGCGCCCGCCCGGCGCCGGCACGCCGACGCAGGGGCGCGCGAAGCCGCCGTGCGCGTAGACCACCTCGGGCGGCAACAGGCCGCGCGCCACCAGCGTGTGGTCGCCGTAGAGGTCGTCGAGCAGCAGCTCGAGCAGCTCGGCGCGCTGCACCAGGCCGTGCTCGATCGCCTGCCACTCGGCGCTGGGGATGAGCAGCGGGATCGGGTCGAGCGGCCACAGCCGTTCGTCGGCCTGCGCGTCGTCGTAGACGTTGTAGGTGACGCCGTGCTCGCGCAGCATGCGGCGCGCCTCGCGGCGCCGCTGGCCGAGCTCCAGCGGTCCGAGCCCCTGCAGCGCGCGCAGCAGGTACTCCCAGTGCGCGCGCGGGCGCCCGGCGGGCTCGACGCATTCGTCGTAGCCGGCGCCCGGGCGGTAGCCGTCGAGCAGATCGGACGGCGCGGAGGGGCGCGTCTCGGACATTGCGCGCATTTAAAGAAAGGCAAAAGGCAAAAAGCAAAAGGCAAAAGGCAAAAGGGCGGATCGAGGAGGATTGGAGCGATTCTCGATTCCAGCCCGGCCTTTTGCCTTTTGCCTTTTGCTTTTTGCCTTTTGCCTTTCCCTCACGCGCTCCGCTCCGTGCCGGAGTGCCAGCGAGCGGGCGGTCGTTTGTATTCTCGTCAGGCGCGCGGCGCGTTCACGCGCAGCCATCGGAGCGGCGCAGGTCGAGGGTGTACGGATACTCCAGCGAGCGCTCTTCCGGCGGCGCCGGCATCGGGCCGGGGGTGTGGCCGTAGGACCAGAAGCGGGCGACGCGGCGCGCCTCGGCCTCGTTGGCGTTGACCGGGAAGACCTCGTAGTTGCGGCCCGCCGGGTGGGCGACGTGGTAGGTGCAGCCGCCCAGCGAGCGCTGCTGCCAGGTGTCGACCAGGTCGAAGATCAGCGGCGCGTGGACGGGGATGGTCGGATGCAGGGCCGAGGGCGGCTGCCAGGCGCGGTAGCGCACCCCGGCGACCTGCTCGCCGCGCCGGCCGGTGGCGCGCAGCGGCACGCGCCGGCCGTTGCAGGTGACGACGTGGCGCCCGGCGGTGAGCCCGTCGACCCGCACCTGCAGGCGCTCGACCGACGAGTCGACGTAGCGCGCGGTGCCCTGCGAGCCGACCTCCTCGCCCAGCACGTGCCACGGCTCGACCGCCTGGCGCAGCTCGATCGACACGTCGCCGACCTGCGCGGTGCCGTAGCGCGGGAAGCGGAACTCGAGGAACGGCGCGAACCACTCCAGCGCGAACGGATAGCCGTGCCGCTCGAGGTCGCAGATCACCTCGCGCATGTCCTCCCAGAGGAAGTGCGGCAGCATGAAGCGGTCGTGCAAGGCGGTGTCCCAGCGCACCAGGTCGCCGCGATACGGCGTGCGCCAGCAGCGCGCGATGACGGCGCGCAGCAGCAGCATCTGCACCAGGCTCATGCGCGCGTGCGGCGGCATCTCGAAGGCGCGCATCTCGACCAGGCCGAGGCGGCCGGTCGGTCCGTCGGGCGAGTAGAGCTTGTCGATGCAGAACTCGGTGCGGTGCGTGTTGCCGGTGACGTCGATCAGCAGGTTGCGCAGCAGGCGGTCGACCAGCCACGGCGGCGGCGCCGCGCCGGGCTGCTGCTGGAAGGCGATCTCCAGCTCGTACAGCGCGTCGTTGCGCGCCTCGTCGACGCGCGGCGCCTGGCTGGTCGGGCCGACGAACATGCCGGAGAACAGGTAGGAGAGGCTCGGATGGCGCTGCCAGAAGGTCAGCAGACTGCGCAGCAGGTCGGGCCGCCGCAGCACCGCGCTGTCGGCCGGCGTCGCGCCGCCGATGGTGACGTGGTTGCCGCCGCCGGTGCCGGTGTGGCGGCCGTCGAGCATGAACTTCTCGGTGCCGAGGCGGCACTGGCGCGCCTCGTGGTAGAGCACCTCGGTGAGCTCGCGCAGCTCGTCCCAGCTGTGCGACGGATGCACGTTGACCTCGATGACGCCGGGATCAGGCGTGATCGCCAACTTGCGCAACCGCGCGTCGCGCGGCGGCTCGTAGCCCTCCAGCACGATCGGGATGCCGAGCGCCGCCGCGGTGCCCTCCAGCGCGGCGAGCAGGTCGATGTACGCCTCCAACATCGGCAGCGGCGGTAGGAAGACGTAGAGGTGGCCGTCGCGCGGCTCGACGCAGAGCGCGGTGCGCGCGAGGCCGGCGGCGTCGGTGGCGAGCGTCAGCGACGCCGCGGTCGGCGTCTCGCCGGCCGCGCGCGCCGATGCGTCCGGGGAGGCCGCGCCGGTGCGGCCGGCGGGATCGCCGCCGGAGATCGATGCGTCGCGGTGGGTGGGCGGGACGCCCGCGCTCCCGGTGTCCGCCTGCTGCATGAGCGGGACGCGGGGCTCGCGCAGCGGCGGGCGCGAGGCCCACGGATCGAGGGGCAGGAGGTTGTCGACCAGGTCGATCGGCGCCGCCCACGGCAGCGAGTCGAGCGGCAGGCGGTAGCCCATCGGCGAGGCGCCGGGGATCAGGTACATGCGGGCGCGGCGGAAGGTCCAGCGGCTGCTGACCCAGGTGCTGTCGTCCCAGCGCAGCGGCAGCGCATATCCGGTGACCGTCCCGAGCCCGCGCCGCAACAGCGTCGCCAGCCGCTGCCGCTCCTCGGGATCGTCGAGGTTGGTCTGCAGCGGGTCTACGTTGACCGGCAGCGTGCCCTCCTTCCACAGGTAGTAGAAGACGTCCTCGTAGCCGGGCACGGCGAGATCCGGCGCCAACCCGAGCGTCGCGGCGAGCAACTCGATGAAGCGCTGCGCCTCGGCGAGACCGACGCCGCCCGCCTGCGCCTCGTCGGCGAGCAGCGCGCGATCGTTCCACAGCGCCGCGCCGTCGGTACGCCAGAAGCACGACAGCGCCCAGCGCGGCAGCGGCTCGCCCGGGTACCACTTGCCCTGGCCGTAGTGCAGCACGCCGCCGGCGGCGAAGCGCGCCTGCAGCGCGCGCAGCAGCGCGCCGGCGCGCAGGCGCTTGGCCGGACCGAGCGCCGCCACCGTCCACTCCGCGCCTTCCATGTCGTCGATCGAGACGAAGGTCGGCTCGCCGCCCATGGTCAGGCGCACGTCGCCGGCGACGAGATCGGCGTCGACCTGCGCGCCGAGCGCGTCGATCGCCGCCCACTGCTCCTCGGTGTACGGCTTGGTGACGCGCGGGTCCTCGCGGATGCGCGTCACCGTGTTGCGGTAGGTGAGCGTCGACTCGCATTCGTCGGTGTAGCCGGTGATGGCCGCGGCGGTGACCGGATCGGGCGTGCAGGCGAGCGGGATGTGGCCCTCGCCGGCGAACAGGCCGGAGGTCGGATCGAGGCCGAGCCAGCCGGCGCCGGGCACGAACACCTCGGCCCAGGCGTGCAGGTCGGTGAAATCGGCGGTCGGTCCGGACGGACCGTCGAGCGCCTTCACGTCGGCGGTGAGCTGGACGAGGTAGCCGGAGACGAAGCGCGCCGCGAAGCCGAGGTGGCGGAGGATCTGCACCAGCAGCCAGCCGGTGTCGCGGCACGAGCCGCGCGCCAGCTCCAGCGTCTGCTCGCAGGTCTGCACGCCGGGCTCGAAGCGGATGACGTAGCCGATGTCCTGCTGCAGGCGCTGGTTGAGCTCGACCAGGAAGTTCACCGTGTTGCGCGGCGTGCGATCGACCGCCGCCAACCAGCGCGACAACGCCGGGCCGCGCTCCTTCACCTCCAGGTAGGGCGCCAGGTCGATGGCCAGCTGCTCGTCGTACCGGAAGGGGAAATGCTGCGCCGCGTCCTCGACGAAGAAGTCGAACGGGTTGATCACCGTCAGATCGGCGATCAGGTCCACTTCGACCGACATCTCCGCGGTGCGCTCCGGGAACACCAGGCGCGCGACGTGATTGCCGAACGGGTCCTGCTGCCAGTTGATGAAGTACGGCTCCGGGGTGATGCGCAGCGAGTAGGCCTCGATCGGCGTGCGGCAATGCGGCGCCGGCCGCAGCCGCACCAGGTGCGGCGAGAGCGTCACCAGGCGGTCGAACTGGTAGCCGGTGAAGTGGTTGAGGTTGACGTGGATGCTCATGGCGGCACGCGGGCAGACTCGCCCGCGCGCCGGTCAAAGCGAAGTCCGTGCCGCGTCGCGGCGCGGTCGGCGCCGCCCACCGGACCGCCGCGCCCCCTGCCCGGCGCTGCCTAGTTTCTGCTCACCTGCTTATCCGGCGAGCGCAAATCCGCATGGACTCCCGCGGGTTGGGCCGGCCGGACCACGGGCCGGGAGCGGGCGCCCGGAGGCGCTCGCCGAGCGCCGCAATCCTGCTAGAGAGGAGCGATGGCCGACGATCCGATCAAGAAGTCCGATGCCGAGTGGCGCGCGGCGCTCGACGGCGACTCGTACACCGTCCTGCGCCAGCACGGCACCGAGCGCGCCTTCACCAGTCCGCTCAACGACGAGAAGCGCGCCGGGACCTACATCTGCGCCGGCTGCCATCAGCCGCTCTTCCGCTCGACCGCGAAGTTCAACAGCGGCACCGGTTGGCCGAGCTTCTTCGAGCCGATCGCGGCGCAGACCGTCGGCACCTCGGTCGATCACCACGTCGGCTACCCGCGCACCGAGTACCACTGTGCGCGCTGCGGCGGACACCAGGGCCACGTCTTCGACGACGGCCCGCAGCCGACCGGCCAGCGCTACTGCAACAACGGCGTCGCGCTGCGCTTCATCCCCGACGGCGAGGAGCTGCCGCCACTGCGCGACTGACGCTCAACGCAGAGACGCGGAGGGCACAGAGAAGAAGGCCGTTTCTCTGCGCTCTCCGCGTCTCCGCGCCTCCGCGTTGAGCTCATCTTCCCATGCTGCGCCGAATCGCCCTCGCGCTGTTCCTGACCCTCGCCGGCCTCGGCGTGCTCGGCTACGCGGTCGCCTGCGGCTACGTCGCGCTGCCGTTCGGGTTGACGGTCAACTTCCCCGGCTTCAGCGGCGACGCGATCCCCGAGACGGAGCTGGCGCAGCGCATCCAGCTGCCGCCCGGCTTCCACATCAACACCTACGCCAGCGGCATCCCCAACGCGCGCTTCATGGCGTTCACGCCGATCGGCGACCTGCTGGTCAGCGCGCCGCGCGAGGGTGCGATCTACCTGGTCGAGCGCGATGCCGACGGCGACGGCGTCGCCGACGCGCCGCCGCGCGTGCTGCTCGGCAGGCTGAATCAGCCGCACGGCCTCGCCATCCATCGCGAGTGGCTCTACGTCGCCGAGGCGGACGGCGTGTTCCGCATCCGCTTCGACCCGGAGACGCACAGCGTCATCGGACGGCCGGAACGGATCATCACCGGGCTGCCGGCCGGCGGCAATCACTGGACGCGCACGGTGGTGGTCGGCCCGGACGAGCAGCTGTACGTCTCGGTCGGCTCGAGCTGCAACGCCTGCGTCGAGGACGACGCGCGGCGCGCCGCGATCCTGCGCTTCGGGCTCGATGGCAGCGGCGAGCAGCTCTACGCCACCGGCCTGCGCAACAGCGTCGGCCTCGCGTTCGAGCCGCAGACGGGCGCGCTCTATGCCACCGACAACGGCCGCGATCTGCTCGGCGACGACTTCCCGCCCTGCGAGCTGAACCGCGTCGTCGAGGGCGGCTTCTACGGCTGGCCGTACGCGCACGGCAATCGCGTGCCCGATCCCGATCTCGGCGCCGACCACGCCGACCGCATCGCCGCCTCGCTGCCGCCGGCGCATGCCTTCGGCGCCCACACCGCGCCGCTCGGCATCGCCTTCTACGTCACCCCGCCGACCCATCCGCCCACCGCCTTCCCGCCGCCCTGGGACCAGGCCGCCTATGTCGCCCAGCACGGCTCGTGGAACCGCTCGCGCAAGAGCGGCTACCAGGTGGTGGCGCTGTTCTTCGACGCCGACGGCGGCATCCGCGAGGAGCCGTTCGCGACCGGCTTCGTCCGCGCCGACGCCGTCGCCGGGCGGCCGGTGGACGTCGCCGTCGGGCCCGACGGCGCGCTGTACATCTCCGACGACTTCACCGGCGCAATCTATCGCGTCGCCTACGGCCAGGCGGCGCGCGCCGACGCCGTCGCGCCGCCCACCGCCGCGCACGGCGACCCGCTGG
>JANRJF010000191.1:0-1820 GCA_033764095.1 Deltaproteobacteria bacterium | reverse complement strand
GCGCCAGCACGGCGAGCAGGAAGTCGCGGTTGGTGGTCACCCCGCCGACCGCGAGATCGCGCAACGCCGCCGCCAGGCGGTCGATCGCCGCGCCGCGCGTCGGCGCGTGCGCGATCAGCTTGGCGAGCAGCGGGTCGTAGTGCACGCTCACCTCGCTGCCGAGCTCGACGCCGCCGTCGCAGCGAATCCCCGCCGGCACCTCCCACAGGCGCAGCGTGCCGGTGGCGGGCAGGAAGTCGGTGGCCGGATCCTCGGCGTAGAGTCGCACCTCGACGGCGTGACCGTCGAGTGTCAGCGGATCCAGCCCGTCCGGCAGCGGCTCGCCGCGCGCGACGCGGATCTGCAGCTCGACCAGGTCGAGGCCGGTGATCGCCTCGGTGACCGGATGCTCGACCTGCAGGCGGGTGTTCACTTCGAGGAAGTAGAACTCGCGCTCGCCGCCGGACGGCGCGCCACCGCCGACGATGAACTCGACCGTGCCGGCGCCGACGTATCCGATCGACTTGCCGGCGGCGACGGCGGCGGCGCCGAGCCGCGCGCGCAGCGCCGCGTCGACCACCGGCGACGGCGCCTCTTCGATGACCTTCTGGAAGCGGCGCTGAATCGAGCACTCGCGCTCGCCGAGGTGGACGACGCGGCCGTGCGTGTCGCCGAAGATCTGCACCTCGATGTGGCGCGGCTGGTCGAGGTAGCGCTCGACCAGCAGCGTGTCGTCGCCGAAGGCGCGCGTCGCCTCGCGGCGCGCCGCGGCAATCGCGTCGGGCAGCGCCGCCGCGTCGCGCACCAACCGCATGCCCTTGCCGCCGCCGCCCGCCGACGCCTTGATCAGCACCGGGAAGCCGATCTTCGCCGCCGCGGTGGCGAGCGCCGCGTCGTCGAGCCCGACGCCCGAGACGCCCGGCACCGTCGGCACGCCGGCCCTGGCCATGATCTCGCGCGCGCCGACCTTGCTGCCCATGCGCCGGATCGCCTCCGGCGGCGGCCCGATGAAGGTCAGCCCCGCCGCCGCGCAGCGCTCGGCGAAGTCGGCGTTCTCGGCCAGGAAGCCGTAGCCCGGGTGCACCGCGTCGGCGCCGGTGACCTGCGCGGCGTGCAGGATGCGGTCTACGACCAGATACGACTCGCTGCTCGGCGCCGGCCCGAGCCTGACCGCCTCGTCGGCCTCGGCGACATGCGGCGCGTTGGCGTCGGCGTCGGAATAGACCGCGACGCTGGCGATCCCCGTGCGCCGCAGGGTGCGGATGACTCGGCGGGCGATCTCGCCGCGGTTGGCGACCAGCACCTTCGTGATTCGCGTACCGTTCATACAGCGCTCTGGTCTGTCGACGAAGAAAGGCAAAAGGCAAAAAGCAAAAGGCAAAAGGCAAAAGGGTCGAGCCGGAACATTTCAGATGATCGGAAACTCCAGCCCGTCCTTTTGCCTTTTGCCTTTTGCTTTTTGCCTTTTGCCTTTCCTCCAGCCGGCCGCAGCGTGTCAGTCATACTCACATCCTGAACACGCCGTACTGCCGCGTACCCGCGATCGGCCCCGAGTGAACCGCCGACAGCGCAATGCCGAGCACCGTGCGCGTCTCGCGCGGGTCGATGATGCCGTCGTCCCACAGCCGCGCGGTGGCGAAGAAGGCGTACGACTCCTTGTCGATCTGGTCGTGCACCATCTGGCGGATGAACGCGTCGCCGGCCTCGTCGAACGGCTGGCCGGCGCGCTCGGCGGCCTGGCGGCGCACGATCGACAGGACGCCGGCAAGCTGCTCGGGGCCCATCACCGCGATGCGGTGGTTGGGCCAGGCGAAGACGAAGCGCGGATCGTAGGCGCGGCC
>JANRJF010000190.1:0-22947 GCA_033764095.1 Deltaproteobacteria bacterium | reverse complement strand
TTGAGGATCGCCTTCTGCGAGTCGCGCGCGTCGTCTTCCATGTCGACGTGCCCGTCGAGGCAGACGAAGCGCCCGTCCTCCAGCCGCGCCAGCGGGTTGATCTCCGCCAGCGTCAGGCCGTGCGCGACGAAGATGCGCGCCAGGTTGGCGGCGATGCGGCTCAGCTGGTTGAGCTCGTTGCCGCCGATCTTGAGCTGCGCAATCAGCTCCTTCGCCATGAAGTCGGAGAACGGCAGCAGGGTGGAGAAGTGGCGCTTGGCGATGTGCTGCGGGTGCGTCTCGGCGACCTCTTCGATGTCGATGCCGCCCATGTCGCTGCAGATCATCACCGGCTTGCGCGCGAAGCCGTCCCAGGTGACGCCGACGTAGTACTCCTGCTTGATCGGCGCCTTCTGCTCGACCAGCACGCCGCGCGGCTGGTGGCCGTTGATGGTCAGCGCCAGGATCTTCTTCGCCGCCTCGGCGGCCTGCGCCGGGCTGTCGGAGAAGAGTACGCCGCCGGCCTTCATGCGGCCGCCGGAGAGCACCTGCGACTTGAGCACCGCCGGGCCGTTGATCTCCCTGGCGATCGCCTCCGCCTCGGCCGGTGTGTGGGCGACCTTGGAGCCGGTCGGCAGCGGAATGCCGTAGCGACCGAAAAGCTGCTTCGATTCGTATTCGTAGAACCGCATACCTCTACCTATCGATGAGCCGCGTGAGTCGAGCAGGTGGACGGGAGCCGCCCCCGGGGAAACAGGCAGCGGCTACCATCGCAAGCTTGGCGAGGTCAACCGAGGGGCGCGCCGCACGGCTGCCGGCGCCGCCAGTGGCTCAGCGGCGCATGACGCGCCGGGCGATTGCGGCGAGGCCCAGGACGGCAGCGGCGAGACCGACGGGTGCGAGCGCGGGCGCTGGTGCAGGCGGTTGGAACGGTGTGCACGCCGGCTGGCTGGGGCAGCCGATCGCGGTGTCGATGAACTCGGCGCAATTGAGCTGCGAGCACTGCAGCTGACACTGGTCGTCCGACAGCACGAAGCATTGCGTCGCGGGGCCGGAGGTACACCCCTCGCAGATGCAGCAGCCGGGGCCGCTCGGCGCTCCGCCGGCCGAGATGGGCGCCGGCAGCAGCGCGACGGTGAGCACGATGGCGAAGGCCAGAACTGTAGATCCGGAGCGCATGTCGGGCGCAGCGGGTACCATCACCAGAGCGGCGCGGTCAACGCGGGTGACGCTCCGGCCAGCGCGCCTTGCTCAGATGCGGTCGCGGCGCAGTTTGCCGAGTGCGTCGCGCGGCAGGGCGTCGCGGTACTCGACCCGTCGCGGCAGCTTGTGCGGCGACAGCTCGCGCGCGCACCACTCGGTGATCTCCAGCAGCGGCAGCGGCGCGTCGGCGACGAGAATGGCGACGATGGTCTGTCCGCCGGCAGAGCCTTCGCCGATCACCGCCGCATCGCGGATGGCGGGGTGGCTGCGCAGGACCGCCTCGACCTCGTTGGGGTCGACCTTCTGCGCGCCGGTGTCGATCAGCAGCTTGCGCCGGCCGGCGAAGACCAGCTGGTCGCCGACCCAGCGGCCGAGGTCGCCGCTGTGGAAGGCGCCGTCGACGATCGCGCTGTCGCCGGGCTCGCCGTCGTAGCCGAGGGCGACCGCGGCCGAGCGCGCGACGATCTCGCCGTCGAGCAGCTCGACGGCGACGCCCGGGTTCGGCCGGCCGAGCGCCAGCTGTCCGTCGATCGCGAAGCCATCGCGGTTCAGGCAGATGGTGCCGGCTTCGCTGGCACCGTAGCTCTGCCAGAGCGGGACGGGCGTAAAGGCGGCGTGCAGGCGGGACGAGACGCCGCCGCCGGCGACCACGGCGCGCACGCCGGGCAGGGGACGGCGGGCGAGCAGCTCGAGATAGCGCGGCCCGGCGGCGAGCAAGGTCGCGCCGCGCGCTTCCTCCATCACCAGGCGCGGTTGATGGCTGCTCGGCAGCACGACGCTACCGCCGGCTGCCAGCACGGCGTGGACGAAGCGCAGGCCGAAGCCGTGCTCCAGCGGCACCAGCGAGAGCAGGCGGTCGTCGGCGCGGAGCGCAAAGCTCTGCCGGTAGACGTCGAGACTGGCGGCGAGCTGCGCGCGGCTGACCAGCGCCAGCTTCGGCATGCCGGTCGAGCCGCTCGACAGCAGGCCGAGTACGGCGCCGCGCGCAGGAGCAGATCTACGGCCGGTGTGTTGCAGCGTGCCGGCGCCGACCATCCATTCGATGCCGCAACGCTCGAGCAGTGCCGCGCATTCGGCCGCGGCGAGCCTGCCGGGCAGTGGGACGACCAACGCACCGGCGTCGAGCAGCGCCAGCTGCGCGACCAGGGCGTCGGGTCCCGGCGCGCAGCGGACGGCGACCCGCTGGCCGGCGCCGATGCCGGCCTTCTGTGCCGCTTGGGCAAAGTCGCCGATGAGCTCGCGCAGCGTGTCGTGCGCGATGCGCCGCTCGCCGTGCAAGACGGCTAGGGCAGACGGCATCGCACCAGCTCCGCCAGCGATCCGACGGTCGCGAAACGCTCGAGGTCGGCCGGCGCCAACGTGATGCTGAAGTGCTCCTCGACCGCGACCGACAGCTCCAGCACGCGCAGCGAGTCGAGCGACAGGCCGCCGTCGATCAGTCGCGTGTCGGCATCGAACGCCAGGTCGGCGGGCGCGCCGGCGCAGCGCGCCACCAGGGCGATCACCTGGGACAGAAGGGCGTCGGTCATGACCAGTCCGCCGCGTCGAGCTGCAGGTTCTCGCCATCGCCGCGCAGGTGTGTGCCGAGCCACGCGCAGTACGCCGCCAGCCATTCGTCCTTCCACGCCGCGGCGTCGGTCGCCTGCGGCAGGATCGCCGGGGCCAGGTCGAGGCGGATGCGGCGGCCCTCCCACAGCGCGCAGGCGGGAACCGCCGGCGCCTGGCAGAGTCGCGCCAGGGTTGGCGCGCCGGCGCCGATGCGGATGCGCCGGCCGGCCAGCCGGCGTTCGTCGTAGGCGGTGCCGGGCGTGCCGTCGGCCGGGAGATACACGACGCCGCCGCGGCGCAGGGTCAGGCGCGCCGCGGCGAGCGCGGTGGCGCGCGACGCCGGCGCCAGCACGTCGTGCACGGCCAGGTGCGGGGGCGGCGGGTCGTCGCCGGTGCCGATCAGGCAGAGCAGGTCCGCATAGCGCTGCGCCAGCGCCCACGGCACCACGCCGCCAGGGCCGACGTGCGCGCCGACCACCACCGCGCCGCGTCCGCGCGCCAGTGCGTGGTCGAGCGGGGCCCAGTCGATCGGCAGCACGGCGCCGGCGACGCCGCGGTCGTCGCCGCGCGCCAACCGATCCTTCACCGTGCGCGACAGCGCCGAGCCCCACCAGGCGCGCTGCTGCCAGCGCCGCAGCGCGGCGCCCTCGAGGTGCAGGCCGTCGTGGCCGACGGCGCGTACCCCGGACGGAACACGCGCCAGCGGTGCGACGCCGCGATAGAGGCGGTGGGCGACGGCCAGCGGCAGCCGCGCCGCCAGGCGGCGCGTCAGCCTGCCGGCGACGGCGCGCGGCACCTCATGCCACCGAGGCACGACGCAGTTGCAGCGCGTCGAGGGCGCGCAGGTCGAGATAGTCGGCCGGCGGGCGCTCGAGGTAGCCGTGTCGCGCCATCACTCCGAGCACCGCGTCGATGGCGCGCTGATTGCGCACCGCCTCGGCGTCGGGCCGGTTGACGCGCAGCGCCTGGCGGATCCAGTCGGCGCGCATGCCGATGTAGCGCGCCGCGATCTCCGCCGCCTCGTCCGGCTGCGCGTGGACGCGGGCGATGGCGTGCACGTAGACCTCGACCACGGCGGCCTGCAGGGCATGGTCGCAGTCCGCCCGGCTGGCCAGCGAGCAGCCCGGCGCGCCCGGCCAGACGTCGCCGGTGCGCTTCACAACCCGCCCGATGCCGAGCGCCTCCATCATCGTCGCGTACGGCTCGACCATCGCGGCGGCGTCCACCGCCTGGCCGATGAGCGCCAGGATCGCGCCGTCGCCGGACGGCATTCGCAGGAAGTCGACGTCGTGCCAGCCGAGGCTGTCGGTCAGCCCGAGCGCGGTGAGATCCTTCATGCCGCCCTCGCGCGGCACCGCGACGCGGCGCACCGCGCCGGGATCGAGGCCGTGGCGCACGACAATCGCCGCCTCCTCGACGCCGGAGCCGCAGCAGACCACCAGCGGCGCCTCGTCACGCGCGGCGCAGGCGACGCGCGTCCACGGCATCACCGCGAACTCGCAGGCGCGGCTGGCGAGTTGGGCGGGGGCCTGCCAGGCCGTCGCGGCCACCGTCAGCGAGCTCTGCAGCCCGGCGTCGGCGAACAGCCCGAGCTCGTGCGCGACGTAGGCGGGCGTCTGGCAGATGCCGCGCAGCACCGCGAAGCGAACCTGCATGACGCTCGGCGCTACCGTGCGCGCCAGGTGAGGTCAACCGACGCGCGCGCTCAGCTTGACGCGCGGCGCATGCTGAGCGCGATGCGCCGCCGCGCCAGGTCGACCGAGACGACCCGCACGCTGACCACCTCGCCGGCCTTCACGATGGTGCGCGGATCGCGCACGAAGGTGTCGGCGAGCGCCGAGATGTGCACCAGGCCGTCCTGGTGCACGCCGACGTCGACGAAGGCGCCGAAGTTGGTGACGTTGGTGACCACGCCCTCGAGCTGCATGCCGGGTTGCAGATCCTCGAGGCGCTCGACGCCGTCGCGAAAGCGCGCGGTGCGGAACTGCGGGCGCGGGTCGCGCCCCGGCTTCTCCAACTCGGCGAGGATGTCGCGCACGGTCGGCTCGCCGAAGCGGGCGTCGGCGAAGTCGGCCGGCGTCAGGCTGTGCAGCAGCGCGTGGTCGCCGATCAGCTGTCGGAGGCCGCGCTGGACCCGCGCCAGGATGCGCTCGACCACCGGGTAGGCCTCGGGATGCACGCCGGAGGCGTCGAGCGGGTCGTCGCCGTCGGCGATGCGCAGAAAACCCGCCGCCTGCTCGAAGGCGCGCGCGCCGAGGCGCGGTACGTCGAGCAGCTGGCGGCGCCGGCGGAACGGCCCGTGCGTGTCGCGGTGGCGGACGATGGCGCCGGCGAGCGCGCTGCCGAGGCCGGAGACGTGTGTCAGCAGCGCCGCCGAGGCGGTATTGACCTCGACCCCGACCGCGTTGACGGCGTCCTCGACGACGCCGTCGAGCGCGCGCGCCAGTTCACCCTGGTCGACGTCGTGCTGATACTGGCCGACCCCGATCGCCTTGGCGTCGATCTTCACCAGCTTGGCGAGCGGATCCTGCAGCCGCCGCGCGATCGACACCGCGCCGCGCAGCGACACATCGAGCTGCGGGAACTCGGCCGCGGCGAGCTCCGAGGCGGAGTACACCGACGCGCCGGCCTCGCTGACCGTGACGCGGGTGAGCGACAGCTCGGGGTGCCGGGCGATCAGCTCGGCCGCGAGACGGTCGGTTTCACGCGAGGCGGTGCCGTTGCCGATACTGATCAGCTCGACGCGGTGCGTCGCCGCCAGGCGCGCCAGCGCCGCGATCGCGCCGTCCCAGTCGTGGCGCGGCGCGTGTGGATAGATGGTGTCGTCGGCGAGCAGCTTGCCGGTGGCGTCGACCACCGCGACCTTGACGCCGGTGCGCAGGCCGGGGTCGAGCCCCAGCGTCACCCGCCGGCCGGCCGGCGCGGCGAGCAGCAGGTCGCGCAGGTTGTTGGCGAACACGACGATCGCCTCGGCCTCGGCGCGCTCGCGCAGGCGGCCGAGCAGGTCGGTCTCGAGGCCGCCGGCGAGCTTGCGCCAGGCGGCTCGCACCGTGTCGGCCAGCCAGGCATCGGCGGCGCGCCCCTGGCGACGGATGCGCAGGTGCGCGGCGATCATGCGCTCGCCGGCACCGGGCGCGCCGGCGGCGAGGTCGGCATCCTCCTTCAACGTCAGGCCGAGGCGCAGGATCGACGCGTCGCGGCCGCGCAGCATCGCCAGGGCGCGGTGCGACGGCACCCGGCGGATGGCTTCGGCGGCGTCGAAGTAGTCGGAGAACTTGGCGCCATCCGGCTCCTTGCCGCGCACGACGCGGGCGGTGAGGTCGGCGCGCTCCCAGAGGTACTCGCGCAGGCGGCCGACCAGTTCGGCGGCGTCGCCGACGTCCTCGACGACGATCTGCTGGGCGCCGTCGAGCGCGCTGGCGACGTCGGGCACGCCGCGCGCCGGATCGACGAAGGGCTGCGCGGCGCGCTCCGGCAGCTGCGATGGATTGGCCAGCAGGCTGGCGGCGAGCGGCGCCAGCCCGGCCTCGCGCGCGAGCTGCGCCCTGCTGCGCCGCTTGGGGCGGAAGGGGCGATAGAGATCCTCCAATCGCGTCGAGGTCTCGGCGGTGTCGATCGCCTGGCGCAGCTCCGCCGTCAGCTGCCCGAGCTCGCCCAGGCTCTTCAGGATCGCGGCGCGGCGCTGCTCGAGATCGCGCAGCGCCGCCAGCCGCTTCGCCAGCTGGCGCAGCTGCGTGTCGTCCAGCCCGCCGGTCGCCTCCTTGCGGTAGCGGGCGACGAACGGCACCGTCGCGCCCGCGTCGAGCAGCCGCGCCGCCGCCTCCACCTGCCGCACGCCGACCGCCAGCTCGGCCGCGATGCGCGCCTCGATGCTCTGCATGCGCGCCGCCGATACCGGGCGGGGTTCGGGTCGGTCAACGTGGCGGTCGTGGGCGGTCCGGCTCAGGCGTCGTTCACCAGCGTGATCAGCGAGCCGATCGTGCAGTGGCCTTCCAGCGGGTGGCGCAGCGGGAGGCTGGCCCGCACGGTGTAGCGATTGCGCCGGCCGTCACGCTCGCGCTGCAGATAGCCCGCCTCCTCCAGCTCGGTGAGGATGCGCTGCACGGCGCGCTCGGTGATGCCGACCGCGGTGGCGAGGTCGCGAATACGCGCTTCCGGATCGCGTGCGACGCAGAGGAGCACGTGGGCGTGGTTGGTGAGGAAGGTCCACGGCGCGACCCGGACGGCTTGGGGGGCGGCAACGCGGCGCGCAACTGACGGTCGGCGCGGCACGATTCAACACCCGACGAAAAGAACAGGAAAAAGAATACCGGACATTGATTTCATGTGTCCCATGCCGTACTTTAGCGACAATCGACGACGGCGGCCAGCGGAGGGGGAATGGCACAGGCAACAGACCTGAACGGCAAGCGCGGGCTGGTGATCGGCATCGCCAACCGCGACAGCATCGCCTTCGGCTGCGCCGCCGCGCTGCGGCGCGGCGGCGCCGAGCTGGCGGTCACCTACTTGAACGACAAGGCGGCTGCGTACGTGCGGCCGCTCGCCGCCGAGCTGGAGAGCGCGCTGTGCCTGCCGCTCGACGTCGAGCAGCCGGGGCAGCTGGCCGCCGTCTTCGACGCCGTTGCGGCGCGCTGGGGCGGTCTCGATTTCGTCGTGCACTCGATCGCCTACGCCCCGGCCGCCGACCTGCGCGGGCGCGTGATCGACTGCTCGCTGGCCGGCTTCCAGCAGGCGATGCGGGTGTCCTGCTACTCCTTCCTGGAGGTCGCGCGGGCGGCCGAGCCGTTGCTGCGCGCGGGCGGTACGCTGCTCACCATGAGCTTCGGCGGCGCCGACCGGGTGGTGCCGCAGTACAACGTGATGGGGCCGGTGAAGGCGGCGCTGCAGAGCGCGGTGCGCTACGCGGCCGCCGAGCTCGGCGCGAAGGGCGTGCGCGTGCACGCCCTGTCGCCCGGACCGATTCGGACGCGCGCTGCCGGCGGACTGCCGGCCTTCGACCGCTTGCTCGACGACGCCGCGACGCGGGCGCCGCTGCGCCGGCTGGTGACGACCGAGGAGGTCGGGGCACTGGCAGCCTTCCTGGTCAGCGACGCGGCCTCCGGCCTGACCGGCAACCAGCTGTTCATCGACGCCGGCTACCACGTGATGGCATGAGCTCGCGGCGCACGAGACGAGGAGCGCCGGCCGCGCCGCGGCCGCTGGTCGGACTGATCATGGGCTCGCGCTCCGATTGGACGACGCTGGAGCACGCGGCCGCGACGCTCGAGAAGCTGGCGATTCCGTACGAGGTGTCGGTGGTGTCGGCGCACCGCACGCCGGCGCGACTGGCGGAGTATGCCGGCGGTGCGGCGCGGCGTGGCCTGGAGGTGTTGATCGCCGGCGCCGGCGGTGCCGCGCACCTGCCGGGGATGACCGCGGCATACACCCGCCTGCCGGTGCTCGGTGTCCCGGTGCCGGCGGCGCCGCTCGCCGGCGTCGACGCGCTGCTGTCGATCGTGCAGATGCCGGCCGGGGTTCCGGTCGCGGCGCAGGCGATCGGGCGGGCGGGCGCCATCAACGCGGCGCTGCTCGCCGCCGCGATTCTCGCCCTGCACCACGCTCCCATTCGCCGCGCCCTGGAGCGCTATCGGCGGGCGCAGACGGCGGCGGTCCTGGCGGCGCCCGACCCGCGGGTGACGGCATGACCAGCGTTGGCATCTTCGGCGCCGGCCAACTCGGACGCATGTTGGCGCTGGCCGGCTACCCGCTCGGGCTGCGCTTTCGTTTCTTCGATCCGCAGGCGTCTCCGCCGGCGGCGGCGCTGGGGACGCACGTGCGGGCGGACTACGACGATCTCGACGCGGTGGCTCGCTTCGCCGGCGGCGTCGACGTGGTGACCTTCGAGTTCGAGGACGTGCCGCTGGCGGCGGTGGGCGCGGCGGCCGACCGCGTTCCGGTCCATCCCGCACCGCCGGTGCTCGCCGCGCTGCAGGACCGTTGGGATGAACGGCAGCTGTTGCGGCGCGTGGGCCTGCCGTTCGCGCCCTGCGCGCCGGCGGCGGCGGCAGCCGAGGTGAGCGCCGCCCTCGACCAGGTGGGCCTGCCGGCGGTGATCAAACGACGGCGCTCCGGTTACGACGGGCGCGGCCAACGCGTGGTCCGCAGCCGCGCGGCGGCGCTGCGCGCCTGGCATGAGCTGGGCGCCGCGCCGGTGATCGTCGAAGCGCTGCAGCGGTTTCGCCGCGAGCTGTCGATCATCGGCGTGCGCGGCCGCGACGGGGCGGTGCGCATCTATCCGCTGGCGGAGAATCACCACCACCGTGGCATCTTGCGTCGCTCGCTGGCGCCGGCGGCGGCCGGCGCGGTGCTACAGGCCACCGCCCGCCGCTACGTGCGGCGCCTGCTGCAGGCGCTCGACTACGTCGGCGCGCTCACCGTCGAGCTGTTCGAGGTGGACGGGGGGCTGTTGGTCAACGAGTTGGCGCCGCGCGTCCACAACTCCGGCCACTGGACCATCGAGGGCGCCGAGACCAGCCAGTTCGAGAACCACCTGCGCGCCGTGCTCGGTCTGCCGCTCGGCGATACGCGACCGCGCGGCGCGGCGGCGATGGTGAACCTGATCGGCGCACCGCCGGCGCTGCCGGCGGTGCTCGGCGTGGACGGCGTCCACCTGCATCTCTACGACAAACCGGCGCGGCCGCAGCGCAAGCTCGGCCACGTGACGGTGTACGCCGCCGACCGGCGCCGCCTGGTGCCGCGCCTGGCGGCGGTCGAACGACTCATCGGCGGCCCGCCCGGCCGCCGCACACTGCACCCATAGCGGCCGCGGCGGCGCCGACGGCGCCGAGCGGTCAGAGGAGGATCCTGCCATGACGAGGTACCCGTGCGCCCTGGCGGCGACGGCGGTACTGGTGCTGCTCGCCGGTCCGCTGGCCGCCGCTTCGCCTGACGGCATGCAACGGCTGACCGAGGGCAACCAGCGCTGGGCGAGCGGCCGCGCCGCGCATCCGCAGCAATCGGCCGCGCGCCGCGCCGAGCTGGCGCAGGTGCAGCACCCCTTCGCGGTCATCGTCTCGTGCGCCGACTCGCGCGTGCCGCCGGAGTTGATCTTCGACCAGGGCGTCGGCGACCTGTTCGTCGTTCGCGCCGCCGGCGAGGTGGTCGACGCGGTGACGCTCGGCAGCATCGAGTTCGCGGTCGCCAACCTCGGCGCCCGGTTGATCGTGGTGCTCGGTCACGAGCGCTGCGGTGCGGTGGACGCCGCGCTGCGCGGCGTCGAGCCGCCCGGGCACATCGGCGCCGTGCTGAGCGCCATCGAGCCCAACATCAGCCGCGCGCAGGGCGCGACGCCGGAGACGCTGGACCGCGCGGTGCGTGACCAGGCGCGCGCCGTGGTGCGGCAACTGCGTGGGGCCGAGCCGATTCTCGCGCCGCGGGTGCGAGACGGCAGCCTGCGCGTGGTCGGGGCGGTCTACGATCTGGACAGCGGGCAGGTCAGCCTGCTCGAGGAGCCGGAGGCTCGGCCATGAGCCTGGGCGAGATACTCGCCGCCAATCTGCTGTCGCCGATCGTGCTCGCCTTCGCGCTCGGCGTGGTGACGCGCCTGGTGCGCAGCGAGTTTCAACTCCCGAAGGATCTCTACAGCGCCCTGTCGATCTACCTGCTCTTCGCGCTCGGCCTGAAGGGCGGTCACGAGCTCACGCACGCCTCGTTCGACGCGATCGCCGGGCCGGTGCTGGTGACGCTGCTGCTCGGCTGCGTGACGCCGCTCACCTCGTTCGCCGTCCTGCGCTACGCCGGCAACTTCAGCGACGCCGACGCGGCGGCGATCGCGGCGCACTACGGGTCGGTCTCGGCGGTGACCTTCATCGCGGCGCAGACCTTCGCCACCTCGGTCGGCGCCGTGCCGGAGGGGTTCATGCCGACGCTGCTGACGCTGCTCGAGAGCCCCGGCATCCACATCGCGCTGGCGATCGGCGTGCTCAAGGTGGGCGCCGGTCAGCGCAGCAGCGGCGAGCTGCTGCACGAGGTGCTGACCGGGCGCACGATGATCCTGCTGGTCGGCGGCCTGCTGGTCGGCGTATTGATGGGCGAGCGCGGCTGGAGCGCGGTGTCGCCGTTCTTCGACTCCGGCTTCAAAGGGGCGCTGACGCTCTTCATCCTGGAGATGGGGATCGTCGCCGCCGACCGCCTGCACGAGTTGCGCCGGGTCGGCCTGTTCCTGCTCGGCTTCGGGGTCGGCATGCCCCTGGTGCACGGGGTGCTGGGCGCCGTGCTCGGCACGTTCGCCGGCCTGTCGGTCGGCGGCGCGACGGTGCTCGCCGCGATGGCGGCGAGCGCGTCGTACATCGCCGCGCCGCCCGCCACCCGCATGACGCTGCCGACCGCCAACCCGACGTACTCGTTGACCGCCTCGCTGGCGATCACGTTCCCGTTCAACGTCGTCCTCGGCATCCCGATCTACTATCAGGTTGCCCTTCTGCTGCAGGGGAAGTGAGATGCATACGGTTCCACTCACATTGATCACCATCGTCGGCGAGGCGGTGTTGGCCGAGCCGCTGATCCGGGCGCTGCACGCGCTCGGGGTCAGCGGTCACACGCTCAGCGAGGCCCGCGGTCAGGGATCGCGCGGCCGTCGCACCGGCGAGATCCCGGGCGACAACGTGCGCATCGAGACGATCGTCGACGCAGCGCTGGCCGACCGCATCTTCGCGTTGCTCGCCGAGACGTACTTCCCGAACTACGCGGTCGTCGCCTGGTCGACGGCGATCCAGGTCGTGCGCGGGGAGAAGTACGTGCCGCCGCCGCGCGGCTAGCCGGTGCAGCCCGGGTGCTTCGGATCGATGCGCGCTGCCGGCAGGCGCGGCGGCTTCATGAACGGCGGCTTGGCGAAGTCGAACATCTCGAGCAGCGGGTCGGCGTTGGCGTCGCGGCGCGTGAGTGCCGGCAGGTCGAAGCGCGTTTCGATGAAGCGCAGCACCGCGGTCTGGTCGGTCGGCGTATGCGAGACGTAGCGCTTGCGCGCGTACGGCGAGACGACCACGAACGGCACGCGGATGCCGTAGCGGTCGAAGGCGGCGACCACGTCGCCGGGCTGCAGGTTGGGCGGAATGGCGTCCGGCTCGCAGGCCGGCGGCGGCGGCACGTGATCGAAGAAGCCGCCGTGCTCGTCGTAGGTGATGAACAACGCCGACTGCGTCCACTGCGGGCTGTCGAACAGCGCCTGCACGATGCCGGCGACGAAGGACTGGCCGAGCTGGACGTTGTTGGGCGGGTGCTCGTCGTTCTGGTTGGTCTCGTCGCCGAAGAAGATCGGATCGACGAAGGTCACCTGCGGCAGCGTGCCGGCGGCGGCGTCGACGTAGTACTGTGCGATCGGCAGGACGTTGGCGGCATGCGCCTGCACGTAGGTGTAGAGCAGCGCGAAGGCGAGGTCGGAGGCGTACACCTTCCAGGTCACGCCAGCGGCGTCGAGGCGCTCGAAGATCGAGGTGTGGGTCGCGGCGACCAGGTCGTTGCGGATGTGGCCGGCCGAGGTGCCGGACAGCAGGTAGTGCCGGTTGGGGAAGGTCGGGCCGAGCAGCGAGCAGAAGTGGCGGTCGCTCATGGCGAAGGTCCGATAGAGGGCGTGGTAGTAGCGCAGGTCACGCTTGCGGTAGTAGCCCATGGTGCGCGAGCCGCTCGGGTCGAGCGGGTCGGCGTTCTCGATGGCGAAGCCGTCCATGGCGCCGCCGTTCCACTCGCGGTGGGTGCCGTTCCAGCCGTGGTCGAGATCGGCGACCTCGCAGTAGTTGCGCTGGTGGAAGATCTCCACCGGCGCGCCGCCGAGCGGGTTGGGGTTCGCGGTGTGCGGCGCCGGGCGA
Organism: Deltaproteobacteria bacterium; assembly: GCA_033764095.1. GTDB lineage: Bacteria > Desulfobacterota > Binatia > HRBIN30 > CADEER01 > JBDTMT01. The sequence continues at coordinate 10,375 of JANRJF010000190.1, read as the reverse complement.
TCGGCGTCGCGTTTGGCCAGCACGGCGAAGTAGTGGTCGAAGGAGCGGTTCTCCTGCATCAGCACGACGATGTGGTTGATCGGGATCGCCGCGCCGTGCGGCGCGCCCGGCGGCAGCGTGTCGGCGGGCAGCGCGCCGGGGCCAAACGGGCAGGAGGCGGGATCCTCGGCGCGCACCAGGCCGGCAGCGAGGACGACCAACAGGAACGCAAGGGTTCTCATGCCTGTCGCGTAGTGCGGCCGGCGCGACGGCGTCAAGCGGTCGCGCACACGGCGGTGGCATTAGTCGCGGCGCGGCGCCCGCGGACGGTGCGCTAATGCGCCGCGATGGCTGGTCGAAGCCGCGGACCAATGTTAGGAAATTTCGATCGCCGCGCTGCGCGGCCCGACGACGCGGAAGGTGGAACCCATGGCAGACACGAACAAGGCATCGGTCGATCTGGCGGGCGTGGAACGCCTGGTGGCGACGGTCGAGACGGTGGTGCGCGAGGCGCTCGCGGTGGCCGCCAAGCGCACCAGCGGCGGCAAGGGCATCGACGACGAGCAGGTGCACGCCGAGCGCTTGGCGTATGCCGCGACCGAGGCGCGCGCGGCGCGCGATCTGCTGACCTACGCGGCGGGCGCGGCGGTGCATCAGCCGGAGCCGGCGGTCGGCGCCATGGCGGCGGCCTTCGCGGGCGAGATCGCCGCCAAGCTGCGCGGCCAGATCGAGGCGCACCCGGACGAGTTCGGCATCGCCGACGATCGCCTCAACGCGACGCTCGGCAGCCCCCAGGTGCGCGGCCTGATCCGCGCCGCCACCGCCGACACGGCGCTGGCCGCGATCGGTCGCCATGTGATGGAGCAGCGCGGCGCCAACCACTCGTGGCTGGCGGACGAGATGGCGAGCATGACGCGCGACTCGGTCCGCCAGTTCGCCGAGGCGGAAGTGCTGCCGATCGCCGAGCACATCCACCGGCACGACGACCTGGTGCCCGACTCGCTGATCGCCAAGATGGGCGAGCTCGGTTTCTTCGGCATGGCGGTGCCGGAGGAGTACGGCGGCGGCGGCATGGGCAACCTCGGCATGATCATCACCACCGAGGAGCTGTCGCGCTGCTCGCTGGCCGCCGCCGGCAGCCTGATCACGCGCCCCGAGATCCTCACCAAGGCGCTGCTCAAGGGCGGCACCGAGGAGCAGAAGCAGCACTGGCTGCCGCAGATCGCCGCCGGGCAGATCATGGCGGCGGTGTCGGTCACCGAGCCCGACACCGGCTCCGACGTCGCGGCGGTGAAGTGCCGCGCCGAAGCGGCGGAGGTGGGCGGGCAGCCCGGCTACGTCATCAACGGCGCCAAGGCGTGGTGCACCTTCGCCGGCCGCGCCAACGTGCTGGCGCTGCTGGCGCGCACCGATCCGAATCCCAAGTCGGGCGCGCGCGGCCTGTCGCTCTTCATCGTGCCGAAGGACACCTTCGAGGGGCACGAGTTCACCATGAAGCAGCCGAGCGGCGGGACGTTGCACGGCAAGGCCGACCGCACGCCGGGCTACCGCGGCATGCACTCCTTCACGCTCGCCTTCGACAACTACTTCGTGCCGGCCGCCAATCTGGTCGGCCAGGAGGCAGGCCTGAACAAGGGCTTCTATCTGCAGATGAACGGCTTTGCCGCCGGCCGCCTGCAGACCGGCGGCCGCGCCACCGGGCTGTCGCAGGCGGCGCTGGAGCGCACCGCCGAGTACGCCAACGACCGCAAGCAGTTCGGCCAGCCGATCGGCAGCTACCAGCTCACCCAGTACAAGCTCGGTCGCATGGCGACGCACATCATGGCCGGCCGCCAGCTCACCTATTCGGCGGCGCTGGCGTCGGACAAGGATGAGTCCGTGACCCTCGAAGGCTCGATGGCGAAGCTGTTCACCTCCGACGTCGCCGTCTGGGTGACGCAGGAGGGGCAGCTGATCCATGGCGGCTGGGGCTACGCCGAGGAGTTCCCGATCTCGCGCTACGTCGTCGATGCCACCGTGCTGCCGATCTTCGAGGGCGTGAAGCCGATCCTCGAGCTCAAGGTCATCGCCCGGCAGCTGCTGGCGGGCTGAGAGCACCGACGGTACCGGTGTTCGACCTGAGCGGCAGAGCGGCGGTCGTCACTGGTGCCGCCTCAGGTATCGGGCGGGCGGTCGCCGAGCGCTTCCGCGCCGCCGGTGCGCAGGTGACGATCGCCGACCGCGTCGACGCCGGCGCGCTCGCCGCGCGGCTCGGTGCGCATTTCGTCCGGGCCGACGTCGCGGTCGAGGCCGAGGTCGCGGCGCTGCTCGACGCCGCCCGCGCGCAGCACGGTCGCCTCGACATCCTGGTCAACAACGCCGGCATCCAGCCGCTCGGCGTCGGCTTCGCCGACCTCACCGAGGCGCTGCTGGCGCGGACCCTGGCGGTGAACGTGCAGGGCGTCGCCTTCGGCATCAAGCACGCCGCGCGCGTGCTGGAGGACGGTGGCCGGGTGATCAACACCGGCTCGTTCGTCGGCCACATCGCCACCCCCGGCGCGGCGGCGTACGCGACCTCGAAGGCGGCGGTCATCCACCTGACGCGGCTCGGCGCGATCGAGCTGGCGCCGCGCCGCATCACCGTCAACTGCGTCTGCCCGGGAACGGTGCGCACGCCTGCGGTCACCGAGATCCCGGACAATCCGGAGATCCCGTTCATCGAGCAGACCGCGCCGCTCGGCCGATTGGCGGAGGTGGGCGAAGTCGCGGCGGCATTCCACTACCTCGCCTCGCCGGAGGCGGCGTACGTCACCGGCCAGGTGCTCAACGTAGATGGTGGTTTGACTGCCGGCTGGACGCGCTACGATCTGATTGCGCCGCCGAACGTGAAGGGCGGCGGCTGGGTCGACGAACCGTAGCGAGCACGGAGGAGGAGGCGATGCGCAAGCACTGGCGGCAGGGCGTGTTGGGGATGGCGCTGGCGGCACTGGCCGGCTGCAGCACGTTGCACGGCGCCGGCACCGGGCCGTGTCAGAGTCAGGTGCAGGAGAAGATCAGTGCCGCGCACCCGCAGTCGCGCGGCACCTCGTTCGACTCCGGCAGCATCGAGCGGCGCCGCGTCGGCGACAATCGCATTGCGATCAGCGGCCGCGGCAAGGTGAAGACCGCCAAGGGCGACTACCGTGCCGTCACCTACAGCTGCGTGTACAACGAGCGCAGCGGCGGCGTCAGCAAGGTGCTGTACAAGATCCAGTGATCGAGCCCGCCGCTCAACCGAACAGCCGCTCGCGCGCCGCCTCGGAGATCGCCACCACCGCCGGATGCTTGAGGCGGCGTTCGACCGAGATGGCGTAGAAGCGCTCGCGCACCTGCTCCAGGCGGCCGACCACGACGACGCCGTACTGGCGGCGGATCTCGGCCTCGATCGCGGTCGGGCCGGGGAAGAGGCCGAGGCCGCGCTCGCCGAACGAGCTGAGCAGGGCGCTGTCCTCGAACTCGCTGACCACCGCCGGGCGCAACGACTGCTGCTCGAACCACTGGTCGAGGCTGCGGCGCAGCGAGGTGTTCTCGGTCGGCAGCAGGCAGGGTGCGCCCTCCAGCGACCTGGGAAAGTTGCGGCGGAACTTGGCGGCGAGATCCTTGGTGCCGAAGATGGTCACGTCGCACTCGCCGAGCAGATGGCTGAAGGCGCGCACTTTGACGCTCGGGTGGATCGGCGCGTCGCTCAGCACCAGGTCGAGGTCGTGCAGCGCCAGGTCAGCGAGCAGCCGCTCGGGCTTGTCCTCGCGGCAGACGACGTGGACCGGCTCGGGCAGCTTCAACGCCGGCTCGATGAGCCGATAGGTGATCAGCTTGGCGAGCTGGTCGGCGACGCCGACCGCCAGCCGCAACGGCCGCCCGGTCGGGCGCCCGCGCACCGCGTCCATCAGCTCGCGGCCGAGGGTGAAGATCTCGTCGGCGTAGCGATAGACCATGCGGCCGACATCGGTCAGCTCGAGCCGGCGGCCGACGCGGTGAAAGAGCTTCTCGCCGAGCGCGTCTTCCAGGGCGCGCAGCTGGCCGCTGATGGTCGGCTGCGCGAGGCGCAATTCGGCGCTGGCGGCGGACACGCCGCCGGTGCGGGCGACGGTCCAGAAGTAGAGCAGGTGGTGGTAGTTCAGCCACTCCATTGCGCTGCATCCTACGCTGATCGCTGCATCGGTGAAACCGATGTGGGGATGCCCGATTATCTATTTGATGCGCGGTCAACCCTCCGACTACGTGGGGCGTCAGGAGGCACATGACGATGCAGAGGAGATCCCCCCACCCCGGACAGCGCTTCGCCGGGGTGCCGCGCATGTGGTCGCACGCCGCCCCCGAGACGCTGCTGGCGCCCGAGCCGGCGCTGCCCGCCCAGGTCCTGCACCTGTGGCACCACACCTGCGCCATCGAGCCGGAGCGCGCGCTGGCGTTGGCGGTGCTGTCGCAGGCGGTGGCCGACGTGCAGCGCTACCAGCAGAGCGGTTTGGCCCACCATCGGGCGCTGTTCGACGCGGCGCGCGACTGGATGTACGAGGAGGACCAGAGCTGGCCGTACTCGTTCGTCAACCTGTGCCTGCTGTTCAATCTCACCCCCGAGTCGGTGCGCGACGAGCTGCTCAACCGCCCCGCCACTCGGCGCGCCGCGTAGAGGTCATCCGCTTCCCCCCTTCGACGAAGGGGGGGAGGGGGGGATTCTCCAACAGCCACTCGAACCGACCGACTCGTTCGCGAACATTCCTCACCCTGACGAAAATCCCCCCACACCCCCCTTTTCAAAGGGGGGAAGTTGTCAAAAGGGGGGGAATCTAGATCACGCCGGCCGCCCGTAGCTCCTCCATCTCCGCGTCACCGATCCCGAGTCGCTCGCGCAGCACCGCGTCGGTGTGCTCGCCCAAGGCCGGCGGGGGGGTGAGTGGCGGCTCGCCCTCGGCGCCGAGCTTGATCGGCGTGCCGAGCACCTTCACGCGGCCGCGCGGCGGGTAGTCCACCTCGCGCACGACGCCGCGTTCGAACAGCTGCGGATCGCGGCCGACCTCGGCGATGGTGCGCACCGGCGCGCTCGGGATGCCGGCGCCGGCGACCCGTTGCGCCACTGCGGCGCGGGTCTGCGGCGCCGTCCAGGCCGCCACCTCGGCTTCGATCGCGTCGGCCTCGGCGGCGCGGCCGGGGACGCTGTGCCAGCGCTCGACGGCGGCGAGGTCGGGGCGCTGCATCACCGCGCAGAGCTCCAGCCAGTGCTGGTCGGAGATGCACAGGATGGCGACGTGGCCGTCCTGGCAGGGAAAGTTGTTGTACGGCGTCGAGCCGCCGACGACGTGGCGGTTGCCGCTGCGCGCCATGTCGCGGTCGAATTCGTAGAACGGCGCCAGATAACTGAGCAGCGACGGCACCGCGGCGTCGAACATCGCCACCTCGACGCGCTGGCCGGCGCCGCTGCGTTCGCGCTCGCGCAGCGCCAGCAGGATGCCGGCGAACAGGTGCACGGCGCCGAGCATGTCGATGGCGGTCGGACCGCACTTCACCGGCGGCTGGTCGGGGTAGCCGGTGATCGCCATGGCGCCGACCAGCGCCTGGATGGTGAAGTCCATCGCCGGCTGGCCGACGTACGGGCCGCGGCTGCCGAAGCCGCTGCCCGACGCGTAGACCAGGCGCGGGTTGCGCGCGCGCACCGCGTCGTAGTCGACGCCGAGGCGCTCGACCACGCCGGCGGCGAAGTTCTCGATCACCACGTCGGCGCGTTCGGCGAGGCGCAGAAAGAGCTCGCGGCCGCGCCGCTGCTTGAGGTCGATGCGCACGCCGCGCTTCTGCGCGTTGAGCATGAGGAACGGATAACTGGCGCCGCCGGGCGCGCGGTCCATGCGGCGCAGCACGTCGCCGCTCGGCGCCTCGATCTTGATCACCTCGGCGCCGTGGTGGGCGAGCAGCAGGCCGCAATAGGGGCCGTTGTAGATCTGCCCGAGCTCGAGGACGGTGAGGCCGGCGAGCGCGCTCATGCCGCCGGCGGCCGCATCTCGCCGAGCGGCTTGATCATGTAGGTCGTGCTGGCGCGCGCGGCGAGCTTGCCGCCCGACCACACGTCCACCTCGGCGTAGGCGCTGCGCCGGCTGTGGCGCAGCACGAACGCCTCCGCCTGCACCGGGCCGGGGAAGATCGGCTCCAGGTAGTTGATCTTCATCTCGATGGTCAGCAACGCGTTGCCGGCGCCGTAGACGGTGAACAGCGCCGCGGCGACCGCCGTGTCGGCGAGCCCGAAACTGGCGCCGCCGTGCATGACCCCGACCGGGTTGCAGAGCGCGGTGCGGTTCTCGACCTCGAGTCGCGCGTAGCCCTGGCGCAGCTCGACGACGCGGAAGCCGCAGTGACCTGGGAAGTGCGGGTTGTCGTCGTTGAAAGCGTGCATGATCGCGGCCTGCGCCGCCGCGTCGAGGGGAGGGAAGTCGCGCCCGCGACCGCCACTGTCGGAACTGCTCATGCGAGCCGCATAGCGGGATCGGTCGCGCCCGACCAGCCGACCGGCGACGGGCCCGACCAGTTACGGGGACCGACTGCCGGGCGGTGGCTGGACAGCCGCCGCGCCATCGTGCACGAACCCACTGGTCACCGGTCACTGGTCACCGGTCACGCTTCCTGCGGAGGACACATGGCGTACGAGTTCATCACCTACGAGCAGACCGATCACCTGGTGACGATCACCATCAACCGGCCGGAGGTGCGCAACGCGCTGCATCCGCCCGCCAATCGCGAGCTGTCGGCGGCGTTCGACGCGTTCTCCGCCGATCCCGAGGCGTGGGTGGCGATCGTCACCGGCGCCGGCGACAAGGCGTTCTCCGCTGGCAACGACCTCAAGTACTCCGCCCAGCACGGCATGGCCGACATGGAGATGGGCAACGGCGGCTTCGGCGGCATCACCGCGCGCTTCGACCTGTTCAAGCCGGTGATCGGCGCGGTCAACGGCCTGGCGCTGGGCGGCGGCTTCGAGATCGCGCTGGCCTGCGACATCGTCATCGCCGCCGAGCACGCGACCTTCGGTCTGCCGGAGCCGCGCGTCGGCCTGGCGGCGCTGGCCGGCGGCATGCAGCGCCTGCCGGCGATGATCCCGCCGAAGCTGGCGATGGGCATGATGCTGACCGGCAAGCCGATCACCGCGGCGCGCGCCGCTGAGCTCGGGCTGGTCAACGAAGTCGTCGCGGGCGTCGACCTGATGGGCGCGGCGCGCCGCTGGGCGGGCGAGATCCTCGAGTGCTCGCCGCTGTCGGTGCGCGCCAGCAAGCAGGTGGCGCTGCAGAGCCAGGGGTTGCCGCTGCATGAGGGGCTGAAGAAGTCCTACCCGCTGGTCGGCGCGCTGTTCGCCTCCGAGGACATGATGGAAGGCGTCACCGCCTTCGCGATGAAGCGCAAGCCGGAGTGGAAGGGGAAGTGAGTCGCCGCGCGTCTGCGTTCTTGGTTGACAGAACGCTGCGCAGGAAATTAGTGAAACGAGATATGTCCCTGCGCGCGCCGGCGAGGCGGTTGCGTTCCCTCCAGACACTGTCGCTGCTGGCCGCGCTCGCGGCGCTGGTGGCGTCGGACGCGGCCGCCGCTGCGACCACCGAGGTGCCGCTGCAGGGCGGCCGGGTCGGCCGCGTGCGCGGCGCCGGCTCCCATGCCGCGGCGTTGTTCGTCTTCACCGACGAGCCCGGGGTAGCGGCGCTCGGCGATCCGCGCTGTCCGGCGACCTCCACGGTACGCCTCGGCTTCGATACCGGCGACTACCGGGTGACGGCGCTGCCCTGCGGCAACTGGGCGGCGACCGCGCGCGGCTTCGTCTATGACGACCCGGCCGCCAGCACCGGGGTGCGGCGCATCGTCCTGCGCCCCGATCGCCTGCAGATCTTCCTGTCCGGGCCGCGCCTGGCCGACATCGGCGGGCCGGTGGCCTACCTCGACGCCTCGCTGCAGGTCGGGTCGACGCGCGCCTGCGGCCACTTCGACCGCTTCAAACGCAACCGCGCCGGTCGCATCGTCGCCGCCAGGGGCTCGTCGACCTGCGCGCTGCCGCGGCCGAACGTCCTGGTGATCAACCTCGACGACACCCGCGCCGACGGCATCGACCGCATGCCGGTGCTGCAGTCGCGCCTCATCGGCGAGGGAGTGAACTTCAGCAACTCGTTCGTCCCCAACCCGCTGTGCTGTCCGAGCCGCGCCTCGATCTTCACCGGGCTCTACGCGCTGCACCACGGCACCCGCACGCTGGTGCCGCCGATCGGCGGCGCCACCACCTTCCGCCGCACCGGCGCCGATCAGCAGACCATCGCCACCTGGATGCACGGCGCCGGCTACCGCACCGGTCTGTTCGGCAAGTACCTCAACGCCTACAGCGGCGTCGAGGCGACCGCCGGTCCGGGCGGCCGGTTCTACGTGCCGCCCGGTTGGGACCGCTGGCAGGCGATGGGCTTCAGCGAGCATTACGGCGGCATCAACGGACCGACCTACCAGCTGGTGGACGAGCAGGGGGTGCTGACCACTTACGCCGACCACACCACCGACGACCAGTACTCCACCGACCTGCTGGCGCAGCGGATCCGCGACTTCGCGGTGGAGAGCGTCAGCCGCGGCAAGAACTTTTTCGCCGTCTTCACCCCCTACGCCTCGCATGGCGACACGCCCTCGGTGGAGCCCAAGCCGGCGCAGCGCCACCTCAACTTGTTCAAGGACATCCCGCCATGGCGGCCGGCCAACTTCGACGAGGCGGACGTCAGCGACAAGCCGCTCTGGCTGCAGGCGCTGCCGCCGTCGGGCCCGATCGGCATCGCGGTGGACGACCTGATGCGCTACCGCGCCTACGAGACGTTGCTGTCGGTCGACGAGCAGCTGGCGCTGTTGCTCGACCAGTTCGACGCCCTCGGCGTGGGGGACGACACGATCGTGATCCTCACCAGCGACAACGGCGTCACCTGGGGCGAGCACGGCTTCTTCGGGCAGGGCAAGGAATGCCCGTACGAGGAGGCGATCCGCGTCCCGCTGGCGGTGCGCTACCCGCGTCGGATCGACACCGCGGCGCCGCGCGTGTCGGCCGCGCCGGTGCTCAATATCGATGTCCCGGTGACCGTGGCCGACCTCGCCGGCGTCAGCATCCCGGTGCCGGTGGACGGCGCCGCCTTCACCGGCTGGCTGACCGGCGCGGCGCCGGCGACCTGGCGCGACGACTTTCTGCTCGAGCATTGGAGCGCCATCCGTTACAGCTACCTGACCTGGAGCGGCCAGCCGCTCGACGGCGATCGCGTGCACCTGCTGTACGGCCCGAGCGTGCCGAGCACGCGCTTGGAGCAGGCCTTCGAGTTCGACAGCGGCGACGGCGTCGATCCCGGCGCGATCGCAGTGCCGATCGGCGCCGACGAGGTAGCGACCTATGCCGCCCTGGGCGCCGCCGTGCAGGCGTCGGTGCCGCACACGACCTACACCATCAACACGGCGATCAAGCGCCTCAATATAAACGACACGACGCCCGACTACGCGGGCGTGCAGTTGATGGAAGACGTCGACCAGGCCAACCGCTTCGAGCCGGTCTACCCGCTGCCCGACTACTTCGGCGTGCGCGACATCGCCAACCAGTACGTCTACGTGGAGTACGGCACCGGCGAGGCCGAGCTCTACGATCTGGTGACCGACCCGGGCGAGATGGAGAATCGCGCCGACGACCCCGATTACCTGGGCGAGCGCATCCGCCTCGCCGCCCGCCTGCGCGAGCTGCTTGAGTAGCGATGAGCGATGAGTGGCGAGCGATGAGTCGGGCGCAATCGCCTCATGGCCCGTCGCACATCGCTCATCGCTATTCTTCCTGAGCGCCGCGGCGCGCGCCTCCATGGCTTTGGCGCCTTCCGGGCTGCCGCTGTCGGCGAGCAGCGCGGCGTAGTTCTCCAGCACCACCGCGAGCGCTTCATCGTGCTCACCGGGGGCGCTGTCGAGGATGCGGATGGCGCGCTGGTAGAGCGGCTCGGCGTCCTTGTCGCGACCCTGGGCGGCATACAGGAGCGCCAGGTTGCTGAGGCTCTCGGCGACCTGCGGCTGATTCGGGCCCAGCGCCGCCTCGCGGATGGACAGCGCGCGCCGCAGCAACGGCGCGGCTTCGGCGAACTGGTCGTTGACCGCGTAGAGCTCGGCCAGACTGGTCAGCGTCGAGGCGACGTCGAGGTGGCTCGGGCCCAGCACCCGTTCGCGGATCGCCAGTGCCTGCTGCTGGTCGGCGATCGCGGCCGGCAGGTTGCCGGCTCCGCGCTGCGTGATGGCCGAGGCGCTCAGCGTCGCGGCGCGGTTGAGCTCGCTGGCGGCGGCCGGCGTCGGGGTGGGCTCCGGCAGGCGCTCGAGGCGCGGCTCGGCCTGGTCGCCGCTGCGCGCCGCGGCGCCCGGCGCGCCGGGG
>JANRJF010000189.1:0-3493 GCA_033764095.1 Deltaproteobacteria bacterium | reverse complement strand
CGCCGACGCGCGCCGCGCCTGGGCACGCGTCGGCCGGGCGCTGGTGGAGGCGGCCGTCGCCCTGGCGGACGGCGACGCGAGCCGCGCCGCGACGCTGCTCGACGCGGTGATCGACGAGGTCACCGTCGGCGGCGGCAGCGACGCGCAGTGCGACCTCTTCCGCCTCGCCTACGCGCGCGCACTGGTGGACTCCGGCCGCCGCGCCGAGGCGCGCGCCTTCCTCACCCGCCTGTGGGGCGCCGCGCCGCGCACGCCGCTGGAGGCGCGCTGGATGGAGCGGGCAGCGTAGCGGCGAGCGCACCCGGCCGGCGGTCGCGCCCGGATCGCACCGCGCCAACGCAGCATGTATGGTGCCGCGATCTATGGGGGCCCCGCGCATCGCCGTACTCGCCGCCGCCGGCCGCGGGCGGCGGATCCACCCGCGCAGCGAGAACGTGCCGAAGGTGCTGCTGCCGGTGGCCGGCAAGCCGCTGCTGGTGCGCAACCTGGAGCTGCTGCGCGACGCGCTGGGCATCCGCCGCTTTCTCTGCGTGGTCGGCCACCTCGGCGAGCAGGTCCGCGCCGCGCTCGGCGACGGGCAGCAGTTCGGCGTCGAGCTGCGCTACGTCGAGAGCCTCGACGTCGACGGCGGCCTCGGCACCGTGTTCGCCACCGTCGAGCCGCACATCGCCGAGCCCTTCGTGCTCATCCTCGGCGACGAGCTCTACCTGGGCTCCAACCACGCGGCGCTGGCGGCGGTCGCCGAACCGTACGTCGCCGTCTGCGCGCTCAGCCCGAGCGACGACCCGGAGCTGATCGGCAAGAACTACTCGGTGCACCTGGACGGCGATCGCATCACCGCGGCGGTCGAGAAGCCGGCCCAGCCGCTCAGCCCGTACATCGGCTGCGGCACGTTCGTGTTCGCGCCGGAGATCTTCGCCGACGCGCGCGCCGTCGCGGCGGAGGGCCGGCCGCGTTTCGAGATCACCGACGCGATCGACCACGCGGCGCGGCGCGGCGCCGCGGTGCGCGCCTTCGTGCTCACCGGCGACTACCTGAACGTCAACTCGGTCGAGGACCTCAGCACCGCCAACTTCCTCGCCCGCTCGGCCGAGCTGCCCTCGTCGCGCGTCAGCCTGATCGTGCCGGCTTACAACGAGGCGGCGTCGATCGCGCGCGTCGTGCGCGAGTTCCTGCCGCACGTCGACGAGCTGCTGGTGATGGACAACTGCTCCGCCGACGGCACCGGCGAGCTCGCCCGCGCCGCCGGTGCGACCGTGCTGTCGCGGCCGCTGCGCGGCTACGGCGACGCGCTGCGCCAGGGCATGGACGCGGCACAGGGCGACATCCTGGTGCTGGTCGAGGCCGACGGCACCTTCTCGGCGCGCGACCTCGGCAAGCTGCTCGAGTATCTGAAGGACGCCGACATGGTCATCGGCACGCGCACGACGCGGCAGATGATCCACCAGGGCGCCAACATGGACGGGCTGCTGCGCTGGGGCAACGTCGTCGTCTCGAAGCTGATCGAGGCGCTGTGGTGGGACTGCGAGCCGCGCCTCACCGACGTCGGCTGCACCTACCGCGCCATCTGGCAGGACGCCTACCGCCGTGTCCGCCCGTACCTGACGCAGGACGACGCGACCTTCTCCCCCGAGCTGATGATCGAGGTCCTGCGCTCGCAGCTGCGCCTCATCGAGGTGCCGGTGCACTACTTCCGCCGCCGCGGCGGCGAGTCGAAGCACTCCGCCAGCCGCTGGCACAGCATGAAGACCGGCATGCGCATGATCGCGCTCATCCTGCGCAAGCGGCTGAACTTCAGCTGAGGGGAAGGCTGTTAGGGTGTCAGGCTGTTAGGGTGTTAGGGTGTTAGGGTGTTAGGGTGTTAGGGTGTTAGGGTGTTAAGGGGCGAAAAAGGACATGACCCCTAACAGCCTAACAGCCTAACAGCCTAGCAGCCTAACAGCCTAGCAACCTTCACGGCGGCGCGGCGGGAATCAGCAGCGTCGCGATGCGGCCGCCGGTCCTGGTCGCGTCGAGCTGCGCCGGGTCGGTGGCGACGAAGCGCACGCGCCGCCCCTCCAGCTGATCGCCGGGGAAGTAGATGACGAACACGCCGGCCAGGCCGGGGAACTTCCAGTCGCCCTGGAAGAGCGACAGGAAGCTGAGCGGCGTGAACGGCAGGTTGGGGATGTAGGCGGTCTCGCCCGGCGGCGTCGCGCGCACCGCGGCGCGGATGGTGCGCAGGGCGCGCTCGGTGGCGTGGCGCTCGACGTCGTGCAGCTCGACCGGCAGTGGGCGGACCAGCACCCCGGCGACCACCAGCACCGCCCAGGCGGCAGTTTCGACTGGCAGCCAGCGCGCCGTCCCGCGCGCGCCGCGCCGCGCCGCCGCGGCGCGCAGATCGGCGAGGGCCACCGCCAGGGCCAGCGCGAGCGCGGCCTGCGGCAGGTAGTGGTAGCGCGGCGTCAGCGCCCAGGTCGCCCCGCCCTCGGTGATCATCGGCGCGCGCCCGATCGCGACCAGCGGAAAGGTGCCGACCGTCAGCAGCAGCAGCCCGATCACCCACCGCTGGCGCGTGCCGCGCCACAGCGCCGCGCCGATCACCAGCGCCAGCGCGGCGAAACAGACCAGGTCGGGCCACGACGGATATGTCTCCGGGCGAAACCATGGTCCGAGGACGAAGGCGCTGACGGTGACCACGACGAGGTTGACCGAGATGACCACGCCGGTCGGCCAGGCGGCGAGAATGTCGCGCAGCGGCGGCGCGGCGAGGTGTCCGAGGCGCGCCTCGGGCGGCGGGAACTGCGCCTTCACCCCGACGTAGGCGACGGCGAACACCAGCAGCGCGCCGAACAGCACCGCCACCGCGGCGGGGCGCAGCCGCGACGCGGCGATCACCAGCGCCACCACCGGAAACGAGAATGCGATGCCCATGCCGACGCCGTAGCTGGTCGGGATGATCATCAACGCCAGCCCCCAGGCGAGCGCCTCGCCGACCCCGAGACGCGTGCCGCGCTGCTCGAACGTCACCAGGCGGCCGAGCATCAGCAGGATCAGCGTCGCGATCCAGGCGTGGCCGTGCGCCGCGTACCAATCGAGCGTGCCGTGGTGCAGCGGCGACACCGCCCACACCGCCGCGATCGCGACGGCGATGCCGCGCGCGCCGAGCAGACGCCAGGCGACGCGGTAGAGCAGGAACGCGTTCAGCGCGTGGCACAGCAGGACCGCGGTGTAGAACACCTCGGCGCGCGGACCGACCGTCAGGTAGAGCAGGCCGGCGAAGCCGTTGCGCGTCGTGTTGACGTGCCCGAAGGCGGGCTCGAACAACGAGCGCAGGATGGTGCCGTTGGCGAAGTCGTAGAGCGTCTGGAAGTCGTCGGAGTAGAAGAAGCCGCGCGGCACCTGTCGCCAGGCGAGCAGCGCCAGCAGCGGCGGCAGCAGGCCGGCGAACGGCGCCAACCGCGCGCCGCGCGCCGCCGCATCGGGCCTCGCGGCGGGCGCGCTCACGGCAGGG
>JANRJF010000188.1:0-13476 GCA_033764095.1 Deltaproteobacteria bacterium | reverse complement strand
GCTGCGGTCGAAGACGCCGATGTTGTCGAGGCCGAGGAAGCCGCCCTCGAAGACGTTGTTGCCCTCGGCGTCCTTGCGGTTCACCCACCAGGTGAAGTTGAGCAGCAGCTTGTGGAAGACGCGCTCGAGGAAGTCGTGGTCCTTCCTGCCGTTGAGCTTGGCGTCGATCTGGAACAGGCGATAGGTCGCCCAGGCGTAGACCGGCGGGTTGACGTCGCCGAACGCCCACTCGTACGCCGGGATCTGGCCGTTCGGGTGCTGGTACCACTCGCGCCCCAGCAGGATGAGCTGCTCCTTGGCGAATTCGGCGTCGACCAGCGCCAGCGGGATGCAGTGGAAGGCGAGGTCCCAGGCGGCGTACCAGGGGTACTCCCACTTGTCGGGCACCGAGAGGATCTCGGCGTTGTTCAGGCAGGTCCACTGATGGTTGCGGCCCTGCTTGCGCTCCGGCGGCGGCGGCGGCAGCGCCGGGTCGCCGTCCAGCCACTCCAGCACGTTGTAGTGGAAGAACTGTTTGGTCCACAGCATGCCGGCGAGCGCCTGGCGTTGGATGCGGCGCTGGTCCTCGTCCATGCCGGGGATCTGCAACGCGGCGTAGAACTCGTCCGCCTCCTGGCGGCGCCGCGCGCACAGCGCGTCGAAGTCGCCGAACGGGGCGCGCTGCCAGCGGCCGCGCTCGGCGCGTGACAGGCGCAGCCGCACCACGGCGCTGCCGCCGGCGGGGATGAGGCGCGTGTAGTGCGCGGCGGCCTTGGTGCCCTGCGGCTGCGGGCTCACCGCGTCGCGCGCGCCGTGGATGCAGTAGTCGTGAAAGGCGTCCTTGACGTGCGGCGCCGCGTTGGCGGCGCCGAACAGTCGCGCCGCGTTGGTCTCGTTCTCGGTGAACAGCAGCTCGTCGGCGGCGTCGCAGTACAGCGCGTAGTCGCCGAGCGCATGGTGCTGCGCGTGCACGACGTGCGCGCCGCCGCGCGCCGCGTCGGGCGGCAGCCCGTTCAGCGCCGGGCGGCGCGCGTCGTAGCCCCACGCCCAGGTGTTGCGGAACCACAGGGTCGGCAGGATGTGCAGCGGCGCCGGCTCGGGGCCGCGATTGGTGGCGGTGACGCGGACGAGCAGGTCGTCGGGGCCGGCCTGGGCGTACTCGATCTCGACGTCGCAGTAGCGGTCGCCGTCGAAGATGCCGGTGTCGATCAGCTCGAACTCGGGGTCCGACTTGCCGCGCCGCCGGTTCTCCTCGACCAGCCAGCGATAGGGGAACTCGCCGTGCGGGTACTTGTAGAGCATCCGCATGTACGAGTGCGTCGGGGTCGAGTCGAGGTAGTAGTACGCCTCCTTCACGTCCTCGCCGTGGTTGCCCTCGTTGCCGGTGAGGCCGAAGAGGCGTTCCTTGAGGATCGGATCGCGCCCGTTCCACAGCGCGACGGCGAAGCACAGGCGCTGCAGGTCGTCGCAGACGCCGCCGAGCCCGTCTTCGTTCCAACGGTAGACGCGCGAGCGCGCATGGTCGTGCGGGAAGTAGTCCCACGCCTCGCCCCAGCGGCTGTAGTCCTCGCGCACCGTGCCCCAGGCGCGCTCCGACAGGTACGGCCCCCACCGCTTCCACGCCGCCCCGTCCGCCCGCAGGCGATCGCGCTCGGTGCTCATAGGCGGCGGCGAGGATAGGGCAGAAGCGGAAGACCTTCAACGCAGAGACGCGGAGACGCGGAGATCGCAGAGACGAAAGAAATCACTCTGCGCCCTCTGCGGCTCTGTGTCTCCGCGTTGAATTCTTCCAGGCACGGTGGTTTGCACCGCGCCATGCGCGCAGTACGAGTCGGGGCAAACGGGGGCATCGAGGTGGTCGACGTGCCGGCGCCGAGCGGCGACGGGGTACGGGTGCGGATGAAGTCGGCGAGCATCTGCGGGTCGGACCTGCACATGATCGAGCACGGTGCGACGATGGGTTTCACGCTCGGTCACGAGCTGGCCGGCGAGCTCGACGACGGCACGCCGGTGGGAATCGAGCCGCTGGTGCCGTGCGGGGCGTGCGAGTGCTGCGTTGCCGGCGACTACCAGCTCTGCCGCTCGGCGCCGCAGATGATCTTCGGCATCATGCGCGACGGCGGCATGGCCGACGAGCTGATCGTGCCGCCGCGCTGCCTGGTGCCGCTGCCGAGCGGCATCCCGGTGCGCGACGCCTGCCTGATCGAGCCACTGGCGGTGTGCATCCACGGTCTGCGCAAGGCCGGCGTGCACGGCGGGCTGCGCGTCGCGGTGGTCGGCGGCGGCTCGATCGGCCTGTGCGCCGTCGCCGCGGCGCGCTTCGCCGGCGCCGAGGTCGGACTGGAGGCGCGCTACGACGCGCAGAAGGCGGCCGGCGAGCGCCTCGGCGCCAGGCCGATCGACGGCGAGTACGACGTGGTGCTGGAGTGCGCCGGCAGCGACAGCGCCGTGTCGCGCGTCTGCGAGCTGGCCAAGCCGGGTGGCGTCATCGTGCTGCTGTCGAGCTACTGGGGGCCGCTCACCCTGCCGGCGTTCCTGGTGATGCTGAAGGAGCTGCGCCTGCAACCGTCGAGCATGTACGGGCGCCACGCGGCGGGCCGCGACATCGAGGGCGGTGCGGCGCTGCTGGCATCCAACAAGGAGATCGCGCCGGCGCTGATCACCCATCGCCTGCCGCTGGAGGCGGCGCCGGAGGCATTCCAGATCGCGCGCGACCGCAAGGCCGGCGCCATCAAGGTCGTGCTCGAGCCATGAGCGCGCCGTTGCGGGCGCGGCTGGCCGCCAGTGTGCTCGCGCTGGCGGTGAACGCCTGCACCAGCGGTCCGGGGCCGGCACCGGACGCGCCCGCGGCGACGGCGAGCATCCTCGCCGAGCCGGACGCCTACGTGGACCGCGTCGACGGCGTGCGCCTCACCCGCCGTCCGCGCAACGCCCCCGAGCCGCTGACGCCCGGGACGCATCAGATCGTGTTGCGCCGCCGCACCACCGCGGCGAGCAGCTACAACGGCCGACCGCCGGACTATCCGGTGCTCGCCGGTCGGGACGAGGCGAACCGCGCGGTCTTTCTCAGCGACACCACCTGTACCGTCGCACTCCCGGTCGCCGCCGGAGCGCGCTACACGGCGCGCGTTGCGTCGGGCAGCGAGCCGACCGCCTGGAGCGGGACGATCAGCGGACCGAACGGCGAGGTGGGCTGCGCCGCCGAGACGCGCGTGCCGCGCGGTCTGCTCGGCCAGTCGCGCTTCCTGTGCTGCACGATGGCGTTCAAGGGCGGCAAGGCGACCGACGCGAACTATCGCTACGACGGTTGGCGCACCGAGATGCTGCCCGCCGGCACGCCGGTGAAGGTCACCGGCGTCGGGCGCGATCGCGCCACCATCGAAACGGCGGCCGGCGCGTCCTACACGCTCTACCTGGAGTACGGCAACGCGACGCTCGACACCGACGCGTACTTCAACGCCCTGCTGCCGGCCAGCGACCCGACCGCCGGCCTGTCGGACGCGATGCGCGCCGCGGTGCACAGTGGCAGCCTGGCGGTGGGCATGACGCGCGCCCAGGCGATCGCGGTGCGTGGCTACCCGCCGCGCCACAAGACCGCCGAGCTGGAGCAGATGCAGTGGTACTACTACGACAGCCCCGGTAGGGGTGTGTACGTGACGTTCGTCGGCGATGCGGTCAGCGAGCTGCATCCGGGCTCGCCGCCCTGAGCGGCTCAGTCGATCGAGAGGAGACCTGCAACATGCGCATCATCGCTCCAGCTCTGCTGACCCTGTGGGTGGCCACCGCCGCGACCGCGCAGCCCTGCGAAAACTGCCCCGGCGACCTGAACGGCGACGGTGTGGTGAGCATCGACGAGGTGGTCACCGTGGTGAACAGCGCGCTCGGCGTCTGCGCCGACGCGAACCTGCTCTTCGGCGAGGAGTTCAGCGGCGCGTCGCTCGACGCGCAGCGCTGGAGCAGCGCCGCGAACGGCTTTCCCGAGTCGGCGACCCGCGTCAGCGACGGTGCACTGGCGATCGGCACGCGCGAGGCGGCGCTCGACTTCCCGTTCGTCGAGAGCAACGCCAGCCCGTTCCCGGCCAGCGGCGACGTGCGGCTGGAAATTGCACTGCGCTACACCGGCATCGGCGTCAACGGCGGCGGCGTCGGCGTGGTCGGCGAGAACGGCCGCTCGCTGGCGCGCATCGATCTGCGCGCCCAGGGCTACGGCGGCAAGCTCACCGTGACCTTTCCCGGCGGCGTCTCGACGCTGAGCGAGGCGGCGCCGTTGGAGCTGCATACCTTCGCGTTCGTCTTCCGCAACGACGGGCAGGTGTTCGACGCTTTCGTCGACGGCCAACTGCTGATCGGCAACCTGGCGATCGACAGTCGTCCAGCCCGCCTCTGGTTCGGCCATCCGAGCGTCGGGCAGACCTTCGGTATCGACGCGACCGACAGCAAGCCGCCCGGCACCAACGACGCCGGCACGGTCACCGAGCGCTGGTGGACGTCGGGGACGTGGTCGCCCTTCGTCGTCGACTCGGTCCGCGTCGAGCGCGCCTGCGACTGAGCCGCGGCGCCGCCAGTGTTCGCTTCGTCGCTGCACGCGGCGCGACGAGCCATTCGAGAAACTGATTTCGGCTCCGACCGGCCGTGCGCCTGTGCCGGCACCCGTCGGTTCGTAGGCGGATGTCCACTCCTACGTTGACGACCGCGTCTGCCCCCGTCATAGGAGCGCTGCGCAGTCGGTGCGTCGATGCCGCAACGAGCGATAGAGCTCATACTCACCCGCCAGCTGGCGAGCACGCTCGCCATGCCGGTGTTCCTCGTCGACCCGGCCGGCACGCTGGTGTTCTACAACGAGCCGGCCGAGGCGGTGCTCGGCATGCGCTTCGACGAGACCGGCGAGATGCCGGCGGCGGAGTGGGCGACGCTGTGGAGTCCGTTCGACGCCGACGGCAACGCGCTGGGCTCCGACAAATTGCCGCTGATGATCGCCGTCGCCGAACAGCGCCCGGTCCACGGCAGCTTCTGGATTCGCGGCCTCGACGGCGCCCGCCGGCACATCGAGGCGACCGCGTTTCCGCTCACCCGGGTGACAAACGAGATCGTCGGCGCGGTGGTGATCTTCTGGGAAGCCGCACCGTGAAGGTGCGCCTGTGGGGGACGCGCGGCTCGGTGGCGTCGCCCGGGCCGGACACGGCGCGTTACGGCGGCAACACCTCGTGTGTCGAGGTGCGTGGGCCGGACGGCACGCTGCTGGTGCTCGACGCCGGCACCGGCATCCGCCCGCTCGGCCGCGCGCTCGGCACCTCGGTGCGGCGCATCCACGTCCTGCTCAGCCATTTCCACATGGATCACGTGCAGGGCCTCGGGTTCTTCGCGCCGCTCTACGACCCCGACGTCGAGACGCACCTGTGGGGGCCGGGCAGCACGACGCTCAACCTGCGCGGCCGGTTGATGCGCTACCTCTCGCCGCCGCTGTTCCCGGTGCACCTGCGCGACCTGCCGCGCCTGGTGCTGCACGACCTGCCGGCGGGCGGCTTCGACATCGGCGAGTTCCACGTCCGCAGCGACCGCGTCTGCCACCCCGGCTTCACCGTCGGCTATCGCATCACCGCGCGCGACACGACGCTGAGCTATCTCTCCGATCACGAGCCGGCGCTCGGCGTGCCCAACTTCCCGCTGTGCGCCAATTGGACCTCGGGCCATGCGCTGGCCGAGGACGCCGATCTGCTCATCCACGACGCGCAGTACACGCTGGCCGAGTACGAGCGGCACGTCGGCTGGGGGCACAGCGCGATCGAGCACGCCGTCGCCTTCGCCGTCCAGGCGCGGGCGCGCCGCCTGGTCACCTTCCACCACGACCCGGCGCACGACGACGACACCGTCGACCGCCTGACCGCGGCGGCGTCGCGCGGCCTGCCACCCTCGCTCGCCGTCACCGCCGGCGCCGAGGGCGCCGTCTTCGAGCTCTGACGCCCGGCGATCGACTGCGCCTCCGACTTCTGCGTCGAACTGCGATCGCACGTGTGGTCGCAGGCCCGGGTGCATCCCGACCTTCCCCGCGCAGCGGGGGAAGGTCAGGATGGGGTTCCGAAGCCCGTGCTGCTCAGCACGGTGTGGACCTCGAGCACGTTCGGGCCGGCGAACATCTCCTTGGGCGGGCGGCTGTTGTGCGCCTCGGCGAAGGCCGGGCTCTTCGTCCAGGCGACGAAGTCCTCGAAACTGCGCCACCAGGTCTTGATCTCGTAGTAGCCCTGTCCGTCCGGGTCCTCTTTCCAGCCGCCGCTCTCGTGGTCGAACTTCATCGGCTGCGGTCGGTGCACTTCGTTGCGGATGAACCCAGGGGCGCGGTCGACCAGATGGGCACGGCGCTGGAAGCGGTCCTCGAAGTCGATCTCGTGGCCCTTGGCGACCGGGATGCGATTGGTGACGACGATCATGTCCGAGGTCTACACCGCCGGCCGGCGCGCTACCAATCGACGACCAGCCCGCGATTTGTCGATGGCAGCGCCGCGCGAATCTAGTATCGGTGCCGGCAATGGGTCGGCTGCTGGCGGTCAATGTGGGTCTGCCGCGCGACGTGGCGTGGCACGGCGCCACCGTGCACACCGGCGTCTGGAAGCAGGCGGTCGCCGGTCCGCGGCTGGTGCGGCGCCTCAACGTCGACGGCGACGGGCAGGGCGATCTCGGCGGTCACGGCGGCGAGCACCGCGCGGTGCTGGTCTACCAGATCGAGTCGTATCGCTACTGGCAACGGCACTTCGGCCGCGACGACTTCAGCTTCGGCCAGTTCGGCGAGAACTTCACCGTCGACGGCCTGGCCGACGACGCCGTCTGTATCGGCGACCGCTACCGCATCGGCAGCGCCGAGTTCGAGGTGACCCAACCGCGCGTCACCTGCTACCGCGTCGGCCTGCGACTGAACGAGCCGCAGATGGCGGCGCTGCTGGTGTCGCACCACCGTCCGGGGTTCTACATGCGCGTGCTGAGCGAAGGGCGCGTCGAGGCGGGCGACGAGATCGTCAAGCTCGCCGACGGTCCGGAGCGCATGAGCGTTGCCGAGATCGACGCGCTGCTCTACCTGCCGGAGCGTTCGCGCGCGGCGCTCGACCGCGCGTTGCGCATCCCGGCGCTCAGTCCGGGCTGGCGGACGTCGTTGCAGGCGCTGCGCGAGCAGGCCGGCGACGAGCGGCGCGGGCGCACCGGGAATCCCGGCCTGACCGCGGCCGCGGCGTCGCCGCCGCCGGCCTGGAGCGGATTTCGCGCTCTCCGCGTCGCCGGTATCGCGCCCGAGAGTCGCCACGTCGCGTCGTTGCGCCTGGCCGCGCTCGACGGCGCCGCGCTGCCCGCCGCGCTGCCGGGGCAGTACCTCGCCGTGCGCGTTCGCCCGGGCGCCGAGGCGGTGATTCGCAACTACTCGTTGTCAGGCCCGCCCGGCGCGTCCGACTATCGCATCAGCGTGAAGCGCGAGCCGCACGGTGCCGTCAGCAGCTTCCTGCACACGCAGGTGCGGGTCGGCGACCAACTCGACGTCGCGGCGCCGCGCGGCGGCTTCATCCTGCGCGACGGCGACGCGCCGGTGCTGCTGCTCTCGGCCGGCATCGGCGTGACGCCGGTGCTGGCGATGCTGCACGCCCTCGCCGCGGCGCGCGTCGCGCGGCCGGTGTGGTGGCTGCACGGCGCGCGCGACGGCAGCGAGCACAGCTTCGCCGCCGAGAGTCGGCGCCTGCTGGCCGCATTGCCGCACGCGCAGGCGCAGGTGTTCTACAGTCGTCCGGCGTCCGGCGACCAGGCGGGGCAGGACTATACGCGGGCCGGTCGGCTCTCCGCCGCGCTGCTGCGCGACCTTGCGCTCCCCGCGGCCGCCGAGGCGTATCTCTGCGGCCCGACCGGGTTCGTGCAGGAGCTCGGCACGGCGCTGCGCGCGCAGGGATTCGACGCGGCGCGCATCCACAGCGAGGTGTTCGGTGCCGCGGCGCCGTTGACGCCGGGGATTGCCGGCACCGCCCAGGCCCCACACCAACCCAACGGTCCGGCCGGGTCGGGGCCGGCGGTGGCATTCGCGCGCAGCGGCCTGCGGGTCAATTGGAGCTCGCAGTTCGGCAGCCTGCTGGAGCTCGCCGAGGCCTGCGGCGTTGCGACGCGGTGGTCCTGCCGCACCGGCGTCTGCCACACCTGCGAGACCGGCCTGCTGGCCGGCGTGGTCCGGCACGCGCCAGCCCCGCTCGACGCGCCGGCCGAGGGCAACGTGCTGGTCTGCTGCGCGCAGCCGGCGGAGGACATCGTCCTCGATCTCTGAGCAGGAGCGGTGCGCTTCAGTCCGGGCGCAGCTCCGCGAGGCGGGCCCGCGCCGCGTCGACGTCGTCGAGCCCGAACACCTCGATGCGGGCGATGCGGCCGTCGTCGACCGTGAACAGCCAGAGGAACTCGTCCGCCAGCGCACCGCTGCGCCGCGCGATCGTCACCGCGCCATGCGGTGCCACCGCCGGCCAGAACCAGCCACCGTCGATGCGCGCATCCGGCGCGTGCTCCCACAGCTGGGCGACCTGCGCGGCGTAGTCGTCGCGGCCCGCGATGCGCAGGCCGTGGCGACGGTCCTCGACCACCACGTCGGCGGCGAACAGGGCGCGGTAGCGCGCCAGATCGTGCGCGTTGGCGGTGTCGAGCACGGCGCCGAACAGCGTCGTCGGCGCGCCGGCGGCGGGCTCGATGGTCGCCCAGCGCGCCCATGCCTCGCGTTGCGCGCCGCGCCGGTCGTCGGCGGCGAAGAGGATGCACGCGATCACCAGCCCGGCAGCGTCGGCCTCGGTCACGCTCACGTATTCGATCTCGAAGCGGCCGTCGGCCGGGCCGCCGGTCCACAGCATGCGCACGATCGCCACGCGCTCGCCGGCGGTGCCCACCAACTGCACGTCGGGACGGGCGCCGCTGGCGACGCGCTCACGCAGCGAGGCGATCATCATCGCGCGGTCGCCGACGAGTCGGGCAAAGCCCTGGCGATCCTCGAAGACCAGCCCGGGCGCGAGGCTGGCACGCAGCGCCTCCCAGTCCGCGCCGCCGTCGGAGATGCCGAGCCGCCAGCGCTCGATGGTCGCGGTCGCCGCGTTCGCGGCGGTGAGCGGCAGGGCGGCGACGGGCGGCGCGGCGCCGAGCGCGGCGAAGCGGGCGCGCGCCGCGTCGAGATGCTCGGGCTCGAAGAGCTCGACGGCGGCGAGTCGGCCGTCGATGACGTGCACCAGCGAGACGTACACCGACTCGAACTCGCCGCCGGTACGGTTGGATCCGACGGTGCGATCGACGCCCAGCCGACCGTGCGGCGCCCGCGCGATCTCGTAGAGGCCCTCGAGCCGCGCGTCGGGTGACAGCTCCCACACCGCGGCGAGCGCGGCGCTGTAGTCGGCGGCGCCGGCGATGCGGCCAATGCCGGTGCGGCGATGGTCGTGGAAGACGAAGTCCGCCGGGATCGCCGCGCGCGCGCGGGCGATGTCGCGCGAGTTCACGGCGCGGAAGAACTCGGTCGCCGGCAACAGCGCCGCCGCCGCGCCGCCGGCATAGCGCTCGAACAGCTCCGCGCTGGCAGCGGCGCGGTCGTCGGCGTCGAACGTGATCCACGCGACGCCCAAGCCGTCGGCGTCCACCTCGGTGACGGTCAACGTCTCGACGACGAAGTCGCTGCCCGGCTTGCCGCCGCGCCAGACCCAGTGGTCGAGCGACAGCCGATCGCCGGCGGTCGCCAGGGTCGTGCGCTCGACGGCCACCCGGCCGGACTCCAGGATCACGCGTGCGCTGGCGATCGCCTGGGTGCGGTCGCCGCGCAGGCGCATCAGGCGGCGGCGATCGTCGAAGATCGCCGCCGGCGCATAGAGCCGGGCGAGCCCGTCCCAGTCGTGCGCCTTCCCGCACGTCGCCCAGCGGTCGAGCAGCGCCGTCACGGCGTTGGGCGGAATGCGCAGCGGGTCGCGCCGCGGCGCCGCAGTGGCGGTCTCGGTGGGCGTGTCGCTCAGCTCGGCGAAGCGCGCCAGCGCCGGCGCGGCCTGCTCGCGATCGTAGATGTCGGCGCGCGCCAGGCGTCCGTCCGCGTCCAGTTCGATGATCGCCACGACCGGGATCTCGTAGCGGCCGCCGTCGCGCGTGCCGGTCCAGGTCCCCGCTGAACAGAAGCCGCGCGGGTGCGAGCGGAAGTGGTCGACGCGATAGATCGTATCGGGGGCCAGCGCGGTCAGGGCGCGGAAGTTCTGCGCCCAGGCGGCGGCGCCGCGCGTCGTGCCAAGCACGGCGAGGCCGCGGTGGTCGTGCTCGACGAACGCCGGCGCGCACAGCCCGACCACCGGATCCCAGTCGCCGCTCGCCACCGCGGCGGCGAAGGCGCGCATCACCGCCGCATGCGCCGGGTACGCCGCCCCCTCCGCGGCGTCGAAGCGGCGCTCGAGCTCGGCCCACGCGGCGGCTTCATCGCTGCGATCGAACAGCACCAGCGCGGTCCAGCGGCCGGCGGCGTCGACTTCGACGACGACCAGGTGATTCTCGATCTCCAGCGGCCCGCCGCCGCCGGCGACCTCCGCCTCGAAGACGACGCGGTGCAGCGACAACCGCTCGCCGCGTGTCGCGATCATCGGTTCGATCCAGCGGCTGCGCGGCTGCTCGAAGAGCAGGCGCTGCTGCGCGGTGAACTGCTCGAAGCCGACCTCGACGTGCAAGAGCCGCCGTCGGTCGTGGAAGCGGATCGCCGGCGAGACCAGGCTCTGCAGCCCTTCCCAGTCGTGCGCCGCCCAGTAGTGCATCTCCCGATCGAGCGAGCGCGACGCGGCGTTGGCGAAGGGCGATGCACAGGGCGCGTCGGCAGGTGCTACCAGCGCGTCGAGGCGCGCCGGCGCGGCGCGGGCCTGCCCGGCTGGCGGATCGGGCGCGGGCTGCGCGCTCTCCTGCAGCGCATCGAAGTGCGCCAGCGCGTCCGCCGCGCGCTCGCCGTCGAAGGTCTCGTGCCGGGTCACCCGTCCGTCGTCGCCGAACAGCGTCAGTGCGCAGACCGTGCGCTCGAAGGCGCCGCCGCCGTCGCGCCAGGTGCCGGTCGCCGTCGTCTGACGGACCAGCCCATGCGGGGTGAGGGCGAAGACGTCGTCGAGGTGGAAGCGCAGGTTGTCGGCGAGGTCGTGAAACGACCGGGCGAGGTGCTGCACCTCGGTTGGCGACAGCGCCGCATAGCCGACAGTGCGGTGATCGATGTCGGCGTAGTCGGGCGCGAAGAGCAATGACAGGTCGGGCGCCACCCAGCTGGTCAGCATGTGGGTGACCGCCTCTGCCGTCACCGCGGCGGCCCGGCGCTGCGGCCCCTCCGGCAACCGCTCGGCGTGCCGCTGATAGAGGCGGGCGATGGCGTCGCCGAGGTGGTCGTCGGCAAAGACCTCCGAGCGCGACATCAGCTCGCGCTGATCGACCTCGACGACGACCAGATAGGTGCCCTCGACCGGACCGATCGAGCCGCGCCGCGCCTCGTGCCCATCGTGCGCGTAGGAGCGCCGCACCAGCGCCAGCGAATCGCCGAGCGCCGCCAGCGTCGCTTGCGTCATGCGCATGTTGCGCCCGCCCGCGAGGGCGGGGAAGGTGCGCGCCGCGTCGTCGGCGCCATAGGTCGCGCCGGTCGGATGGTGCACCGTTTCGAGCTCGGCGGAGTTGGTCGCGCGCAGCGCCGCGTCGTCGCCCGCCTGGATCGCCGCGAACCAGCGCTCGGCGTTGCGCGTCGCCGCGTTCGGGAGCACCCGGCGGCGAACAGGCGCGGCGCTCGGCGCGCCGGCCGGCGGCGCCGGTGGGCGCGGTTGCTCGGCCTCGGCGGGCGGCGTGTCCGGCGTCCCATCGCGCACGCGTTCGGCGAGCCGGGTGGCGCCTTTGGCTTCCCACAGCGCGATGGCCTGGCGCCGCTCGGCGTGCGCGTCGTCGTGGCGGCCGGCGGCGCGCAGCGCGGCGGCGAGCGCCAGGCGCGCGTCGGCGTGGTCGAGCAACGCGTCGGTGGCGGCGGCAATCGCCACCGCCGCCTGTGCCAGCTCGATCGCGGCGGCGTGCTCGCCGCGCTGCGCCAGCGCCTCGGCGCGCACGCCGCGCCAGGCGATGGCGGCCTGGATGTCGTCGCCGGCCAGCGCCTCGCTCTCGTGCGACAGCGCCTCGGCTTCGGCAGCGCGGTGCTGCGCGAGCAGCACGCGCGCCAGCAGCGCGCCGGCGCGCGCCGCGTCGATGCCGAGGCCGAGATCGCGCAGGCCCTCGTAGGCGCTGCGGAGCAGTCTCTCTGCGGTCGAGTCGTCGCCTTCCATCATCGCGATGCGTCCGGCGAAGGCATCGGCCTCGAAGAGGCGATTGGCGATGCCGAGGTCCTCGACCATCTTGCGCGACGAAGCGAGCATGCGCCGCGCCGCCTCGGTGCGCCCGCGCAACGCCTCGAGCACCCCCTGGCAGGAGAGGGCGACCGATTCGACCGCGGGCGCGCCCTGGGTGATGCGCAGCACGCGCACGACGTCGAGGCAGCGGCCGCTGGCGCGCGTCACCGGGCTCGGACCCCAGAGCGCCGCGAGTGGCGCACCGGCCAGCACCGCGTTGGCGCGGCGGCGATCGCCGGCCTTGCGCGCCGCCGCGAGCGCCTGGTCGAGGGCCGCTTCGCAGGCGCCCACCTTGCCGAGGCGCGCCAGCGCTGTCGCGTGCACCGCGTGCGCCTTGGCCTCGCCGGCGGCATCGCCGAGGGCGGCGAGCTGCTGCGCCGCCACCGCGACGGAGTCGGCCGCCGCCTGCAGTTCCTGCGGCGCGGTCAGCGCGGTGAGCTGGGCGGCGAAGCAGGTATGCCACGCGGCAAGACGGCGGTTCGTAGGGCCGGCTGTACCGGCCGGATCGGACACCGAATCCGGTCGAGGCTGCGCTCCGGTCGGCACAGCCGGCCCTACGGAGAACTGTTCCCCAACGAACCGCCCCAACTCCGCAATCGCCGCACCCGCCGTGCCGACGTCGCCGCCGGCGAGCAAGGCTTCGCACCAGTCGAGCGCCAGGTCGGCGCGGGCGGCGTCGTCCGCATCGAGGAGGTCGATGGAGCGGCCGAGCAGGTCGGCGGCGACGGGCAGATCGTCGCGACTCAACGCGCGCCGGCCGGCGGCGGCGAGGCGCTGGGCGGCGCGCTCGCCGAGGCCGCGGCCCTTCGCATCCATCGGACCGAGCTCGCGCAGGTGCTGGTGCGCCAGCTCGAGGTGCCAGCCGATGGTCTCGTCGTGCTCGGCGGCGTCCCCCGCCTGGCCTTCGATCCAGTCGGCGAGCTGCTCGTGCAGTGCGGCGCGCGTGCCCTTGAGCAGGCGCCGGTAGGCCGCGTCGCGGATCAGCACGTGGTGGAAGCGCAGCACCGGCTCGCCGAGGAACCAGCCGGTGTCGCGCTCGATCAGCTCGCTGCGTCGCAGCGACTCGAGGCGCGCGTCGAGCCCGGCGTCATCGACGTCGCCCGGGCCGCCGCCCTCGCGGCTGAGCAGCGCCGCGACCGCGCCGCGC
>JANRJF010000187.1:0-36155 GCA_033764095.1 Deltaproteobacteria bacterium | reverse complement strand
TCGCCGCCCTGCGGCGACAGGCGGAAGCGCGGCGTGCCGGGCAGCGCGTGGCGCTGCCAGGCGTCGGCGTAGGCGGCGACCTGCGCGGCATCGTGCAGCACCGCGTAGGCGCCGACCGCGATGCGGCTGCGCGTGCGCAGCCGCTCGACGGCGCGCAGCATGGCGTCGAAGGCGCCCGGCACGCCGCAGTGCGCGTCGTGCGTCGCCGCGTCGGGCCCGTAGAGCGCGACGTCGAGGCGCTGCAGCTCCTTCATCCGGCGCAGGTCGAGATCCGACCACTCGGCCAGCGGGCTCGCCTCGCCGGCGACCTCGACGCGCGGGAACAGGCGCACCGCGTCGTAGACCAGGCGGGCGGCCTGCGAGTGGGCGAGCAGATCGGCGCCGACCAGGCGCAGCAGCGCCGGCCGATAGCGCGCTGCCTGCACCAGCCGAGCGCGCACCGCGCGCGTCGGTTCCTCGCCGCTGCTGCCGTCGCCGCAGGCGGCGCAGGCGACGCGCGGCGGGCCGTTCCATCCCAGGACCAGCGGCGCCGCCGGGGCCGGCGCGCGCTGATCCGCGACCGACTCGTGGACGCGCGCCTGCGCCGCCGCGCGGTCGACGAATTCCTCCCACCCGAAGCGCGCGGTGTAGTCCGTCGGCGCGCCGGCACAGCGCGGCCAGCCCGGGCAGGTGGCGCAGCCGGGCGTCGCCGCGGCGCGCGGCGCGACGCCGTCGCCAACCAGCCAGAGCTCGCTGTCGGGCGCGGCGAACAGCGGGCGCAGGCGCGGCGCGACGCACAGCGGCAGATCGCGCAAGGTCAGGCGCACGCGGCGCGCCAGCGCGGCGTGCGCCGCCTGTTCGAGGCTCGACTCGAGCAGGGCGAGGCGCGGCGACAGCGCCACGAAACGCGCGCCGTCGACCTCGGCGGCGGTCAGGCGGCGCACGCAGATGGCGCGCACGCCAACGCGCGCCAGCACTTCGATCGTCTCGGCCAGGTGCACCATCGTCGGGCGCGTCAACACCACCTCGGCGGTGACCGCGAGATCGGCGTCCAGTCCGGCCCGGATGGCGCGCAGCGCCGCCTTGGCGGCGCCCGGCCGCCCGACCAGCCAGTCGTGCGCGTCCTGGCGCGCGCAGTGGAACGGGACGTGGAGGCGCTCGACGCCGGCCGCGCGCAGGCGAGCGGCCGGCACCCCGCCGCCGCCGCTCACCAGGCCGAGACCCTCGGGGCGCATGGCGCGCAGCGCGTCGAGCAGCGCCGGCAGGTCGGGGCGCAGCAGCGGCTCACCACCGCCGAGCAGGAACGCGCCGGGCGCCGCGGCTGCCAGGTGCTCGGCATGGGCGAGAATGGCGTCGAGGGACAGCATCGCGCCCGTCTCGGCATCGCCGCGCCAGGGCAGCGCGGCGGTCTCGCGCAGCAGCGGCAGGCGCAGATCCACCTGGCGCTTGCGCGCTGCCGCGGCGGGACGCCGCGCGGTGTCTTCGCTCGACCGCATCATCTGACGAAGGGGCGGGGGCCGGCGCTCAGAGGTGCCGCTGGTGCGCTGTGTACGCGTCAATCACGTCTGGTCGCCTTGTCTCGCCGCCATCGACGGTGGCCGCACGCTTTCTGCCCTGTGCGCCGCCGTTTCGAATGCCGTGCCGTCCCCCGAGCCTGCCGTCCACGGCTACCATACCCTCGAAGCGAGACGCCACCCTTTTTCTCTGTCGCGGCTGGCATTTAGACCCCCTGTCGCCGACCGGGACGCGAGCCCGCCACGGAGCCGGCCGAGCGGCGCGCCGCAGCGCGCGCGCTTTCCGCCTGGCGCGCGCAATTTTCCTTTACTCTTGCTCGGCGCTCATGGTACCGCCGAGGCAGGGGACCACTTCGTGAAAGGGGGGAAGTCGGTGCAGACACAAGACCCAGGGGAGAAGTCTGCGCTCTCGCGGCGCGCATTCGTTGGCAAGCTCGCGTTCGGAGCGGCAGTCGCGTCGGCGGCGAGCGCGGTGACGGTTGGTACCGCGGCGGCGCTGTCCACCACTGATCCGAGCCCGGCGCTGCAGTCGGCGTCGGAGGCGGACCAGGCGACGGCATTCGAGGCGCCCCCGGTCGGCGAGGCGCCCTGGCAGCTGCTGCGTCCGTTGGCGCTCGGTTCGACGCTCGCGTCCGGCTGGACGGTGGCGGCACTGAGCGGGGCGGCACAGGGCTCCTGCGTGGTGACGCTGCGCAACGAGCGCGGCCGCAACCATCGCATCCACATCTGCCGCAACGGCGGCGAGCCGCAGGGGCTGGTGTACACCGATCACTTCGATCTGCTGGTCATGAACGGCGGGCAGGGTGACCTGCCGACCGAGGAGGGGCTCGCCCAGGCGGTCGCCGAGTTGGCGCACGTGCTGGCCGCGAACCACGCCGCGGCGACGCCGTTGGTGAACGATCTGCTGTCGCACGCCGAACGCGTCGATCGCTTCGCGGCGACCGGCAAGCTGCTCTGACGACTATGAGTGAC
Source organism: Deltaproteobacteria bacterium (assembly GCA_033764095.1). Classification (GTDB taxonomy): domain Bacteria; phylum Desulfobacterota; class Binatia; order HRBIN30; family CADEER01; genus JBDTMT01. Next base: position 33,690 of record JANRJF010000187.1, on the reverse strand, counting down.
AAGAAGAACACGCTCCCGTCGCTGCGTAAGACGCCGCTCGACTTCCTCAGCCGTGACGAGGCCCGCCAGGCGGTCAAGCCGGTCGCGGCGCTCGACACGGCCGAGGCCGCCGACGCGCTGCGCAGCGAGCCAAACAGCGAGAAGATGCTGCTGGCGCAGCACATGTCGCATGCCTCGCATGGCAGCCACGGCTCGCACGGGTCGCACGGCAGTCACGGCAGCCACGGCTCGCACGGCAGCCACGGCTCGCATGGCAGCCACGGCAGTCACGGCTCGCACGGTAGCCACGGTTCGCACGGCAGCCACGGCTCGCACGGGTCGTGGTGAGCGCGATGCGGGGGGACAGCGCCGCAGCGCGCACGGAGGGACTCATGCCGGTAACTCAGCCACGCGGCGTGCACGGGACGTGTGCGCGGATCATCGTCGCCACCCTGGCGGTGCTCGGTCTGGCCTCGCAGGCCCCAGCGTTGATCATTTCTGGTGGGCCGACCTACACCCTGCCGGGCGGCGGCAGCTGCTCGGTGAGCGGCACGACCGGCGCGACCGGGGGGGCGACGCTGACCTGCACCGGCGTCAACCTGGCCGCCCACACCAAGGTCTACTTCGGCATTCGCAACAGCAGCGTGGTCAACGCCAACTCGATGACCGGCTCGCCGTCGACCGCGGGCTCGCCGGAAGTGTTCCGTTTCGCCAGCAACACCGGCACCTCGATCACCTACACCAGCACGACGACGGTCAACGACGTGGTCAGCGGCGGCCTCAACGTCAATCAGCAATTGATCCTGACGCTGACCAGCGGCTCGGCGACGGTGGTGGCGGCGGGCGGTAACCCGGGCAACAACTCCAACGGCGACATCAACGCCCTGTTCCAGGTCAACAGCGCCAGCTTCAGCGTGCGGGCCGACATCAAGGGCAGCTTCACGCTGTCGGGCTACACCCAGGCATTGCCGGGCATCTACGACCCGACGCGCACGGCGTCGGGGGCCGGGGCCGACGACTTCAGCCGGGTCGACGTCGCATTCTACTATTCCGACTGCGGTGACGGCGTCATCGACAGTCCCGAGGTCTGCGACCAGGGGGTCGCCAACGGCACCACCGGGTCGTGCTGCACCAGCTCCTGCACCTACCGCGCCGCCGGCCAGGTCTGCCGGCCGGGCCCGGGTGCACCGTGCGACGTGAGCGAGACCTGCACGGGCTCGGCGGCGGTCTGCCCGAGCGACGACGCCACGCTGCACGCCGGCCTGGTCTGCCGCGCCGGCTCCGGCGATGCCTGCGACACCAACGAGACCTGCACCGGCGCGCCCGGGCAGGGCTGTCCGGCGGACGACGCGCCGACCAATGCCGGCGTCGTCTGCCGCGTCGGTTCGGTCGGCGACATCTGCAATGAAGACGAGGTCTGCACCGGCACCCCTGGTGCGACCTGCCCGGCGGACGACGCGCCGACCAAGATCAACCTGGTCTGCCGCGCCGGTTCCGGCGACGTCTGCGATCCGGACGAGCGCTGCACCGGTAACCCCGGCCAGGGCTGCCCGGCCGACGTGGTCGCCAACCCGAGCACGGTCTGCCGCGTCGGCTCGGGCGACATGTGCGATCCGAACGAGACCTGCACGGCGGTGCCTGGACAGCCGTGCCCGGCCAACGTCGTGACCTCGGCCGGCACCATGTGCCGCGCCGCGGCCGGTCAGTGTGACGTGGCGGAGAACTGCACCGGCAGCGCCGGGCAGACCTGCCCGGGCAACGGCTTTGCCGCGGCGAACACGCCGTGCGACGCCGACAGCAGCGTCTGCACGACCGACAAGTGCGACGGCAGCAATCACTGCAACTTCGTCAGCAACATCGTCTGCGAGGACGGCAACGTCTGCACGCAGGACTCCTGCGATCCGCAGGATGGCTGCGTCGCGGTCGGCCAGCCGTCGACCTCGTGCACCAGCGCCAGCAAGGCGATGCTGCGCATCAAGGACTCGACCACCGACACGAAGGACGGCCTGAAGTTCCTCTGGAAGGGCGGTCCGGCGCTCGCCATCGACATGGGCAATCCGACCCAGACGACGCGCTACGAGCTGTGCATCTACGACAGCACCGGCGTCCAGGCGGCGATGGGCGTCGACGGCGGCACCGGGTGGAGCTTCGTCGGCTCGTCGGGCAACCCGAAGGGCTACAAGTACCTGGACATCGCCGCGCAGCAGGACGGCATCAAGACGATCAAGACCAAGGCGAGCAGCCTCGACAAGGGCAAGCTGCTGGTCCTCGGCAAGGGCGCACAGCTGCCCGACACCGCGTGGCTGCCGTTCCAGTTCCCGGTCACCGCGCAGGTCTACGCCAGCGATGGCATGTGCTGGGAAGCGCAGTTCACCGCCGGCCAGGCGAAGAAGAACGAGCCTGGCGCGTTCAGCGCCAAGAAGTAACCGCGGCGCGATTCGCTATCGCCACGAGGGCGGGGGGGCTGATGCCTCCCCGCCCTTCGTGCTTTGAAGGACCGACGATGGCCGCCGTTCCGTCGACGATGCTGCCGCTCGGCACCCTGGCGCCGGACTTCCGCCTGCCGGACACCGACGGCCGCCTGGTGGCGCGCGACGATTTCAGCACCGCGCCGGCGCTGCTGGTGATGTTCATCTGCAACCACTGCCCGTACGTCGTCCACATCCGCGCCGGGCTGGCTGCCTTCGCGCGCGACTATGCGCCGCGCGGCCTGGCGACGGTGGCGATCAACGCAAACGACGTCGCCGCCTATCCCGCCGACCGGCCGGAGAAGATGGCCGAGGAGAAGCGCCAGGCGGGGTACGTCTTTCCGTATCTGTACGACGCGACGCAGGCGGTGGCGAAGGCCTACCGGGCCGCCTGTACGCCGGACTTTTTTCTCTTCGACCGCGAACGCCGGTTGGCCTACCGCGGCCAGTTCGACGACAGCCGTCCGAGCAGCGACCGGCCGGTCACCGGCGCCGACCTGCGCGCCGCCGCCGACGCGGTGCTCGCCGGCCGGCTGCCGAGCCCCGACCAGCGCGCCAGCATCGGTTGCAACATCAAGTGGAAGCCGGGCGCCGCGCCCGAGTACTTCATCCGCTGAGCCGCGCGCCGCGCTTGCGTCGCCGGGGAGCGGCCGGGCAGAGGATCACGCATGCCTGCACCGCGCGCCATTCTGCCGTCCGTTCTGCTCCTCGTCGCCCTGCTCGCGCCGTCCAGCGGCTGCCATCGATCCGCGCCGCCGCCGCTGCCGGCCGACGCCGGCGCCGACGCCGAGGGGCACAGCGCCCCGACCGCCGAGACCATTGCTGCCAACGCGGCGGTCGCGAGCGCGCTGCCGCTCGACGATCAGCGCGACTTCGAGGAGGCGCGCCGCGGCCTGCTGGGCGGCGACGGCGACGTGGTGATCACCGGCCACGACGGGCACGTCGTCTGGGACACCTCGGCGTACACGTTCATCGACGGCACCGCGCCGCCGACCGTGAACCCGAGCCTCTGGCGCCAGGCCAAGCTCAACAACCTGCACGGCCTGTTCAAGGTCACCGACGGCGTCTACCAGGTGCGCGGCTACGACCTGTCGAACATGACCCTGATCCGCGGCCAGAGCGGCTGGATCGTCGTCGACCCGCTGACCGCGCGCGAAACCGCCGCCGCCGCCCTGGCGCTGGCGCGCCAGCACCTCGACGCGGCGCCGATCGTCGCGGTGATCTTCACCCACAGCCACATCGACCACTTCGGCGGCGTCCGCGCGGTGCTGCCCGAGGACGCCAACGCCCCACGCCCGCGCCTGATCGCGCCGCACGCCTTCGTCGAAGAGGCGACCAGCGAGAACGTCCTTGCCGGGCTGGCGATGGGGCGCCGCGCCGCGTTCATGTACGGCACGCCGCTCGCCCGCGGTCCGCGCGGCCATGTCGACACCGGCCTCGGCAAGGCGCCGGCGCGCGGCTCGCTCGGCTTCGCGGTGCCGCTCGAGTACATCGACCACACGCCGCAGGAGATGACCATCGACGGCGTGCGCTTCGTCTTCCAGCACGTGCCCGACTCCGAGGCGCCGGCCGAGCTCGCCTTCTACCTGCCCGACCTGCGCGCCTACTGCGGCGCCGAGATCGTCAGCCACACCCAACACAATCTCTACACCCTGCGCGGTGCCAAGGTGCGCGACGCGTTGCGCTGGAGCGACTACATCGACGAGGCGCTGGTGCGCTTCCCCGACGCCGAGATCGTCTTCGCCAGTCATCACTGGCCGGTGTGGGGTAGCGAGCGGGTGAAAACGTATCTCGCCGAACAGCGCGACGTGTACCGCTACATCCACGACCAGACGCTGCGCCTGGCCAACGGCGGCGCGACGCCGCGCGAGATCGCCGAGCAGCTCGAGCTGCCCGAGTCGCTGCGCACCGCGTTCAACACGCGCGGCTACTACGGGACGGTCAGCCACAACGCCAAGGCCGTCTACCAGAACTACTTCGGCTGGTACGACGGCAACCCGGCGAACCTCGATCCGCTGCCGCCAGTCGACGAGGCACGCCGTTACGTCGACGCCATGGGCGGCGCCGCGGCGGTGCGCGCCAAGGCGAGCGAGGCGTTCGCGAAAGGCGACTACCGCTGGGCGGCGACGCTGCTCAACCACGCCGTCTTCGCCGATCCGGACGACGGCGCGGCGCGCGCGCTGCTGGCGCGCACCTACGATCAGCTCGGCTACCAGGCCGAGTCGGGTCCCTGGCGCGACATCTATCTCTCTGGCGCCACCGAGCTGCGCCACGGCATCACCAAGAGCGCGATCTCGCCGCGTGCCGCCGCCGAGCTGCTCGGGCACGTTCCGCCGGCGACGTTCCTCACCGCCATCGCCGCCTCGCTCGACGGGCCGGCCGCGGCCGACGCGAGCGGGACGTTCAACTTCATCTTCACCGACGTCGATCAGAGCTTCGTGCTGTCGCTGCAGCACGGCGTCCTGCACCATCGCGCCGCACCGCCCGACCCGCAGGCCGCGGCCACCGTGCGCCTGACCCGCGCGCTGCTGGTCCGCCTGGTCACCGGCGACGCCGGCCTGCGCGACCTGGTGTTCTCCGACGAGCTGGCGGTGGACGGCAGCCGCCTCGAGCTGCTCGGCTTCCTGCGCCTGCTGGCGCGCCCGGACGGCGACTTTGCGCTGGTCACGCCGTAGCCTCGCCGCGCGCGCAAAGGGGGGATGAGAGGGATGGCGACCGCCGATTCGCAGCAGTCCGCCGCGCCGCCGCGCTTCACGCGCGATCTCTGGCGGCTGACGCGCATCTACTGGACCTCGCCGGAGGCGCCGCGGGGCGCCGCCCTGCTCGGCCTGGCGATCGCGCTGGAGCTCGCCACCGTGCGCGCCAACGTCTGGGTGGCGCAGACGCAGGCGGCGGTCGGCGACGGGCTGCAGCGGCTCGACCGCGGCGCCTTCTTCACCGGTCTCGGCTGGTTCGCCTTCGCCGCGTTGGCGGTGATCTTCGCCTCCGCCTTCCGCATCTACGTCCGGCAGATCCTGGAGATCACCTGGCGGCGCGCGGTCACCGACGACTTCCTGCGCCGCTGGGTCGGAGTGCAGTCGTACTGGCAGGTCGAGCTGCACACCGGCGTGATCGACAATCCCGACCAGCGCATCGCCGAGGACGTGCGCGACTACGTCGCCAGCGCGCTCGGCCTGTCGCTCTCGCTGCTCGCCGCGGTGACCACGCTGCTCTCGTTCGGCGTCATGCTCTGGGTGGTGTCGAGCGACTGGCCGCTGCCGATCGCCGACCACGATGTCTGGATTCCCGGACTGATGGTCTGGGTGGCGGTGGCGTCGTCGGTCGCCGCCACGCTCTTCACCCATCTGCTCGGCCGCCGCCTGGTGCCGATCAACAACGACCGGCTGCGCGTCGAGGCCGACTTCCGCTACGGCCTGGTGCGCTATCGCGACACGGTCGAATCGGTGGCGCTCTTGCACGGCAATCGGCGCGAGCGCGTCCGGCTGCTCGACCGCTTCGGCGCGGTGATCGCCAACTGGTGGCAGCTGATCGCCGCGCAACGCGACCTGTCGCTGCTCACCCAGGGCATCGGTCAGGTCAACACGCTGCTGCCGCTGCTGGTCGCGGCGCCCGCCTTCTTCGGCGGCCACCTCACGCTCGGCGGCCTGGTGCAGGTGCGCTTCGCCTACGGGCAGGTCGCCGGCGGTCTCACCTGGTTCGTCAACGCCTACCAGGAGATCGCGCGCTGGCGCGCCAACATCGAGCGCCTGGCGCGCTTCGCCGACCTGATGGACCGCACGGTCGACGACGTCGGCGCGCGCCGCGGCGTCTCCCGCGCCGAGGCGCCGGCCGGCGCGCTGCAGCTCGACCAGCTGCAGCTGGAGACGCCGGACGGTCGCCCACTGCTCGCACCGGTCTCGGCGGCGGCGCCGGCCGGCGCCTGCACGGCGATCAGCGGACCACCCGGCAGCGGGCGCACCATGCTGGTGCGCGCGCTGGCCGACGTCTGGCCGTTCGGGGCCGGGCGCGTCGCGCTGCCGCCGCGCCAGGAGGTCGACGTGATTCCGCAGCGCGCCTATCTGCCGATCGGCACGCTGCGCGAGGTGCTCTACTACCCGGACGCGCCGAATGGCGACGCCGCTGCCTGCGCCGACGCGCTGCGCGCCGTCGGTCTCGAGGCGCTGGTCGCGCAGCTCGACACCAGCGCCCACTGGGAGCAGCGCGTCTCGGATGGCGAGCGCCAACGCCTGGCCCTGGCCCGCGCGCTGGTGCGCCGGCCCGCCTGGCTGGTGCTCGACGAGGCGACCTCCAGCCTCGACGAGGCGAACGAGCGCGCGCTCTTCGCCCTGTTGCGCGAACGCCTGCCGACGACCGGGGTGTTGGCGGTGACGGCGCTGCCCTGTCCGTTCGGCGCCGATCAGCGCTGGCTCCTGGAGCCGCGGCCCGGTACGGGATCGCTGCTGCATTGCGAACCGCGCGCCACGACGCGGTGACTGTCACGTGCCGCACGGCGCGCTAGACTCGGCGGCACTGGAGGCGAGCACATGATCGACCTGGACGCGATCCACATCGGGGATCAGGCGTATCTGGAAGAGGGCGGCGAGGAGTTCGGCGCGGTGCGGGCGCTCGATCCGACCCAGCAGGCGGTGATCGTCTACGTCGAGAACCGCGGCGAGCTCAGCATGCCGCTGCGCGCCGTGCGCAGCGCGCACGACGGCAAGGTGGTGTTCGACGGCAGCCTGCTGCCGAGCTCGGTGCGGGCCGCCATCCGCCATGCGCACGATCGCGAAGAGCCGGGGTCGTGAACCGCCCGGTCCACGCCTGCCTCGCGACCATCGTCGCGCCGCGCTCGGCCCGCGCCGATGGCCAGTGCGCCGGCGCTGCGCGCGCAGAAACGCCCGGCAGGGGAACCACCACCACCAGGATGTACCGCTCGCTGGTGTTGCTGCTGTGCGTGGTGGTCGGCGCCGTGTCCGGCTGCGGCGACAGCGACCCGCCGCCGCGCCCGACGCCGACCGCCACCGCGACGGCCAGCGTCTCGCCGACTCCGACCCCGCCGCCGAGCGCGACCGCGACGGCGATCGCCAGCCCGACGGCGCGCGCGACCGCGGTCGCGACGATGACGCGCACGCGTACGCCGACCGCCACCCCGACGCTCGACGACACCCTGCCGGCGGCGCTCGACAACGGCCGCGATGGCCGCAATCCCTTGAACAATCCGGCCGACGTGCGGCCGGTGGACGCGTGCGCCGACGAGCTGCGCGCCACGGCCGCATCGCTGGTCATCCGCATCCTGCCGCGCGGCCCGCTGACCGCCGACGGATCGCTCGCCTTCACCGCCGGCGCCTGCGTCTACCTGCCGCCCGGCTACCTCGACAGCGGCCTCGCCTATCCGGTGCTCTACCTGCTGCACGGCGGCGGCGGCGACCAGGCCGACTGGGTGGCGCAAGGGGGCGTGCAGGCGATCATGGACGAGGCCGTCGCCGCCGATCCGGCCAACGCGGCGATCGTGGTCATGCCCGACGGCACCGACGGCCAGTGGTACGACAGCTTCGACGGCAGCTCGCAGGTGCAGCACTACGTGCTCCACTTCCTCGTGCCGTACGTCGAGCGCCACTTCCGCACCATCGCGACGCGCGCCGGGCGCGCCATCGACGGGCTGTCGAACGGCGGCTACGGCGCCATGCACCTCGCCGCCAAGGCGCCCGACCGCTTCGTCGTCGCCGGCGCGATGTCGGCCAACCTCGCCGGCCTCAGCTTCGCCGGCCTGCAGGGTGGTGCCGCGCCGGCGTACGCGCTGGGCAGCGTGCCCTACTACCTGGCGGAGAACCTCGACCGGCTCGACCTGACGATCGACATCGGCACCGAGTGTCGCGGCGATCGCGACATCGACAACTGCCTGGCCTGGCAGTTCGAACAGCTCTTCGCACCCGCCAACCGACAGTTCGACGAACGCCTGCGCGCCATCCGCACGGCGGCCGACGGCGTCGTCGAGTATCGCGAGGGCGAGGGGGCGCACGCCTGGCGCTGGTGGTCGCGGTGGCTGCGCGAGCGCCATCTGCCGTTCCTCCTCGCCCGCCTGGCCGATCCGCGACCGGTGACCGCCCCGCCGCTGCCCGACCCGACCCCGCCGTCGCCGTTCCGCTACCGCTCCATCGCGCCCGCGTTCGACGTCTGGGGCTATCACGTCGCGGTCGAGCGCGGCGTGCGCGAGTTCCTCGACCTGCGCGCGGTGACGGCCGACGGGCTGATCGTGCAGGGCTCCGGCCGCGTGACCATCACCGCGCCGGGCTACGCGGCGGGCGCGGCGTACGTCGTGAGCGGCGCCGGGCTGGAACCACAGCGCCTCGTCGCCGACGCGGCCGGGCGCCTCCGCTTCCGCGTCGACCTCGGGCCGTCGCACGTCTTCGAGCAGTTCACCCCGGCGGCGAACGCGGCGGAGGCGGCGGGCGGCTACTGGACGGTGCGCTCGATAGTGATCGAGCGTGCGCGATGAGACGGGTCTCACCACCACGACACAAAGGCACAACGACGGCCGTTGAGTCGTGGCGCCGCCGTGTCGTGGTGGTGAAGGAATCCTGACATGCGCCGCCGCGACTTTCTCCGCCTCGCCGGTATGAGCAGCGCCGGTGTGCTGCTCGCCAACCACCGGGCATTCGCGATCGGCCGCCGCAGCTCACGCGCCGGCAGTCTCTACGGTCACTGGACGCGCCGCGCCGGTGTCCCGGTCTTCGTGTACAGCGCCGATCAGGACGCGCTGCCGGAGGCCGAGTGGGATCCGATCCTGACGCCGAAGACGCGGCGCCACTGGGTGATGGTCGGCAATCAGCATCTGCGTCTGCAGGCGGCCAACGACGGCACCGTGGCGGTGTTCGACGAGGGCGACGGGCTGCGCTGGCTGACCGCCGCCGATCCGATCGGCACCGGTGTCTCGCTGATCGTCGACCAGGACGGCGTCGAGTGGGGTAGCGCCTTCGCGCAGCGCCCGGGCGGGACGACGCCGCGCCGCATCTTCGGCCCGACGTCCTTCGAGATCCACGCGCAGCGCGACGGGCTGCGCCTCGAGCGCCTGATGCTGTGCCCGGAGGGCGACGCACCGTTCATCCTGGTGCGGGTGCGGCTCAGCCTGGCGTCCGACGCGCCCATCCGTCGTGTCGCGCTGATCGAACGCTGGGCGCTGCGGCCGCGCTTCTGCAACCTGCTCGAGGGCGTCGAGCAGCGCCGCCAGCGCGCCGCGCTGGCGGTGAGCTACGCGGTCGAGCTCGGCGACCGCCGCGTCGTCGCGCGCGAGCGCTTCGCCTCGCCCGACGCCCCCGGTGCGCTCGGTGACGCGGCGCGCGCCGTCGTTGGTCCGCCCGCCGCGCTGCTGCTGCAGGGGCTCGGCGACGACGTGCCCGGCCAGGCGAGCGCCAGTGACGGCGCCGCGCATCCGACGCTGGAGATCCGCTCGGCGTTCGGCATCAACCCCGGCGAGCGGCGCGAGCTGTGGTTCCGCTTCGGCCGCGACGACGGCGGCACGCTCGACGATCCCGCCGCGTTGCTGCGCGCCTCGCGCCGCGCGCTGCTGCGCCGCCTGCCGGTGGCCGGCGCGGCGCCGGCGCCGGAGGCGCGCGACGAGCTGCCGTGGCATGCCGCGCTGTTGACCGGCGGCCTGGCGGTCGACCGCGTGCTCGGCGGCCACACGCTCGACCAGGCCTCGACCTACTCGTACCTGGTCGGCTTCAACGGCGCGGCGCGCGATCCGCTGCAGCACGCGCTGCCGCTGGTCTATCTCGATCCCGACCGCGCCCTGTCGGTGCTGCGCAACACCTGTGCCTGGGCGACGGAGGACGGCGACCTGCCGTATGCCCTCGACGCGCGCAAGCAGCCCACCAATCTGCTCTTCCGCCCGTCCGACCAGAATCTCTGGGCACTCTGGCTGGCGGCCGAGTACGCCGCCGCCACCGGCGACCTCGCCGCCTTCGACGCCGAGCTGGCGTATCATCCGGCGCGCCCCGCAACGCCGGTGCCGCTGCGCGAGCACCTGCGCCGCCAGTTCCGCTTCTTCGTCGACGGCGTCGGGCGCGGCGAGGGCGGCCACGTGCGCATCCTCAACGCCGACTGGAACGACGTCGCCATCGCCGACTCCGGCGTGCCCGCCGAGCTGATGATCGAGCGCGGCGGCTCGGTGCTCAATTCCGCCATGGCGGCGTGGGTGTTGCCGGTGTTCGCCGGCCTCGCCGAGCGGCTCGGCGAGACGGCGCTGGCGAGCGAGGCGCGCGCGCAGGGTGAGGAGTTGCGCCAGCTGGTGGCGGCCGAGTGGAACGGGCGCTGGTTCAACCGCGCCAGCGTGCCGGGCGGCGGACGGGTCGGCGAGAGCGACTGCTGGCTGGAGAACCAGCCGTGGGCGCTGTTGTGCGGCGCCGCCGACGCCGACCAGGCGGCGGCGGTGCTGGAGGTGATCGAGCGCGGCCATCGCGCCGACTCGCCGCTCGGCGCACGCCTGCGCTGGCCGGCGCGCGCGTCGCAGATCGCCGACGGCACCTGGGGCACCGGTACCGCCGGCGGCATCTGGTTCTCGATCAACATGACGCTCATCTGGGCGGCGGCCCGCCTGGACCCGGCCCTGGCCTGGGACGAGTGGCGGCGCATGACGCTCGCCGCGCACCGCCGCGCCTATCCGGCGATCTGGGAAGGGACGTTGTCCGGTCCCGACGCGTGGAATGCGCCGGAGTACGCGCGCGCCGGGCGCACCTGGTCGGCGCCGCCGCTGTTCGCCATGCAGGCGTTTCCGGTCAACAACATGCACAGCCACGCGCAGCCGCTGCTCGCCTACCTGCGTCTGCTCGGCGTCGAGCCGACGCCGCGCGGCACGCTGGCGGTCGGCGCCGGCGGCCGCTTCCGCTCGCCGAGCTTTGCCCTGCGTCGCGACGGCCACGGCCAGCTCACCGCACGCGGCCCAGTACGCGTGGAGACCGTGCACGGCGTCGTCGACCTGACGCCCGCCGCCGCGCGTTGGTAAGCACCACCACGACTCCACGACACCACGTTGTGTCGTCGTGCCGTTGTGTCGTTGGGTTGAAGATATGGTTGCCGAGCCCGCCCCATCCGCCTGGTCGCCGCTGCGCCAGGGCGCCTTCCGCGCCGTCTGGCTCGCCTCGCTGGTGTCGAACATCGGCACCTGGATGCAGAGCACCAGTGCGGCGTGGCTGATGACCTCGCTGACGGCGTCGCCACTGCTGGTGGCGCTGATGCAGACCGCGGCGAGCCTGCCGTTCCTGCTGCTCGCGCTGCCGGCCGGCGCGCTGGCCGACATCGTCGACCGGCGCCACGTGCTGATCGCGACGCAGCTCTGGATGTTCGCCGCCGCCGCGGCGCTCGGCGGGCTGGCGTTGGAGGGGCGGCTCGACGCCTGGGGCCTGCTCGGCCTGACCTTCGCGCTCGGTCTCGGCGCGGCGGTGATGGCGCCGGCCTGGCAGGCCTTCGTCCCCGAGCTGGTGCCGCGCGGCGAGCTGCCGGCGGCGGTGGCGTTGGGCGGCGTGTCGTTCAATCTGGCGCGCGCGGTCGGTCCGGCGGTCGGTGGTCTGGTGGTTGCCGCCTACGGCGCCAGCGCGGTGTTCGCGCTCAACGCGGCGAGCTTTCTGGTCGTCGTCGGGGTGCTGCTGGTGACGCGCAGCGCGGTGCGCCGGGCGACCTCATCCGCCGCGCCCGAGCGCGTCATCGGCGCGATCGTCGCCGGGCTGCGCTACGCGCGCCACTCGTCGCCGTTGCGCGCCGTGCTGCTGCACTGCGCCACCTTCACCCTCGCCGGCAGCGCGCTGTGGGCACTGTTGCCGGTGGTGGCGCGGCGCGATCTTCATCTCGAAGCGCTCGGTTACGGCCTGTTGGTCGGTTGCCTGGGTGTCGGGGCAATCGCCGGCGCCTGGGCGCTGCCGTATCTGCGCGGCCGGCTGGGCGCCGACCGCGTGCTGTTCGGCGCCCGGCTCGGCGTCGCGGCGGTGACCGCGTTGCTCGGCGTCACCCACGACGTGCGCCTCCTGGCGGCGGCGATGGTGGGCGGCGGCATCGCCTGGATGGTCGGCATGTCGACGGTCAACATCGCCGCGCAGCACGTTGCGCCGGGATGGGTGCGCGCCCGCGCGCTGGCCGCCAACCTGCTCGTCGTGCAGGGCGGACTGGCGCTCGGCAGTCTCGCCGCCGGCGCGCTTGCCGACCGCGTCGGCACGCCGCAGGCGCTGGCCGCGTTCGCCGTCGCCATGGGGCTCGGCGCGGCGCTCACCTGGCGGGCGCGCCTGCACGACTTCGAGTCGCTCGACCTCACCCCCGGCGCGCTGCGCCCGGCGCCGGAGCTGTGGCCCGGCGCCGACGCGGAGGGCGCGCCGGTGCTGGTCACCGTCGAGTACGACGTCGACCCCGCCGACGCCGACGCATTCGCCGCCGCGGCGGTCGCGCTGGAGCCGATCCGCCGCCGCGACGGCGCCATCGAGTGGGGACTCTATCGCGACCTCGAGTCCGAACGCCGCTTCGTCGAGGTGTTCCTGGTGCCGTCGTGGTTGGAGCACCTGCGCCAGCATGAACGCATCACCGTCTCCGACCGGCGCGTGCAGGAACGCATCAACGCCTACTCGACCGGCGGTCGCGCGCAGGTCAGCCACCTGCTCGGTGTCGATTGAGCCGCTCGACGCGCAGTCAACGACGCCGGTTGCGCCAGAGCAGGATCGCCGCCGCGCCGACCCCGCCGATCACCGCCGGCACGACCGGCGCGCCGAGCCAGATCACCGCGATGCAGCAGGCGAGCAGGGCACTGGCGGCGATCAGCGCGGGCGTGGTCTGCACGTCCGCTGTCTTGGCCGAGCCGCCGCCGGCGGTCAAATCCGCGCCTCTTCTCAATCCCGACTGGCGGGCTATAAGCGGCGGCACCACGACAAGGAGGCTCGAACGATGGGCATCGTCTGGAGCATCATCATCGGTTTCGTGGTCGGCGCGCTGGCCAAGGTCGTCCACCCGGGGCGCGACAACCTGGGCTTCGTCATGACGACGCTGCTCGGCATCGCCGGCGCCATCGTCATGGGATTCCTCGGGCAGGCGGTCGGCTGGTACCAACCCGGCGAGCCGGCCGGCTTCATCGCGTCGATCATCGGCGCGGTGATCCTGCTGGCGATCTACGCGCGCACGCGCGGCCAGGCGGGATGAGGTGCGGAGGTGCTGAACCACCCCGCCGCTGACCCGGCGCGCTGAGCTCTCGCCAACTCCACGCCGGCAACTCTTTCTCACCGCCGCACCTGCTCGCGCAGTTGTTGCTCGCCCGAATAAATTCCGTTGACAATCTTATTCAATCGAATAAACTCTGCCGCATGGTCAGGGCAGCCAGCGCCAAGGTCGCGACGCGGGTGCGGCGACCGAAGGGCCTCGATACGCGGGCGCGCATCGTGCGTGCGGCGCTGTCGGCGTTCGCCGATCTCGGCTACGACGGCGCGACGACGCGCGACATCGCCGAGCGCGCCGGGGTCAACCAGGGCCTGATCACCTACCACTTTGCCGGCAAGCTGCCGCTCTGGCAGGCGGCGGTGGACGAGATCTTCGACACCCTGCGCGCCCACTTCGCCGCACATCTGCCGGCCCTGGCCGAGGCCGACGCCGCGACGCGGTTGCGCCTCATGGTGCGCCACTACGTGCGCTTCGCGGCCGCGCATCCCGAGCTGCACCGCCTGATGATGCAGGAGGGCAAGCACGACGGGCCGCGCATGCAGTGGCTGGTCGACCGCCACGTGCGGCCGCTCTACCAGCTCTCCACCGGGCTGATCGCCGAGGCGCAGCGCGCCGGCCTGGTGCCCGACGTGCCACCGCTGCACCTGCACTACCTGCTGGTCGGGGCGGTCGCGCACCTGTTCGTCGTCGCGCCCGAGATCCGCCGCCTGAGCGGCCGTGATCCGCTGCGCCCGGCGGCGATCGAGGCGCACGCCGACGCGGTGACCGCGGTGCTGTTCGGCCCGGCCGTGAGCGCCACGCGATGATCGACGTGGCCATCGTCGGCGGCGGGCCGGTCGGCCTGACGCTCGCCAACCTGCTCGGCACCTACGGGATTGCGACGCTGCTGCTGGAGCGCAACCCGACCACCGTCGACGAGCCGCGCGCCATCGCCATCGACGCCGAGTCGCTGCGGACCATGCAGGCAGTCGATCTCTACGACGCGGTCGCGCCCGACCTGCTGATCGGCTTCGCCGTGGACTACGTCAACGGCCGCGGCACGCCGATGATGCACGTCGAGCTCGGCCAGACGCCGTACGGCCATGCGCAGCAGAACAGCTTCGACCAGCCGCTGCTCGAGCGTGTGCTCGCCGCCGGCCTGCAGCGCTTTCCGCACGTCACCACGCGCTTCGCGCACGCGCTGGAGTCGTTCGAGGCCGGCCCCGGCGGCGTCGCGCTGCGCGGCCGCGGCCCCGACGGCGCGCCGTTCACCGCCGAGGCGCGCTACCTGATCGGCTGCGACGGCGGCCGCTCGCTGGTGCGCCAGCAACTCGGCATCGAGATGCGCGGCCGCACCGCGCCGCAGCGCTGGCTGGTGATCGACACCATCGACCCGCTGCTCGCCGATACGATGGCGTGCCGCTTCTTCTGCGATCCGCGCCGGCCCGGCATGACCCTGCGCAAGCAGCACCAGAAGCGGCGCTGGGAGTGGATGCTGATGCCGGGCGAACAGGACGCCGATCTGCTCGACGACGGCATGATCGCGCGCCTGATCGCGCCGTACACCCGCCCGCCGCAGGTGCGCATCGAGCGCAAGTGCGTCTACACCTTCCACTCGCTGGTCGCCGACCGCTACCGCGACGGACGCGTGCTGCTCGCCGGCGACGCGGCGCACATGATGCCCCCGTTCGCCGGCCAGGGCATGAACGGCGGCATCCGCGACGCCGCCAACCTGGCCTGGAAGCTCGCCGCGGTGGTGCGCGGCCAGGCGGACGAGGCGCTGCTCGACACCTACCAGGAGGAACGCCGCGCCCACGTCATGGCGGCCACCGCGCTCGCCGACCGGCTCGGTGCGATGATCCAGCCGACCAGTCGCTGGCGCGCCGCGCTGCGCGACCTGTTCTTCTTCGCCGTCAACCGCAGCCCGCGCGGCCAGGCGATGCTCGACCGCCAGTTGCTCGGTACGCTGCGCGCCCCGCGTCTACGCCGCGGCGTCTTCGTCGGAGCCGCCGACGCCGACGGCGCGCGGCTCAGCGGCCAGATGATCGTGCAGCCGCCGCTGCGCGCTCCGGACGGCCGCATCGTCGCGCTCGACAGCCTGCTCGGGCACTGGTTCGCCGTGCTCGGCTGCGGCGCCGATCCGCGCCGCGCACTCGATGCCGCGGCGCGCGACGCCTGCCAGGCGCTGGGCGCGCGACTGGTGCACGTCGTGCCGCGCGGCAGCGTCGCGCCGGAAGGCGCGCTGGAGGATCACACTGGCGCGCTCGCCGCATGGTTCGGCGACACGCCCGAGCGTTTCGTGCTGCTTCGACCCGACCGCTTCTGCGCCGCGCAGTTCGGTGCCGCCACTGCGGCGGCGCGGCTGGCGCAGGTGCGGCAGCTGATGCACGGGGCCGCGCCGGCCGGGCCGGCTCCGCAGAGGATTCCCGCATGACCGACACTCTCGATGCGGCGGCGCGCGCCGAGTTGGCGCGCGGCCGCGCCGCCGACCCGACCATCAAGGTCGTCGATCTCGCCTACGTGCGCTTCGCCAAGCCCGACCTCGACGCCACCAGACGCTTTGCCACCGACTTCGGCCTGCTGGCGGCCGACGAGACGGCGGATGCACTCCACCTGCGCGGCTATGGTGATGCGCCGTTCTGCTACAGCGCCGAGCGCGGCGCGGCCGCGGCGTTCCTCGGCTTCGGCCTGGTCGCCGCGGAGGCGCGCGACCTGGAGCGCGTCGCCGCGTTGCCCGGCGCCAGCCCGATCGAGACGATGCGCGAGCCGGGCGGCGGGCGACGCGTGCGACTGACCGCGCCGAACGGCGTCTGCGTGGACGTCGTGCACGGCCAGGCGCGCGTCGAGCCGCGGCCGATGCGGCCGCCGTTGGTGGTCAACAGCGCCGAGGCGACGCCGCGCCGCAACACCGCGCAGCGCGCGCCGTCCGGGCCGGCCCAGGTGAAGCGCCTCGGCCACGTCGTGTTGCAGACCAAACAACACGCCCGCGTGCTCTCGTGGCTGCTGCGCAGCTTCGGGATGATCGTGTCCGACTACCAGGTGCTGCCGCAGGATGCCGGGCCGGCGATCGCGTTCCTGCGCTGCGATCTCGGCGCAACCCCCGTCGACCATCACACCGTCGCGCTGGCCGCCGGCTTCGCCGAGTCCTATGAGCACGCCGCCTTCGAGGTGCAGGATCTCGACGCGCTGGCGCTCGGCGGCGAGCACCTGCGCCAGCGGGGGTGGACGCGCGCCTGGGGCATCGGCCGCCACATCCTCGGCAGCCAGCTGTTCGACTACTGGCGCGACCCGGACGGCATGCTGATCGAGCACTACGCCGACGGCGACCGCTTCGACGCCGCCACGCCGACCGGCTCGACGCCATTCAGCCGCCACAGCCTGGCGCAGTGGGGGCCGCCGCTGCCGCCCGATTTCATCGACACCTCGATGACGCCGCGCAAGGCGCTGCAGATCGTCAGCGCGCTGGCCGGCGACAGCGATTTCAGCCTGAAGAAACTGGTCGGCATGGCGAAAGCGATGGGGCGCTGAACATGGCGGTCAACGTCGTCCACTATCGGCACGCCGGTGCGGTCGCCTGGGGCGTCGTGCGCGGCGGGCTGATCACCCCGCTGCCCGGCGCGTTCGCCACCACCGGCGACTTCCTGCGCGACGGCGCCGCGGCGGCGCGTGCCGTCGCCGCCGCGGGCGGCTCCGGCAGCCTGCCGGAGAACCAGGTCGAGCTGCTCAGCCCGATCACGCGCAACCAACAGTTCGTCTGCCAGGGCATCAACTACCGCAGCCACATGCGCGAGTCGGGCCTCGACCCGGCGCGCGCCGGCTTCAACATGATCTTTCGCAAGGCCTCGTCGTGCATCTCGCCGCCGCACACCGACGTGGTGCGGCCGGCGCACGTGACGCTGCTCGACTACGAGGTCGAGATCGGTCTGGTGATCGGTGCCGCGCTCACCGCGCCGCCCACCGTGACGCCGGAGACACTGGCCGAGGTGGTCGCCGCGCTGGTGCTGGTCAACGACGTCAGCGCGCGCGACGTGCAGCTGCCGCAGGCGCAGTTCTACAAGGGCAAGAGCTATCGCACCTTCGGTCCGGTCGGCCCCTACCTGGCGCTGGTCGACGCCGCCGACCTGGCGCGCTTCTCCACCCTGCGCCTGCGCCTCTGGGTCAACGATCAGCTGCGCCAGGACAGCCTCGCCACCGACATGGTGCATCTGCCGGCGCCGACGCTGACCGAGCTCTCCGGCCTGCAGGACCTCTTCCCCGGCGACCTGATCGCCACTGGCACGCCCGGCGGCTGCGCCCTGCAGGCGCCCGGCAGAGCCGCGCAGATGATCGCCCGCCTGCTGCCCGAGCACGTGAAGTGGGAGAACTTCGTCAAGATGAACGCGTCGAATCCGCGCTTCCTGCGCCCCGGCGATCGCATGCGCGCCGCCATCCGCACCGACGACGGCGCCATCGACCTCGGCGTGCAGGAGAACCGCATCGTGTGAGCGTTTCCCTCCTTTGCAAAAAGGGTCCGAATCCCCCCTTTTTCAAAGGGGGGGAACTCATTGTAGCGTCGGCTCCATGTCCGACGACGCCGACCAACTTCAGCGCCGCATCGTCGCGGCGCGGCTCCGGCTGCGCGAGCGATTCCTCGACCGCATGCGCCAGACGCCGGCGATGGCGGACGGCGCGCCGCAGGGCAGCGGGCCGCCGAATCGGCACGGCATGCCCAAGCTGCCGGTCGGTCAGACGGCGACCGCGCCGGGCAAGTGGCCGGTGCTCGACCTCGGCCTCAGCCCGATCGTGCCGCAGCACCGCTGGCAACTGACGCTCGACGGCGCCTGCCGCCATCCGCAGACGCTCAACTGGGAGGCGTTCCAGCAACTCGAGCAGGTCGACGACGTCAGCGACTTCCACTGCGTCACCGGCTGGTCGCGGCTCGACGTGCCGTGGCGCGGCGTGCGTTTCAGCACGGTCGCGGCGCTGGCCGAACCGGACGACGCCGCCGAGTTCGTCCTCTGTCACGCGCACGACGGGTACACCACCAACCTGTCGCTCGCCGAGGCACTGAAGGACGACGTGCTGCTGGTGCACACCGCCGACGGCCAACCGCTGCCGCGCGAGCACGGCGGCCCGGTGCGCCTGATCACCCCGCAGCTCTATGCCTGGAAGGGCGCCAAGTGGATCAGGCGCATCGAGTTCCTGCGCCAGGACCAGCGCGGCTTCTGGGAGGTGCGCGGCTACTCCAACAGCGCGCATCCGTGGCGCAACGATCGCTACTCCTGAGTGAAAGCGATGAGCGACGAGCGACGAGCGACGAGCGATGAGCGACGAGCGATGAGCGACGAGCGATGAGTGACGAGCGATGAGCGATGCGGGGTTGAATTCGATGCCCTGTCTCTCATCGCTCATCGCGCATCGCTCATCGCTTCTGTGATCGATGACGCAACGGCTGCCCCTGCCGGTCCGTCTCTTCAACCGCGTCGGCGGGGCGCTGCACGCGCTCGGCGTGCCGCTGATGCGGCTCGACGTCGAGACGCTGCTGGCGCGGGCGCGCAAGCAGACCGGGCTCGACGACTTCGGTGACGCCTGGTTCCGCACCCCGCTGCACTGCCTGGTCGAGAGCCTGGAGCGCGACGCGCATCTCACCACGCTGGGCCGCGTCATCGCGCGCGCCGACCTGGAACGCCTGCTGGTCAACCGCCTGCGCATGACCGACGTCATGCGTCGCCACCCGGAGATCACCGCGGCGCCGGTCCGGCGGCCGCTGTTCGTCGTCGGCCTGCCGCGCACCGGGACCAGCATCCTGCACGAGCTGCTGGCGCAGGATCCGGAGAACCGCGTGCCGATGAGCTGGGAGGTGATGTACCCGTATCCGCCGCCCGAGCGCGCCACGTACGGCACCGATCCGCGCATTGCCGCGGTCGACAAGCACCTGGGCGGCGTCGACCGCCTGCTGCCGGGCTTCAAGACCATGCACCCGATGGGCGCCGAGTTGCCGCAGGAGTGCGTCGCGATGACCGCGCACGACTTCGCCAGCGTGATCTTCAGCACGACGCACGACGTGCCGAGCTACCAGGCGTGGCTCGACGCCGCCGATCTGCGGCCGGTCTACGCCGGGCACCGCCGCCAGCTGCAGTACCTGCAGTGGCACTGCCCCGCCGAGCACTGGGTGCTCAAGTCGCCCGGCCATCTGTGGGCGCTCGACGCACTGCTGCACCAGTACCCCGACGCCTGCGTCGTGCAGACGCACCGCGACCCGCTCACCGTGGTCGCCTCGCTGGCCAGTCTGGTGGCGACGCTGCGCGGCATGGCGAGCGACCACATCGACCGTGCCGCGATCGGCGCCGAATGGGCGGCCCGGCTGGCCGACGGCCTGGCCCGCACGAGCGCCGTGCGCGACCGTTGGCCGGCCAGTGCGCCGGCCCCGTTCGACATGTACTTCACCGAGTTGATGCGCGACGAGATCGGCATGGTGCGCCGCATCTACGCCCACTTCGGCCGCACGCTGAGCGACGACGCGGCGGCGCGCATGCGCCGCTTCCTCGCCGCCAACGCGCGCGACAAGCACGGCGCGCATCGCTACACCCTCGCCGACACCGGCCTCGACGAAGCGACCGAACGGGCGCGCTTCGCGCCCTACGTCGAGCGCTTCGGAGTGACGTAGCCCTCAGCTGTCGGCCATCAGCGTTCAGCTCTGAATCCTTCCTGGCTGACAGCCGAAGGCTGATGGCTGTCTTTCGATGGCAGGAATTGCCGCTACCTTGTCATTGCAGCCACTCGGGCAGCGGACTACGGTCACCGCATGTCCGCCACGCGCCGCGTCGGGTTGCTCGCGTTCGACGGCGTCCAGTCGCTCGATCTCACCGGTCCGCTGGAGGTGTTCGCCACCGCCGGCAAGCTGGTGGCGGATCGCGGCGAGCCGGCGCCCTACGCGATCGAGGTCGTCGCGCCGACGGCGCGCCCGGTCGTCACCAACTCCGGGCTGCGCATCGTGCCGGACGCGTCGATCGCGGCGCGGCGTCGGCCGTTCGACACCCTGATCATCGCCGGTGGCAACGTCGAGCGCGTCATGCTCGACCGTACCGTGCAGCGCTGGCTGCGCGGCCAGGCGCGGCGTGTGCGCCGTCTCGCCTCGGTGTGCTCCGGCGCGTTCGTGCTCGCCGAGGCCGGGCTGTTGCGCGGGCGGCGCGCGACGACGCACTGGGCGACGGTCAATCTGCTCCGCCGTCGCTACCCCGATCTCGAGGTCGAGCCAGACGCGATCTTCGTGCGCGACGGCGACGTGTTCACTTCGGCGGGGGTGACCAGCGGCATCGATCTCGCGCTGGCGCTGGTCGAGGATGACCTCGGCCACGCCCTGGCGTTGGAGGTCGCGCGCTGGCTGGTGGTCTTCCTCAAACGCCCCGGCGGGCAGTCGCAGTTCAGCAGCCATCTCGCCGCACAGGCGGTGCCGCCCGGTCCACTGAAAGATCTGCCGGAGTGGATCGTCGCCAACCTGCGCGCCGACCTGGCGGTCGAGCACCTCGCCGCGCGCGTGGCGATGAGCCCGCGCCACTTCGCCCGCGTCTTCCGCCGCGAGACGGGGCTGACGCCGGCCAAGTTCGTCGAGCGTGCGCGCCTCGACGCCGCACGCCGCCAGCTGGAGGAGGGCGCGCTCGGCTTCGCGACCGTCGCCGATCGCTGCGGCTTCGGGTCGGCGGAGCAGATGCGGCGCACCTTTGCCCGCCATCTGCACATCGTGCCGGTCGATTACCGGCGGCACTTTCACCGCCGCCCGGAGGCGGCGTTCAGGAGGAGCGCATGAGCGAGACGCGCACCCGGCGCCTCGGCGCCCTGTTCTATCCCGGTTGGGAGATGCTCGACACCTGCGGTCCGCTGGAGATCTTCGGCAACCTGCAGGGTATGGTCGAGGTCCTCACCGTCGCCCAGCATGCCGGTCCAGTCACCAGCGTGCAGGGGCCGGCAATCGTCGCCGACTACGGCTTCGACGACTGCCCGCCGCTCGACCTGCTGCTGATTCCCGGCGGGCTCGGCACGCGCACCGAGATCGAGAACCCGGCGATGCTCGAGTGGTTGCGACGTGTCGTGCCGCGCTGCGAGGTGACCATGACGGTCTGCACCGGTACGGCGCTGCTCGCCTGCGCCGGCCTGCTCGACGGCCGTCGCGCCACCACCAACAAGATGTTCTTCCAGTGGGTCGCCGAGCAGGGGCCGCGCGTCGAGTGGGTCAAGGCGGCGCGCTGGGTCGACGACGGCGACATCGTCACCGCCTCCGGCGTCTCGGCCGGCATCGACATGGCGCTGGCAGTGGTGGCGCGCCTGGTCAGCCCGGAGATGAGCGAGAACCTCGCCATCGCCACCGAGTACGACTGGCACCGCGACGCCGAGTGGGATCCCTTCGCGAAGATCCACGGCCTGGTGTGAAGGCCGTTCATGTGGCGCTCACCACAACGGCACAAAGTCACCAAGACGGTCTTGGTGTCGTTGTGTCTTTGTGGTGTCAGCCTGCTGGCGACGAGACCGGCGCCCGCTGTTGAGAAGCGGCGCGTCGTCATTCTCGCCAACAACTCCGGCACCGAGACCACCGACCTGCTGACCCCGTTTGCCGTGCTGCGCGACGCCGACGTCGCCGACGTGCGCATCGTCGCGCCGGCGTCGGCGCCGGTGACGCTGATGCCGGGTCTGACCATCCTGCCCGACGCGACGCTGGGCGAAACCCCGCCGCCCGACGTGGCGATCGTGCCGGCGATGCATGATCCGCGCGATCCGCGCCTGCTCGACGCGGTGCGCCGCTGGGCCGCTGCCGGCGTGTTGCTGGTGTCGATCTGCGACGGTGCCTGGGTCCTGGCGCATGCCGGCGTGCTCGAGGGGCGCACCGCCACCAGCCATTGGTACTCGATCGGCACGCTGCGCGCACAGTTCCCGCACACCACCTGGCGGCAGGATCGGCGCTGGGTGCGCGACGGCACGATCGTCACCTCGGCCGGCGTCAGCGCATCGCTGCCGCTGGCCGACTACCTGGTCGAGGTGCTCGCCGGGCGCGCCGCGCTGTCCGACGACGCGCCGGCGCATGACGGCGCCGCGTTCGCCATTCGCGCCGCCGACATCGGCGCCGGCGCCCTCAACTACGCGCTGCCGTGGCGGCACGACGTCGTGGCGGTTCCGCTGCGCGACGGCATCGACGAGCTGGCGCTCGGCGTCGGCGTCGATCTGCTGGCTCGCACCTACGCCGTGCAGACGATCACCACGGCCAACCGGATGGTGCGCGGGCGGCGCGGCCTGCGCATCCTTCCGGACGCCGCCGCGGCGCCGGCGGCCGACCGCAGCGTCGAATTCGCCAGCGCCGGATTCGACGCGGGGCTCGCCGACATCGAACAGCGCTACGGCGCCGCGACCCGCAGCCTGGTGGCACTGCAGCTCGAATACCCGCCAGGAAGATGGCCAGGAGAGCGATGAGCGATGAGCGACGAGCGATGGGTACCTGAAGCGGATCTCGGCACTCATCGCTCGTCGCTCATCACTCTCCCCCGAGCAGGCCGATCGACTTGTCGGCGCTGGCGCCGCCGTCGACCATCAGCGTCGCGCCGGTGACGAAGGCGGATTCGTCGGAGGCGAGGAACGCCACCACCGCCGCGAGCTCGTCGGGTGTGCCGATGCGGCGCAGCGGGTTGGCGGCGGCCATACGCGCGCCGACCCCCTCCACCGCGGCAATGAAGGCGAGCGTCGGCGGCGTCGCCACCGCACCGGGGCAGATGCAGTTGGCGCGGATGCCGTGGCGGCCGTACTCGACCGCCACCTGGCGGGTGAGCGCGACGACGCCGGCCTTGGCGGCGGCGTAGGCCCCGAGGCCTTCCTCGACCAACACCGCGGCACCGGTGGCCATGTTGACGAACACGCCGCGGCGCTGCGCCAGCATGCCGGGCAGCGCGGCACGGGTGACCAGGAAGTGTCCGCTCAGGTTCACCGCGACGGTGCGCTCCCATGCCGCCGGGTCGAGATCGCCGATCCGCCCCGGCAGGCCGCTCGCCGCGTTGTTGTGCACGATGTCGAGGCGGCCGAACGCGGCGTGTGCCGCGGCGACCATGGCGGCGGCGTCGGCGGCGCGCGTGATGTCGCCGGCGACGGCGCGCGCCGCTGCGCCCAGCTCGGCGGCGAGCTGCCTGGCGCCGTCGCCGTCGCGATCGGCGATGACGACCCGCGCCCCCTCGGCGACCAGCCGGCGCGCGGTGGCGGCGCCGATGCCGGAGGCGCCACCGGTGATCAACGCCACCGCGCCGTCGAGCCCGCGCATCATGCCGGCAGCCTGTAGCGCACCGGCGGCGCGCCTGGATAGCGGGCCGCGCGCTGGCCGACCGCGGCCGACGCTGTTAACTAGCCAGCCATGTCTGCTCCGCGCATCGGCTTCATCGGGCTCGGCAACATCGGCTTGCCGATGGCGCAGCGCATCGCCGCCGCCGGTCTGGCTCCGACCGTCTACGATCTGCGGCGCGAGCCGATGCAGGCCGTGGTCGCCACCGGCGGCCGCGCCGCGGTGTCCCCGGCAGCCCTGGCGGCGGCGAGCGAAGTGATCGGCGTCTGCGTCCGCGACGAGGCGGATCTGGAGCAGGTGCTGCACGGTCCCGACGGCGTGCTCACCGCCGCCGCGCCCGGCACCGTGGTGGCGGTGCACAGCACCGTGCGGCGCGCCGCGGTGGTCGCGCTCGGTGCGCGGGCGGCGGCATGCGACGTCGCGCTGCTCGACGCGGGCGTCGCCGGCGGGGCGGTCGGCGCCGCGGCCGGCACGTTGGCCGTCATGGTCGGCGGCGACGCGGCCGCGGTGGAGCGCGCGCGCCCGATGCTCGCCTGTTTTGCCGGTGCGATCGTGCACACCGGCGCGCTCGGCAGCGGCGTGGCCGCGAAGTTGTGCGTGCAGACCATGCAGTACGTCGCCTGGGCGGCGGCGGCCGAGGCGCGCACGTTGGGACGTGCGGCCGGCCTGTCGGACGATGGGTTCGCGGCCGTGACCGAGGCGGCGGGCGTGCTGTCGGAGTCGACCCGGCGCTTTCTGGGCCTGTTCCGGCGCCCGCTGGCGGAGCGCGACGCGGCGCCGTTCCAGGCGCAGCTCGGCGCCTTCGTCGCGCTGGCGGAGAAGGACCTCGACGCGGTGCTGGCGCTCGGCGCCGAGTGCGCGGTCGATCTCCCCGCCACCGCGGCGGCGCGTCCGTGGATGGCGCGGATGTACGGCTACCACGGAAGCGGCCGATGAGCGGCGCGCGCACGCGCGGGCGCGCCTGGTTCACGCGCGTCATGGGCGCACCGGCGCCGGCAACGGCGCCCGATCCGTTCGTCGCGGCGACGCTCGATCACCTCTTCGCCGACGTCTGGTCGCGTCCCGGGCTGTCGGTGCGCGACCGCCGCCTGGTCACCCTGGCGCTGCTCATCCAGCACGGCAACGAGGCGGCGCTGCGCATGCACCTCGGCGCCGCGATGCGCCAGCGCCAGCTCACCGACGTCGAGCTCGACGAGCTCATCCTGCACGTCGCCCACTACGCCGGCTGGCCGGGGGCCGCGCTGGCGAGCCAGATCGTGCGGCAGCTGCGCGCCGAGCCGGTCGCCGCCCCGTCCCCGCCGGCGCGCCGGACGCGTCGCCGCGTCGCCAGACGGCGCGCGCCCAGGCGCTGAGGCGACCGCGCCCGGCGACCGACGGAGGTGTGATGTCCGATCTCGTCTTCGACCCGTTCAGCTACGCGATGCACGAGGACCCGTATCCGACCTATGCGCGCCTGCGCGCCGAGGCGCCCGCCTACCGCAACCCGCGGCTCGATCTGTGGGCGCTGTCGCGCCACGCGGATGTGAAGGCGGCGTTCCGCGAGTGGACGCGCTACTCGAACCGCCACGGCGTCGCGCTCGACCGCGACGCGTTCAACAGCGAGGCGGAGCGCTCGGCGTCCTTCCTGGCGATGGACCCGCCGCGCCATGATCGCCTGCGCGCGCTGGTGTCGAAGGGCTTCACCCCGCGCCGCGTCGCCGAGCTCGAGCCGCGCGTGCGCGTCATCGCCGCCGAGCACCTCGACGCGGTGCGCGATCGCGCCCGTTGGGACGCGATCGACGACTTCGCCGGCCGGCTGCCGATGGACGTCATCAGCGAGATGCTCGGCATCCCGCGGCCCGACCGCGAGCCGCTGCGCGCCTGGGCCGATGCCGTCGTGCACCGCGAGGAGGGCGTCAGCGGGCGCACCGCCGCCGCCGGCGCCGCGGCGCGCGAGATGATGACCTACTTCGCGCGCATGATCGCGCAGCGCCGCGCCCGGCCGGGCGACGATCTGACCAGTGCGCTGCTGGTCGCCGAGATCGACGGCGACCGCCTGAGCGACGCCGAGATCATGGGCTTCCTGTTCCTCATGGTCATCGCCGGCAGCGAGACCACCACCAAGCTGATCGGCAACGCGCTCTACTGGCTGTGGCGCAACCCCGCCGAGCGCGCGCGCCTGCGCGACGATCCGGCCCGGCTGCCGCAGTGGGTCGAAGAGACGCTGCGCTACGACAACTCGACCCAGGCGCTGGCCCGCGTCGCGACCCAGGACGTCGAGCTGCACGGCCAGCGCATTCGCGAAGGCGACATGGTGGTGCTGCTGGTCGGCTCCGCCAACCGCGACGAGCAGATCTTCACCGACCCGGCGCGCTACGACATCCTGCGCGACACCACCCAGACGCTCGCCTTCGGCCACGGCATCCACTTCTGCCTCGGCGCCTCGCTCGCCCGCCTCGAGGGCCGCGTCGCGCTGGAGGAATTCTGGCGCCGCTTCCCCGACTACGAGATCGACATGGCCGCCAGCAGCCGCGTGCACTCGGTCAACGTCCGCGGCTTCGCGCATCTGACGCTGGAACGCTGAAGTTCGCTGTTCGTCGTCGTGCGTTTGCCGTCGATGACGGCGGAGGAGGCTCGACATTGCGCGGCCGCGCCGGCGCGCGGCCCGCGCAACATCACGCCGCGCCGGCGCTCGCCAGCGCCCACGGACGCCGCGCCCTCGGCAAGGCCCCCTTGCGCGTCCGGCGTGTGCCGCATAACCGGACCGCGTGGAGCACACCGTCATCGCCGAGGCCGTGGCGCTGATCGTCGCCGCGGCGCTGATCGCCTACGCGTGCTTCCGCCTCGGGCTGGTGCCGATCGTCGGCTTCCTGGTCGCCGGGGTGGTGATCGGGCCGCACGCGCTGGGGTTGGTGCGCGACCAGGCGACGGTCGACCAGGCGGCCGAGATCGGCGTCATGTTCCTGCTCTACACGATCGGCATCGAGTTCAGCCTGGAGAAGCTGGCGCGCATCCAGCGGCTGATCTTCGGCGGCGGCGGCCTGCAGGTGGTGAGCGCCTCGCTCGGCATGATGGCGGTGCTGTGGCTGTTCGGCGTCGACTGGCGCGCCGGGCTGTTCACCGGCTTCCTGGTCGCGCTGAGCTCGACGGCGATCGTGCTCAAGCTGCTCGCCGACCGCGGCGAAACCAACGCCCCGCACGGTCAGGTGGGCCTCGGACTGCTCATCTTCCAGGACCTCGCGGTCATCGTCATGGTGCTGCTGGTGCCGATGCTGGCCGGCAGCGGCGGCTCGGCGGCGGAGATCGCCTGGGCGCTGGCCAAGGCCGGCCTGATCATCGCCGCAGTGCTGTTGATCGCGCGCCGGGTCATGCCGCCGGTGCTGGAGGCGGTGGCGCGCACCTGCTCGCCGGAGCTGTTCCTGCTCGCGGTGATCGCCATCTGCTTCGGCACCGCGTTCCTCACCAACCTGGCCGGCGTCAGCCTGTCGCTCGGCGCCTTCCTCGCCGGACTGGTGGTGAGCGAGAGCCGCTTCAGCGAGCATGCGTTGGGCGAGATCCTGCCGCTGCAGATCCTGTTCAGCGCCGCCTTCTTCGTCTCGGTCGGCATGCTGCTCGATCTGCGCTTCCTGTTCACCCACCTGCCGCTGGTGCTGGCGGCGCTCGGGCTGGTGCTGCTGGTCAAGGTCGTCACCACCTTCGGCAGCGTGCGGGCGCTCGGCTACCCGGCGCCGGTGGCCGCGGCGTCGGCCCTGATGCTGGCACAGGTCGGCGAGTTCTCCTTCGTGCTGGAGCGCGCCGGCCGCAGCCTCGGGCTGTCGCCGGGCGCGATGGGCGACAGCGGCTCGCAGGTGTTCATCGCCGCGACCGTGCTGTTGATGGTCGGCACGCCGCTGCTCACCGCGCTCGGGGTGATGTTCGGCCACCGCGTCGAGGACGTGCAGACCGCGCACCGGAGCGAGCTCGAACCGACGCTGCCCGAGCACGTCATGCTGGAGAACCATGTCATCGTCGGCGGCTACGGCGACGCGGCGCGCCGCCTGGTGCGCGTGCTGGCCGGCTCGCGCATCCCGTTCCTGATCACGACGCTGAATCCGCAGGGGGCAAGCGAAGCCGAGGCCGCCGACCTGCCGGTGCTGCGCGGCGACGCCAGCAAGGCGCGCACGCTGCAACTCGCCGGCGTCGAGCACGCCAAGATGCTGGTCATCGCCGACGACGATCCGGGCATGGCGCGGCGCATCGCGGCGGTGGCGCGCACGCTCAATCCGACCATGCGCATCGAGGTGCGCACGCCGTACGTCGCCGAGGTCGCGCCGCTCGCCGAGGTCGGCGTCGACCGCGTCGTCGCCGAGGAGCTGGAGAGCGTCGTCGCGCTGTTCACCGACATCATGTCGGCCTACCGCATCGATCCGGCCGAGATCGACGCCAACCAGGAGGCGGTGCGGCGCGAGGGCTACCAGGCCCTGCTCGGGCCGCTGCGGCCGGAGGCGCCGGTGGCCGAGTGCACGCTCGGCCCCGATTGTCTCGACCGCCGCGCGGTGGCGCTGCGCGCCGGCGCGCCGGCGATCGGCCAGTCGCTCGGCGCCCTGCAGCTGCAGGCGCGCTTCGCCATCCACACCGAGAGCGTGCGGCACCACGGCACGACGGTCAGCGAGCCGCCGCCAGAGTACGTGCTCGAAGTGGGCGACGAGTTGCTTCTGTCCGGCGACGCCGCTGCCTTTGCCCAGGCCGCGCCGTTGTTCCGCACCGGTTCGCTGTCGGAGACCGAGACCGCCGCACTGGCGTCGGCGGCCGAACGCCGTAAGGTGGACACCATGAAGACCTACGAACTGCATCCGCCGCCCGACGTCGCCTGCACGCATGTCGACCGCATTCGCCCGCAACGGGCGAAGACGCCCGGCTGTGAGGAGTGCCTCGCCTCCGGCGATCGTTGGGTGCACCTGCGCCTGTGCATGAGCTGCGGGCACGTCGGCTGCTGCGACTCGTCGCCGAACAAGCACGCCACCAAGCACTGGCACGCGACGCAGCACCCGATCATGCGCTCCATCGAGCCGGGCGAGGAGTGGGGCTGGTGCTTCCCCGACGAAGTCGAGCTGTGACGCGCGCTGGTCGCGCGTCGATCGTCGGTCCTGGTCCGCGCCGATCGGCGCGCTGACGATGGCGCGCATCCTGCTCAGTACCACCATCCCCTATGCCGAGGATGACTGGCACATCGGGCGCTTTCGCCTGCTGCGCGATCATCTGGTCGGGCTGGGGCATGCGGTCACGGCGCGCGATCGCGCCGCCGATCGGCGCGGTGACGACCGCATGCTGGCGGAGCTGGCGGCGGCGCCGTTCGATCAACTGTGGCTGTTCGCGGTCGACGTCGGCGGCGGACTGACGGCCGCCGACTGCGCCGGCATCCTCGCGTTCCGCGCCCGCGGCGGCGGGCTGCTGGCGACGCGCGACCATCAGGATCTCGGCGCCTGCCTGGCCGGGCTCGGCACCGTCGGTGCCGCGCATCACTTTCACTCCGTCAACCTGGAACCCGACCCGGCGCGGCGGCGCGCCGACGATCAGGCCACCACCGACATCTCGTGGCCGAACTACCACACCGGAGCGAACGGCGACGCGCAGCCGATCGCCAGCGCCGCCGGTGCGCATCCGCTGCTGCGCGCCGCAGACGGCATGATCCGATATCTGCCGGCGCACCCGCACGAGGGCGCGGTCGGCGTACCGGCCGGCGCCGCGGCGTTCGCGCGGGTCATCGCGCGCGGCGTCAGCACGGTGAGCGGGTGCGCGGTGAATCTCGCGGTCGCCTTCGAGGGGGAGCGCGATGCGGGCGGCCGACCGCTCGGTCGCGCCGTCGCGCAGTCCACCTTCCATCATTTCTGCGACTACAACTGGGATCCGCGCGCCGGCTGCCCGAGCTTCGTGACCGAGCCGCCGGGCGACGGCATGTTGCGCGATCCGCGCGGTCTCGCCGACACGCGCACCTACGTCGCCAATCTGGCCGCCTGGCTGTCCTGACGCGTACCGCGCCAGGCCGCGCCAAACGCCCGTTTGCGTGGGCCGGCGCGGCTCGGTTAAGGTCCGCAGCTCTTCCAGGGAGACGGACAGATGACACGCTTCACGGGACGGGTGGCAGTGATCACCGGCGCCGGGTCGGGCCTCGGTCGATCGACGGCGGCGCGCCTGGCGCAGGAAGGGGCGGCGGTGGCCTGCCTCGATCTCGGCCTGCCGGCGGCCGAGGAGACGGCCGCGCAGATCGTGCACGCCGGCGGCAAGGCGAAGGCGTACAAGGTGGATGTCGCCGACGCGGCGTCGGTCGGCGCTGCGGTGGACGCGACGGTGCGCGACCTCGGCGCCCCGAGCGTGCTGGTCACCTGTGCCGGCATCGGCAAGTTCGCCAACGCGCACGACATGGCGGTCGAGGACTGGACGCGCATCATCGCGGTCAACCTCACCGGAACGTATCTCGCCTGCCGCGCCGTGCTGCCGCACCTGCTCGAGCACGGCGGCAACATCGTCACCATTGCCTCCAACGCCGGTCTGATGGGGCAGCCCTACAGCGCCGCGTACTGCGCCTCGAAGGGCGGCGTGGTGCAGCTGACGCGTGCGCTGGCCGACGAGTACCTGTTCACCAAGAAGGTGCGGGTGAACTGCGTCGCGCCGGGCGGCATGTCGACGCCGCTGCAGACGCAGTTCCACCAGTTGCCCGAGGGCGCCGATGCCGCGCGACTCGGCAAGCTGCGCACGCCGTGGGGCAATGCGACCACCGACGAGGTGGCGGCGCTGATCGCCTTCGTCGCCTCCGACGAGGGTCGCTACATGACCGGCGCGATCGTCTCGATGGACGGCGGGCTCACCATCTGAAACCGCGTGACCAGTGACCAGCGACCAGTGACCGGTTGAGGCGTCCTCTACCGGTCACCGGTCACCGGTCACCGGTCGCGCCTCTTCCGAGGCGATGATGAAACTAGGACTGCAGCTCGGATACTGGCAGGCGCATCCGACGCCGAACGCAATCGAGCTGGCGCAGGAGGCCGAGCGTCTGGGTTACGACTCGGTGTGGACCGCCGAGGCATGGGGGTCGGACTGCTTCTCGCCGCTGTGCTGGATCGGCGCGCACACCACCAGGATCAAGCTCGGCACCTCGGTGTGCCAGCTGTCGGCGCGCACGCCGGCGGCGACGGCGATGCACGCGCTGACCATCGATCACCTCTCCGGCGGGCGCATGATCCTCGGCCTCGGCGTCTCCGGGCCGCAGGTGGTCGAGGGCTGGTACGGCGTGCCGTTCGCCAAGCCATTGGCGCGCACGCGCGAGTACATCTCGATCATGCGCAAGATCTGGAAGCGCGAGGAGCCGGTGACCAACGACGGCCCGCACTATCCGCTGCCCTACCACGGCCCCAACGCCTGGGGCCTCGGCAAGCCGCTGCGCAGCATCACGCATCCGCTGCGGCCCGACATCCCGGTGTATCTCGGTGCCGAGGGACCGAAGAACGTCGCCATGGCGACCGAGATCTGCGACGGCTGGCTGCCGCTCTACTACTCGCCGTTCCGCCCCGAGGTGTACGCCGAATCGCTGAAGGGCATGAAGCCCGGCTTCGAGATCGCCCAGTTCCTCACCGTCAACATCACCGACGACGTCGAGGCCGGCCTCAATCCGGTCAAGGCGATGCTCGGCTTCTACATCGGCGGCATGGGCGCCAAGAAGCGCAACTTCCACAAGGAGCTGATGGGCCGCATGGGCTTCGCCGACGAGGCGGAGAAGGTGCAGGAGCTGTTCATGGCCGGCGACCGCTGGGGCGCCGTCGCCGCGGTGCCGAGCCAGTTCGCCGACGAGATCTCGCTGGTCGGTCCCATCGAGCGCATCAAGGAACGCCTGGTCGAGTGGAAGAGGACGCCGATCAGCACGCTGCTGCTGGCCAATCGCGACGTGGAGACGATCCGCGCCATGGCGGAGCTGTTGCTCTGATTCAACGCAGAGACACAGAGGCGCAGAGATCGCCGAGGCTTCTCTGCGCCCTCTGTGTCTCCGCGTCTCTGCGTTGAGGGATCGAAATGGAAAAGCTCATCTACCTGGTCTGGAAGCGCGACGGCGACGCGATCGAGGCGTTCCGCGATCGTCTGGTCGGCGACGTGGCGCAGGGCATGCTGCGCGACGGGGCGGCGGCGTTGACGATCAACGTCTCCGATCTGCGCGGGCAGGTGGGCAAGAGCCAGTACATGGGCGAGGGCAAGACGATCAGCGCCTGTGTGTCGCTGTGGCTCGACAGCCTCGACGCGCGGCGGCCGATCGAAGCGGCGCTCGCCGGCATGAGCGCGCGCCTGCACGGCTACCTGGTCACCGAGTCGATGCCGCTGCGCTGTCCCGACCGCGACTGGCCGGACGGCACGCGCAGCCCAGGCGTGACGCTGTGGACCGCCTTCCCCAAGCCCGACCGCGTCACCGATGCCGAGTTCTACGACCGCTGGCACAACCACCACACGCCGCTGTCGTTCGAGATCCATCCGCTGTGGGAGTACACCCGCAACGCCGTCGCCCGCGCCATGACGCCCGACGCGCCGCCCTACCGCGCCATCGTCGAGGAGCGCTTCCGCACGCTGGAGGATCTCACCGATCCGAACCGCTTCTTCGGGGCGCCGGAGAACATCCAGCGCGTGCTCGCCGATATCGCCACGTTCATCGACCTGGAATCGGTCAACAACGCGCCGATGAGCGAGTGGATCGTGAAGAGTCGGTGAGAGACAGGACAAAGCCTTCACCACGGAGGCGCAGAGGCACGGAGTCTCACCAGGTCTGAACTCCGTGTCTCTGTGCCTCTGTGGTGAAATTCTCTTCTGGAGGAACCATGGCAAAGCTCTGTGAAGGCCGCGTCTGCATCATCACCGGCGCCGGACGCGGGATCGGGCGCGAGTATGCGCTGATGTTGGCGGCGCACGGTGCCAAGGTCGTGGTCAACGACCTCGGCGGCGCGCGCGACGGGACCGGCAACTCGATCGGGCCGGCGCAGGAGGTGGTCGACGAGATCACCAAGGCGGGCGGCGAGGCGGTCGCCAACGGCGATGACGTCAGCGACTTCGCCGCCGCCGAGCGCATGATCCAGAGCGCCGTCCAGCGCTTCGGCCGGCTCGACGTGGTGATCAACAATGCCGGCATCCTGCGCGACCGCATGCTGGTCAACATGACCGAGGCGGAGTGGGACGCGGTGATCAAGGTGCACCTGAAGGGCACCTTCGGGCCGGCGCAGCGCGCTGCCGCCTACTGGCGCGACCTGGTCAAGCAGGGCCAGAAGGTCGATGCGCGCATCATCAACACGACGTCGGTGTCGGGCATCTACGGCAACGCCGGGCAGACCAACTACGGCGCCGCCAAGGCCGGCATCGCCGGGTTCACCATCATCGCGGCGCGCGAGCTGCGCCGCTACGGCATCACCGTCAACGCCATCGCGCCGGGCGCGCTGACCCGGCTCACCGAGGATCTCGGCATGGGCCAGGCGAGCGAGGCCGACAAGGAGCGCATGCACCCGCGCTGGATCGCGCCGATCGTCACCTGGCTGGCGAGCAGCGAGTCTGCCGGTATCACCGGCCGCGTCTTCGAGGCGTCCGGCGCCGTGCTCGCGGTCGCCGAGGGCTGGCACCGCGGGCCGACCGCGACGCCGGTCGCCGACCCGACCCAGATCGGTTCGGTGGTCCACGAGCTGGTCGGCAGGGCGCGCAAGAACGCCGGCATGAACGGCGAGGACCTCGACTAGCGAACCCGCAACCCGGTGCGCGCTTGTCGCGCGCCGGGGCCTTCTTCTAGGGTCGTCGCGGCGGCGCCCATCGGCGCGCAGGAGGGCCGCG
>JANRJF010000186.1:0-2011 GCA_033764095.1 Deltaproteobacteria bacterium | reverse complement strand
GTGGCGACGACGGACTTCTTCATGCCGATCGTCGACGACCCGTACGACTTCGGGCGCATCGCCGCCACCAACGCGATCAGCGACGTGTACGCGATGGGCGGCACGCCGATCATGGCGCTCGCGCTGGTCGGCATGCCGATCAACGTGCTGTCCACCGCGACCATCGGCCGCATCCTCGAGGGCGGCAACGCAGCGTGCAAGGCGGCGGGCATCCCGATCGCCGGCGGCCACACGATCGACTCGGTCGAGGCGATCTACGGCCTCGTCGCGCTCGGCCTGGTGCATCCGCGGCGCGTGAAGCGCAATGCCGACGCAAAGCCGGGCGACCGCCTGGTGCTCGGCAAGCCGCTCGGCGTGGGCGTGCTGTCGGCGGCGCTGAAGAAGGAGAAGCTTGGCGCCGAGGGTTATGCGCTGATGCTCGCGACGACGACGAAGCTCAACACACCCGGCCCCGAGCTCGCGGCGCTGCCCGGCGTGCACGCGCTGACCGACGTGACCGGCTTTGCGCTCGCCGGCCACGCGCTCGAGATCGCGCGCGGTGCCGACGCCACCGTGGCGATCGACTGGGCGCGCGTACCGCTGATCGACGGCGCGCGTGCGCTGGCGGGGCAGGGCTTCGTCACCGGCGCCTCGGGCCGCAACTGGGCGGGCTACGGCGTCGAGGTCGTGCTGCCCGCGGGTTTCGCGGCCGAGGACAAGGCCCTGCTGACCGACCCGCAAACCAGCGGCGGGCTGCTCGTGTCCTGCGATGCGGCGTCGGTGCCCGAGGTGCTCGCGCTGTTCCGGCGCCATGGCTTCGACGCCGCGGCCGAGGTCGGCGAGGTGCTGCCGCATGCCGGTGGTGCCCGCCTTGTCGTGCGCTGACGGATTGTCGACATGGCCGCTCCGCAGGCGCTGCTGACCTCGACGCAGGATGCGGCGACGAGCCGCCTGGCCGCCCTCGACCTGCCGGCAGCCGTGCCCGAAGGCTGCGTGCGCGTGGCCGTGCGGCGCGTGTCGCTGACCACCAACAACGTCACCTACGCGCTGTTCGGCGAGCGCATGCAGTACTGGCGCTTCTTTCCGAGCGGCGAGGCGGGCTGGGGCATCGTGCCGGCCTGGGGCTATGGCGAGGTGGTGGCCAGCACGCTGCCCGAACTCGCGGTCGGTGAGCGCCTGTACGGCTACTGGCCGCTCGCCGAGTGCGTGGACCTGCAGCCGCAGCGCGTGTCGGCCGCGTCCTTCGTCGACGGCGCGGCACACCGCGTCGAGCTGAACCCGGTCTACAACCGCTACCTGCGTTGTGCGGCCGACCCTGGCTATCGAGCCGCCGACGAGAGCGCGCTGGCGGTGGTGCAGCCGCTGTTCGGCACCGCCTTCCTGCTGGCCGACTTCATCGTCGACAACGCGTGCTTCGGCGCGCAGCGGGTCGTGCTGTCCAGCGCGTCGAGCAAGACCGCGTATGCGACGGTCTGGTGCCTGCGCGACGCCGGTGGTCCGCCCTGCGTGGCGCTGACCTCGGCCGCCAACGCGGGCTTCGTGCGCCGGCTCGGCCTGTACGACGCCGTGCTCGACTACGCGCAGATCGAGTCGCTGGCGCCGGACGTGCCGACGGTGTTCTGCGACTTCTCCGGCAATGCCTCGCAGCGCGAACGCCTGCACCGGCGCCTCGGCGACGCGCTGCGCTACAGCGCCGTGATCGGCGCCACGCAGTTCGCCGAACCCACCGGCGACGACAAGCTGCCTGGCGCGAAGCCCATCTTCTTCTTCGCACCCGACCAGGCGCGCCAACGGGCGCAGACCTGGGGCGCCGCCGAGCTGGCGCGCCGTGTCGGCGAGGCGCAGCGGCGCTTCGTTGCCCAGGCGCTCGACGGCGCCGAGCCCTGGCTGAGCCTGGTCGAGCACCGGGGCCTGGCGGCCGGCGGCGAGCTGCTGCGCACGCTGGCACAAGGCCGGGTGGACCCGTCGCTCGGCCATGTGCTCGCGCTCTGAGCCTCGACGCGTCGGCAACCCCAGGTTTCCACTTGCTTGA
>JANRJF010000185.1:0-1839 GCA_033764095.1 Deltaproteobacteria bacterium | reverse complement strand
TGCTCGGCGGCGAGGTCGCCCGGTGCCAGCTTGAGCTTCAGGCAGCGGAACCCGTTCGCCACGGCGCGCCGCGCCGCGGCGGCGCAGGCGGCGGGCTCGCGTTCGAGCAGCAGCGCGTTCAGCGCGATGCGCCGGCGCCGCACGCCGCCGAGCAGCGCCGCCAGCGGTACGCCGGCGGCGCGCGCCAGGCCGTCGAGCTGCGCCGTCTCCACCGCCGCCGCGCGCGCCGCCGGCCGACTCCAGTCTTCCGCCGCCCCCGGCCACACCGTCGCGGCGCCGACGCCGTCGCGATGCTCGACCAGCAGCCCGCGGTGCGCCGGCACCGCCGTCCCGGCGATCAGCACCGGCTGGCGGAATGGAATCGCGTAGGGCGTCGC
Source organism: Deltaproteobacteria bacterium (assembly GCA_033764095.1). Lineage (GTDB taxonomy): Bacteria > Desulfobacterota > Binatia > HRBIN30 > CADEER01 > JBDTMT01. The sequence goes on along the minus strand of JANRJF010000185.1, from coordinate 1,462 downwards.
GCGCATAGGCTTAGAAGCTCGACAACTCGAGACTCGAACTTCAGGACACGATGAGCCCCACCCCGAACAGCGCGCCGAAGACCAACTGCAGGCGGGCGGTGTCGGCGAGCAGGGCGTTGAAGGATGGGCCGTCGGCGGCCTGACGCATGCGCCGCACCAGGCGCAGCGCGGCGGGCAGCGCGAGCAGCGGCAGCAGTCCGGCGAGCGAGGTCGTGCCGTGCAGCCACAGCACGGCCGGCGTCGCGAAGGCGACGGCGAGCAGGGCGACGTATTCGCCGCGCGCGGCGGCGGCGCCGAGGCGCACGGCCAGCGTGCGCTTGCCGGCGACCCGGTCGGTGTCGATGTCGCGCGTGTTGTTCACCACCAGGATGGCGGTCACCAGCGCGCCGACCGGCAGCGCCGCGGCCAGTGCGAGCGGGCTGAGCGCGCCGCTCTGCACGTAGGTCGTGCCGGCCACCGCGGCGAGGCCGAAGAAGGCGAAGACGAACACCTCGCCGAGACCGTGGTAGGCGAGCGGCCACGGTCCGGCCGTGTACGCCCACGCCGCGGCGATGGCGGCGAGGCCGAGCAGCGCGATCGGCCAGCCGCCGACCGCGACCAGGTAGCCGCCGAGCACGGTCGCCGCGCCGAACGCCAGCCAGGCGGCGCGCCACACCTGCGCGGCGCTGAGCAGGCCCGCCTGCGTCACCCGTGTCGGCCCGCGCCGCGCCGCGGTGTCGGCGCCGCGCGCGCAGTCGGCGGCGTCGTTCACCAGGTTGGCGCCGATCTGCAAGAGCAGCGCCGCGCTCAACGCCGCGAGTGCCGGCAGCCACCGGAAGCCGCCCTCGCGCAGCGCGATCGCCGACCCGACCAGCACCGGCGCCACCGACGCGGAAAGCGTCTTCGGCCGTATGGCGAGCAGCCAGATCCCCCCCGTTGAAGGCGTTCCCCCCTTTGAAAAAGGGGGGGTAGGGGGGATTGCCGAACTGCCCCTCTCGGGACGAGCCACCGGCTCGCGAACCAGCGCGACAGCGGTGGACGGGTCTAGGGAAATCCCCGCTGCCCTCGGTTCTTCAAAGCGCCGACTCCGAGTCATGGCAGGCGCGGAAACCTGCTGAAGTCCGGCGCGCGCTTCTCCAGGAAGGCGTTGCGTCCCTCCTGTGCCTCCTCCGACATGTAGAAGAGCAGCGTCGCGTTGCCGGCCAGCTCCTGCACGCCGGCGAGCCCGTCGGTGTCGGCATTGAAGGCCGCCTTCAGGCAGCGCAGCGCCAGCGGGCTGTTGGCGAGCATCTCGCGCGCCCATTGCACCGTCTCGGCCTCCAGCTGCGCCAGCGGCACGACAGTGTTGACCAGCCCCATCGCCAGCGCCTGCTGCGCGTCGTACTGGCGGCACAGGTACCAGATCTCGCGCGCCTTCTTGTGGCCGATGATGCGCGCCATCAGCGTCGCGCCGTAGCCGGCGTCGAAGCTGCCGACGCGCGGG
>JANRJF010000184.1:0-4460 GCA_033764095.1 Deltaproteobacteria bacterium | reverse complement strand
CGGCGCGCAGCGCCGCGACGCGCGGGCGCAGCGCGCGCAGTCGCGCGCTGGCGTCGTCGCCGGCGGCAGGGGCGGGGCCGGACGGGAGCGGGAGGGGACGAGAGCTCACGCCGCGCGCAACAGGACGAGATCCTGCTCGTTGAGGCTGCGCGGGTGGGTGGCGGACCAGAAGCCGGGCAGGATGCGCTCGACGCGCAGCCCGGCCGCCTCCGCCATGCGCGCGATGGCCCCGCTGCCGTAGGCGATGATCTGCTCGGGCATGGCGGGGTTGTAGACCGCGACGTCGTCGTGCCCGGGCAGCGCGTGGTTGAACTCGTAGCCCTCCCACGCCGAGGTGCCGGGCCCGCGGTAGTGGTCGAGCACGAAGAAGCTGAACAGGGCGCAGCCGCCCGGCCGCAGCACGCGGCGCGTCTGGTGCAGGTAGTTGCTCGCCGCTGCCGGCGTCAGGTGGGTGAACAGCGACGCCGCGTAGGCGACGTCGAAGCGCGCGTCGGGGTACGGGAAGACGTAGGTGTCGGCGCGCAGCCGCCCGTTCGGGTTGTAGATCTGGTTGTAGATGTCGGCCAGCGTGAAGCGGCAGTGCGGGTAGGCCGCCTGGATGCGCTGCTGCGCGAAGGCGATCTGCGCCGGCATGATGTCGAGTCCCTCGTACGAGCCGGGCGGGCGCAGGTAGTCGACCAGGCCGAGCATGGTGCGGCCGTGATTGCAGCCGAGCTCGAGCACCGACGAGTCGCTGCCGAGCTCGCAGAGCAGGATGAGGTAGGCGCGGAACTCCCACATCCAGCGCACGAAGTGGACGAAGGGATCCTGCGGACCGACCCACAGCTCGCGCGGCGGCACCAGCGGCCGCTGGTTGGGCCACAGCAGCGGGCCGAGGCCGCGCTCGTCGTCGTGGATCTCGCCGGCCATGCTCAGCGCCGCGCCGCGTCGAGCAGCGCCAGGTCGGCGTCGACCATCATGTCCACCAGCCCGTCGAACGACACCTGCGGCTGCCAGCCGAGCTGGCGGCGCGCCAGGCGGCTGTCGCCGATCAGCTGGTCGACCTCGGCGGGGCGGCGCAACGCCGGGTCCTCGCGCACGAACTCGCGCCAGTCGAGGTCGACGCGGGCGAAGGCGCGGGCGGCGAAGTCGCGCACGCTGTGCGCCTCGCCGGTGGCGATGACGTAGTCGCCCGGCTCGGGCTGCTGCAGCATGCGCCACATCGCCTCGACGTAGTCGCCGGCGAAGCCCCAGTCGCGCTCGGCGTCGAGGTTGCCGAGCGCCAGGTCGCGCGCCAGGCCGCGCTTCACGCGCGCCACCCCGTCGCTGATCTTGCGGGTGACGAACTCCAGGCCGCGGCGCGGCGACTCGTGGTTGAAGAGGATGCCGGAGCAGGCGAACAGGCCGTAGCTCTCGCGGTAGTTCACCGTGATGTAGTGGCCGTACACCTTGGCGACGCCGTACGGGCTGCGCGGGTGGAACGGCGTCGTCTCCGCCTGCGGCACCTCGCGCACCTTGCCGAACATCTCGCTCGACGAGGCCTGGTAGAAGCGGATGCGCGGGTTGACGATGCGGATCGCCTCCAGCACGCGGGTCACGCCGACCGCGTCGAACTCGGCGGTCAGCATCGGCTGCTGCCACGAGGTCGGCACGAACGACATGGCGGCGAGGTTGTAGACCTCGTCGGGCTGCGCCTGCTCGACGGCGCGGATCAGCGACAGCTGGTCGAGCAGGTCGGCCTGCAGCAGCGTCAAGCGATCGCGCAGGTGCTCGATGCGGGCGAAGTTCTCGCTGCTGGCGCGGCGCACCAGGCCGCTGACGGTGTAGCCTTTGGCGAGCAGCAACTCGGCGAGATAGCTGCCGTCCTGTCCGGTGATGCCGGTGATGAGCGCGTTGGGCATACGTGGCTAGGCGGCAATCGCGCCCGGGGGCGGGCTTGTCAAGGCGGTGGTCGGCGCGCGATCGCCACTTCGACCGGCAATTGCGCGGTGCCGATGAAGTGCGCCTCGTTGCCCGGCACGACGGTGAACACCGCGGCGCGGTCCCACCAGTCGAAGTTGCCGGTGCGGTGGATGCTGCCGGCGTGTGCCGCGACGCTGATCGAGTAGGTGCCGGGGCCGAGCGTCAGCGGCAGCCGGAAGGTGACCGCCAGGTGCTCGCCGGCGGCGACCGCGTCGGGGCTGCAGCGGAGATGGAAGGTGTTGGTGCCGAAGACGTCGTTGCCCAGGCGGTCGCGGATCAACAGCCCGATGGTCGGCGCGTCGAGGGCGGCGTGGGCGTCGAGCTCGCAGACGACGCGCAGCATCTCGCCGACCTGGTAGGTCTGCCGGCCGCGGCCGCCGGCGTCGACCAGCAGGACGGCGGTGAAGCGCGCCTGGCCGTTGCCGGAGCGCGTCTCGGTGGCGCCGGCGCCGCTCGACTGCTGCAGGATGCCGGCGGCGTTCTCCCGTTCGGCGATCAGCGCGTTGTAGTAGTCGAGCACGTCGGCCGGCGCTCCCTGGCGCAGCAGGCGGCCGCCGTCGAGCAGCACGACGCGGTCGCACAGCGACTTCACCGCCACCGGGTCGTGCGAGACCAGCAACAGCGTGGTGCCGGCGTCGCGATAGGTGCGGATGCGCTGCGTGCACTTGTGCTGGAAGTAGGCGTCGCCGACCGCCAGCGCCTCGTCGACGATCAGCACCGCCGGGCGCACCGCCGAGGCGACGCTGAACGCCAGCCGCATCTGCATGCCGGTCGAGTAGCTGCGCAGCGGCTGGTCCATCCACTCGTGCAACTCGGCGAAGTCGGCGATCGCCGGCAGCAGCGCCGGAATCTGTTCGGCCGGCAGGCCGAGCATCTGGCAGCCCATGACGGCGTTCTGGGTGCCGCTGAAGTCGGCATGGAAGCCGAGGCCGAGCTCGAGCAGGGCGGCGGCACGGCCGTCGATCGCGAAGCTGCCGGTGCTCGGCTGGGTGGTGCCGGCGAGGATCTTCAACAGCGTGCTCTTGCCGGCGCCGTTGGCGCCGACGATGGCGACCGCCTCGCCGGGCGCGACGGAGAAGCTGACGTCGCGCAGCACCCAGCGCTCGGTGTACGGCTGCCAGCGGCCGCCGCTCAGCCACTCGCCGAGGCGCGCCCAGCTGTTGGGATAGCGCTTGTAGCGCTTGCCCAGGCCGCGGACCCGGATCACAACTCGTCGACCAGCTCGCCTTCGAGGCGACTGAAGGCAAACACCGCCAGGCCGCAGACCACGGCGACCAGCACGACGTGCCAGCCGAAGGTCGACCACGCCGGCCAGGCGCCGGTGAGCAGGATGTCCTGGTAGGCGCCGACCAGCGCCGTCAGCGGGTTCCACGCCAGCCAGTCGCGGGCGCGCTCGGGCAGCACCGCGGGGCTGTAGACGATCGGCGTCAGCCAGAACCAGAACTGCAGCAGCACGCCGACCAGCTGGCCGACGTCGCGGAAAAAGACGTTGAGCACGCCGAGCAGCACTCCGAGGCCGAGGGCAAATGCCTGTTGCAGCGCCAGCAGCGGCAGCAGCGCCAGCACCGCCCAGCCGGGGAAGCGGCCGAGGCCGGCGAGCACCAGCAGCAGGATGCCGAAGATGATGGCGAAGTTGAGCGTCGCCGAGCACAGCAACGCCACCGGCAGCACGCTGCGCGGGAAGCTGACCTTCTTCAGCAGCGCGGCGTTGTCCAGGAAGACGCTCAGGGCGCGCAGCAGCACCTCGCTGAAGTAGGTCCACGGCAGCAGCCCGGCGCACAGATAGATGCTGTAGGCGAAGCGGTCGGTGGTGCCGGGCAGCCGCGCGCCCATGACGTTGGCGAACACCAGGGTGTAGATGGCGATCAGCGCCAGCGGCGTCAGCAGCGCCCAGGCGCTGCCGAGCACCGACTGCAGGTAGCGGGCGCTGAACTCACGCCGCACCAGCCCAGCGACGAAGCCGCGGTACTGCCACACGGCGCGCAGCGCCAGACCGCCAGGCAGGTTGGCGACGAGCGGGCGCGGCGCGGCGGTCATTCGCGGAGCATCAGCCCTTCGCGGCGGTGGGAGTCAAGCAGAGGCAGCGAAGGCAAGTGGCAACGCGACTTGAGGGGCGGCGGTGAAGAGGAGAAGGCAAAAGGCAAAAGGCAAAAGGCAAAAGTCAAAAGTGTTCGAGACGGATCAATTCTGAGAGTCGCGTGCCGGCGCGGAGTGTGATCGGTGGCCAGGGTTGGATGCATCCGCGCGACCTCGATTGGGTGCGATATCAAATGGATCCGGCTCCCGACTTTTGACTTTTGACTTTTGACTTTTGCCTTTTGCCTTTCTGGCTCTGCCCGACGCAGAGCTGCTCCGCGAGATGCGCGACGATCCGAGCCGAGGCCTGTCCATCGCCGAACGGATTCGCGGTCGCGCGCATGGCTGCGTGCGCCGATGGATCGTCGAGCAGCGACGCCGCCGCGGCGACGATCGCATCGCGGTCCGTCCCGACGAGCCGAGCCGCCCCCGCGTCGACCGCC
>JANRJF010000183.1:0-21119 GCA_033764095.1 Deltaproteobacteria bacterium | reverse complement strand
CGCCGACGTGCGGCGCGTCATGGACGAGGAGCTGCGCGAGAGCGCGCGCGGCTTCGCCGCCAACCTGGCGGAGGCCGGCGTGGCGCAGCCGTCGGAGCGGGCGCTGGCGTTGCTGGCTTTGTGCGCCGGCGGCGTCGCGCTGGCGCGGGCGGTGCACGATGCGAAGCTGTCCGACCAGATCCTCACCGCCTGCCGGGACCTGGCGATGGAATCGCTGCCCGCGCCGGCCGCAACCGACCGCGCGGTTCGACGACCGGCGGGAAAGGACACCGAATGAGCGCGTATCTGGTGGTCGCCCTCGACATCGACGACCCGGATGTCTTCCGGCAGTACCAACGCGGCGTGGTGCGGACCTTCAAGGTCGGCGAGGGGCGGGTGCTGTCGGCGACCGCCGCTGCCGAGTGCATTGAGGGCGAGACGCCGCGCGGCTGGAACGTGCTGGTCGAGTTTCCCTCCGTCGCCATGGCGCGGAAGTGGTACGACTCGCCGGAGTACCAGGCGGTCAAGGGGCTGCGCCTGGCCTCCTCGTCGAACGCCAGCATCCGGCTGATGGAGGGACTCTGATGCCGATCGCCGCGTCGCCGCGCTACGCGCGCAAGTTCGTCGAGGTGCTCGGCCGCCGCATGGCGTACGTCGACGCAGGGCAGGGCGACCCGATCGTCTTTCTGCACGGCAACCCGACCTCGTCGTACCTGTGGCGCAACGTCATGCCGCATCTCGAGGGGCGCGGCCGCCTGATCGCCCCGGACCTCATCGGCATGGGCGACTCGGACAAGCTGGAGCCGTCCGGTCCGGAGCGCTACCGCTTCGTCGAGCATCGCGCCTACCTTGATGGGCTGCTCGCCGCCATCGGGGTGACGCAACGGGTGACGCTGGTGATTCACGACTGGGGATCGGCGCTCGGCTTCGACTGGGCGAACCGGCATCGCGATGCGGTGCGCGGCATCGCGTACATGGAGGCGATCGTCGCGCCGATCGACTCCTGGGAGCAGTGGCCGAAGGCCGCCACGGCGATCTTCCAGGCGTTTCGCTCGCCCGCCGGCGAGGCGCTGATCCTCGAGCAGAACGCGTTCATCGAGCAGGTGCTGCCGACGTCGATCATGCGCAAGCTCACGGACGAGGAGATGGCGGCCTATCGGCAGCCGTTCGCCAGCCCGGGTGAAGCGCGCCGACCGACGCTGACCTGGCCGCGACAGATTCCCATCGAGGGCACGCCGGCGGACGTGGCCGCCATCGTCGCGGACTACGCGGCGTGGCTGGCTACGAGCGCGCTGCCGAAGCTGTTCGTCAACGCCGAGCCCGGCGCCATCCTGCGCGGCGCGCTACGCGACTTCTGTCGCCGCTGGCCCAACCAGCGCGAGGTCACGGTGAAGGGGATCCACTTCATCCAGGAGGACTCGCCCGACGAGATCGGCCGCGCGGTCGCCGAGTGGCACGCGACACTGCCGTGAAGTCGGCGATCCGCCGCTCAGCGCGGCAGCCGTGAAGCCGCAACGCCCCAGCCGGCCAGGATGGTGGCCTCGTCGACGGCGCTGCTGGCCTTCTTGAACTTGGCGCCGGAGACGCCCTTCACGCGCCGTTCGCACTCCGCCCAGGTGGCGTGGCGCATCGGGACGCCGTCGACGACGCTCAGGTACGAATAGGCGGGGGCGCTCTTCGCGCGCGCCGTGTCGCTGCGTTTGGGCAGCGAGGTGTCGTCGGGCACGTCGTGGATGGCGATCGGGTAGCCGATCAGCGGACCGTCGTAGAGATCGACCGGCTTGCCGGTGGCGAAGGCGCTGGCGATCTCGTCGCAGCGCTCGTTGCCGGCCACCTCGTCGTGGCCGCGTACCCAGTGCCACTTGACGCCGCCGCGGCCACGCGCCGCGACCTCGTCGGTGAGCGCCTCCCAGAGCTCGCGGTTGAGCACCGGCTTGCCCTCCTGGGTCAGCCAGCCGCGCCGCTTCCAGTTGCGCACCCACTCGGTGGCGCCGCGGATCACGTAGGTCGAGTCGGCGTGCAGCGCCACCACGCCCGGCAGCGCGCGCACCGCGCGCAGCGCCGCCAGCGGCGCGGTCAGCTCCATCTGGTTGTTGGTGGTGTGCGCCGCGCGCCCGCCGAGCTCGCGCACGTGCCCGTCCGGCGTCGCCACGATCGCGCCCCAGCCGCCGGGTCCGGGATTTCCCTTCGCAGCGCCGTCGGTGAAGATGATGATGCTCATGGGGGAAGGCTAGGCTGTTAGGCGGTTAGGCTGTTAGGCTGTTAAGGGGAAGAAGAAACATCAGGAACGCCGTCCAAACCCTTAACAGCCTAACAGCCTCAAAAGCGTAACAGCCTATCTGTGCAGCGGCTTGAACTTGATCCGGTGCGGCTGGTCCGCGTCGGTGCCGCGGCGGCGGTGCAGGTCGGCGTCGTAGTCCTGGTAGTTGCCCTCGAACCATTCGACGTGGCTGTCGCCCTCGAAGGCGAGGATGTGGGTGGCGATGCGGTTGAGGAACCAGCGATCGTGGGTGATCACCACGACGCAGCCGGAGAAGGCGACCAGCGCGTCCTCGAGGGCGCGCAGCGTATCGACGTCGAGGTCGTTGGTCGGCTCGTCGAGCAGCAGGACGTTGCCGCCGCGGCGGATCATCTTCGCCAGGTGCAGGCGGTTGCGCTCGCCGCCCGACAGGACGCCGACCTTCTTCTGCTGGTCGGAGCCCTTGAAACCGAACGAGGCGACGTAGGCGCGGGCGGCGATCTCGCGCTTGCCGACCTTGATGCGGTCGTCGCCCTGGCTGATCTCCTCGAAGACGTTCTTGTTCGGGTCGAGCGCGTCGTGCGACTGGTCGACGTAGGCGAGCTGCACGGTCTCGCCGACGCGCAGCGTGCCGGCGTCCGGCTGCTCCTCGCCGACGATCATGCGGAACAGCGTCGTCTTGCCGGCGCCGTTGGCGCCGATGACCCCGACGATGCCGCCCGGCGGCAGGCGGAAGGAGAGGTCGTCGATCAACAGGCGGTCGCCGTAGCCCTTGACCAGGTGCTCGGCATCGACCACCACGTCGCCGAGCCGCGGCGGCGGCGGGATGGCGATCTCGACCGATTCGGGGGCGCGGTTCTCCTCCTCGCCGCGCAGGGTTTCGTAGGCGTTGATGCGCGCCTTGCTCTTCGCCTGGCGGGCGCGCGGCGACATGCGGATCCAGTCGAGCTCGCGGTCGAGCGTGCGCTGGCGCGCCGAGGCCTGCTTCTCCTCCTGCGCCAGGCGCGCCTGTTTCTGCTCCAGCCAGCCGGTGTAGTTGCCCTCGAACGGGATGCCGCGGCCGCGGTCGAGCTCGAGGATCCAGCCGGCGATGTTGTCGAGGAAGTAGCGATCGTGGGTGACCGCGACGACGGTACCCGGGTATTCCTGCAGATGGCGCTCCAGCCAGGCCACCGACTCGGCGTCGAGGTGGTTGGTCGGCTCGTCGAGCAGCAGCAGGTCGGGCTTCTGCAACAGCAGGCGGCAGAGCGCGACGCGGCGGCGCTCGCCGCCCGACAGGGTGGTGACGTCGGCGTCGGCGGGCGGCAGGCGCAGCGCGTCCATGGCGATCTCGAGCTGGCGGTCGAGCTCCCACGCGTTGACCGCGTCGATGCGGTCCTGCAGCGCGCCCTGCCGGTCGAGCAGCTTCTGCATCGCGTCGTCGTCCATCGGCTCGCCGAGCTTCATCGAGACCGCCTCGAACTCGGTGAGCAGGGCGCGCGTCTCGGCGACGCCTTCCTCGACGTTGCCGAGCACGGTCTTCTTCGGATCGAGCTGGGGCTCCTGCGGCAGGAAGCCGACGCGCACCCCCGGCGTCGGTTTCGCGTCGCCGGTGAACTCGCTGTCCACCCCGGCCATGATGCGCAGCAGGGTGCTCTTGCCGGCGCCGTTCGGGCCCAGCACGCCGATCTTCGCGCCCGGCAGGAAGGCGAGCGTCACGTCGTCCAGCAGGACGCGATCCGCCACCGCCTTGCGCAGCTTGTACATCGTGTAAACGAACTCGGGCACGGGGACTCCTTACGTGGGGTGAACGGCCTTGAGTAGCGCAGCCGCCGGCGCGGGGCCAGACGGGGCTCGGGCCTGATCACCACAAAGGCACACGACGCCCACCCCGTGAGTCTTGGTGTCTTTGTGCCTTTGTGGTCATCCGGCAGGCGCGCCTGCGCCGGTTCCCGTCCGCCGAGAATCGGCTACACTGGCGCGCATGCAGTGGGCCTCGGCGGCGGCGGACGATGCCGATCTCGAGCGCGCCGTGCAGCGCGCCGCCAGCGCCGTGCGCGCGCAGCTCGGCGCCTGTCCGGCGGATCTCGTCTTCGCCTTCGTCTCCGCCCACCATGCTGCCGGCTATGCGCGACTGCCGGGGTTGATCGCCGACGCGCTCGGCGGCCGCCTGCTGATCGGCTGCTCGGCCGGCGGCGTCATCGGCGGCGGGCGCGAGATCGAGCAGCGCCCGGGCGTGGCTCTGAGCGCCGCGTTTCTGCCCGGCGTCAGCTTGCAGCCGCTGCGCCTGACCAACGACGCGCTGCCGTCACCGCGCGCCGAGCCGGCCGCCTGGCGCGAGCTGATTGGCATCGCCGCCGACGAGCCGCAACTCATCCTGCTGCCCGATCCGTTCAGCTTCGACGCCGAGGCGGTGATTCGCGGCGTCGACCGCGCCTATCCCGGCGCGGTGACGGTGGGCGGCATCGCCAGCGGTGGCCGGCAACACGGCGAGAACGCGCTGTGGCTCGCCGACGCGATGCACCTCGACGGGCTGGTCGGCGTGGCGCTGAGCGGCAATGTCGCGCTCGACACGGTGGTGGCGCAGGGCTGCCGGCCGATCGGCGAACCGATGTTCGTCACCGCCTGCGAGCGCAACATCATCCGCCAGCTCGACGGCCGCCCGCCGCTGGCGGTGCTGCAGGAGCTGCACGAACGGCTCGATCCGCGCGATCGCCAGCTGGCGCGCCACTCGCTGTTCCTCGGCATCGTCATGAAGGAGGACCGGGTCGAGTACCGGCAGGGCGACTTCCTGATCCGCAACCTGCTCGGCATCGATCCGCAGACCGGCGCGCTGGCGATCGGCGCGCTGGTCGACGAGACCACCGTGGTGCAGTTTCACCTGCGCGACGCCGACACCTCGGCGCAGGATCTCGACGCCATGCTGGAGCGCTACCGCCAGCGCGCGATGCCGCCGGCGCGCGGCGCGCTGCTGTTCTCGTGCCTGGGGCGCGGCCAGTTCCTCTACGGCCACGCCGACCACGACACCGACGCCTTCCGCCGCTGCCTCGGCGACGTGCCGCTCGGCGGCTTCTTCTGCAACGGCGAGATCGGCCCGGTGCACGGGCAGACCTTCCTGCACGGCTACACCAGCTCGTTCGGCCTGTTCCGCGGTCGCGACAGCTGACGCCCTACCGCGCCGGGCGCGCCGTCTGCAGCATGCCGATGAAGGCGACACGCTGCGGGGCGAGCGTCAGGTCGGGGCCGGTCGCCTTGAGGAACCAGGGGCCGCCGTCGCCCTCGAGCACCGCACCGAGCAGACGCGAGCCGGGCTGCGGCGACTGCGGGCCGACGCCCATCTGTCCGGGCTGCAGCGTGCCCTCGGCGTCGATGAAGGTGATGCGCAGGCCGTTCGCCTCGAGGTTCTTGCGCTGCGGCTCGGTGCCCGGCTGCGGCACGATCTGTCCCAGCCAGCGCTGCACGTTCGCCTCGACGTCTCCGCCCTGGCCGGTGCCGAAGTGGAACACCGCCATCTCCGCCGGCCCGCCCGGTCCGTCGATCACCACCTGCGCGGCGCGCATCGGCGAGCTCGGCGGCACCGATTTCCATCCCGCCGGCAGCGTCAGCTCCAACCCCTTCACCTGCAGCGGCGTTCCCACCCCCTGGTTCACCGCTTCGCCGCCCGCACAGGCCGCCAGCCACAGCGCCAGCAGCGCAGCCAACACGCGTCGATCTCTCATCGGACCACCCTCGCTGCGCGGTCGCTCGCAGGGGCCGAGCGCCGACCAGTTTTCAGACTTTCTCCACTGCGTTGCAGTTTTGTGAAGGAAATTGAACCTCTCGTGAAGCGTTGAACGTCACAAATGCGCTGCGCGTCGTAACTCATCCATTAACAATGCTTTTGGCGTCAGGCGTGATGCCTAGTTCGCGGGCAATCCAAGTCTGTTCTTACGGGGAAAAGCGCCCGCGAATCGTAATCAACAGGTTATCCACAGAAAACTGTGGCCAATTTCCCGATCCGAAAAGCGTGCCGCGGAGCGGCGCTTGCGGGTATTCCCTAAGCGCTCGCGGGAAACCCCGAGGGGCGAGGGGGCGCGAGTGGCGCGGGATCACAGCGTCCAGTCGTCGCCGTCGCTGGCGCCGAAGGGCGGCGGCGGCAGGCGCGCCGGATCGCCGCCGCTGGCGGCGGGCTCGTGCAGGGCGGGTGGCGGCGTCGCGCCGCTGCGCTCCAGCGCCCGGGCGAGCTCGGGGACGGCGCGACAGGCGGCGGCGGCGCGGCTCTTGATGAGCTGGTTGAGCTCGCCGAGGCGACCGGCCCAGCGCAGCGGATTGTCGCGGTAGTCGCCGATCTCGTGCTGGATGCCGCGCAGCGCGCCGTGGAACTGCGCGACGCGCGCGGCGGTCTCGGTGTCGAACAGGGTCAGGTCGCGCAGCGCGCCTTCGATGATCGGGTGCTCGAGCGACGGGAAGGCGGCGGGATTGTCGAGCGCGACGACGCGGCGCAGGACGGCGTCGAGGCGGCGCAGCTCGAGCAGCATGGCGCTGGCCAGCGAGCGGCGGGCGCGGCCGCGCTCGCGGCGTTCGCCGGCGCCGGCGATGCGTGCGCCGAGCCAGGCGCCGAGCAGGGTGAGCAGGCCGCCGGCGACGAGCGGAAAGAGCGGCGGTGGGTCGTCGTTGCCGCCGGTGATCGCGGCGAGCCAGGCGCGCGTCGGCGTCGGACTGGCGGTTGCGGTCGGGATGGTCGTCGGCGTCGAGCTCGGGACGCGCGTGCGCGGTGCGGTGGCGGTCGGCGGGACCGCGGTCGGTGGCACGGCGGTCGGTGTTTCGGTGTCGGCGGGGCTCGCCGTCGCGCTGGCGCTGGCGGTGGCGGTCGGCAGCGGCGGACGGGTCGGGCGCCGGGTCGGCGTCGCCACCGCGTCGGTGGCGGTCGGTTGCGGCTCGGTGGGGGTGGCGGCGGACGGGTCGGGCAGGTCCTCCACCGTCAGCCCGCTCGGTTGCGCGGCGGCGCCGCCGGCACCGACGAGCAGCAACACGAGAAGCCATCCGCGCAGCCACGTCACCCGCGGCGCTTACTATTTCCCTCCCGACCGAGACAAGCTGAAGCCCAAAAGACGCGGCCCGCAGCGACTTGACTTCGGCGACCGAGGCGCACAGTTAGCTGCACGGGCAACAGACCGCGGACGCAGGCTCCGCGCGGGGTCGGCACATCCTCCTCGAACTGGCGATCATCGCACTCCTGATCCTGGCGAACGGCATCTTCTCCGGCGCCGAGATCGCCATCGTCGCGCTGCGCAAGTCGCGCATCCACGAGCTGATCGACGCGCGCCGCAGCGGCGCGCGCGCGATCATGGCGCTGCGCAACCAGCCGGAGCGCTTCCTCGCCACCGTGCAGATCGGCATCACCGTGATCGGTGCGAGCGCGGCGGCCTTCGGCGGCGCAACCCTGGCCGATCGCCTGACGCCGGTGCTGGCACGCATCGGCCTGGCGCCGGAGAACGCCGAGGACGTCGCCCTGGCGGTGGTGGTGGCGGGAGTGTCCTACCTGTCGATCGTGGTCGGCGAGCTGGTGCCCAAGTCGCTGGCGCTGCGCTATTCCGAGGGCTACGCGCTGCTCATCGCGCGGCCGCTGCTGGCGTTGTCGTGGGCGGCGCGGCCGCTGGTGTGGCTGCTGACGGCGAGCTCGAACACCGTGCTGCGGCCGTTTCACGACCACACCACCTTCACCGAGACGCGGCACTCGGCGGAAGAGGTGCAGCACTTGGTCGAGGAGGCGGCCAAGGCCGGCACCGTGCACCCGGACGCCGGCGAGATCGCCTCGCGCGCCATCGACTTCGCCGACCTTACCGCCGCCGACGTCATGCTGCCGCGCCAGGAGGTGGTGATGCTGCCGCGCCGCGCCACCACCGAGGAGGTGCAGCGCATCCTGCTCGAGCACGCGCACTCGCGCATTCCGGTCTACGCCGACCGCGTCGACAACGTCGTCGGCTACATCAACGTCAAGGACGTGCTGGCGCTCGCCTGGCAGCGCGACCTGAGCGTGCTCGACGACCTGCTGCGGCCGCCGTTCTTCGTGCCCGACAGCAAGCCGGCGATCGACCTGATGCGCGAGATGCGCGCCCGGCGGGTGATCATCGCGTTCGTCGTCGACGAGCAGGGCGGCATGGAGGGCATCGTGACGATGGAGGACCTGGTCGAGGAGTTGGTCGGCGAGATCTTCAGCGAGTACGAGCAGCACGTCCCGGAGGCGATCCACCGGGAGCCCGGCGGCACCGTGCTGGTCGCCGGCGCGACGCCGATCCGCGACGTCAACCGCGCCCTCGACCTCACCCTGCCGGAAGACGACGAGTGGAACACCATCGCCGGCATCTGCCTGGCGCTCGCCGGGCGTATCCCGGCGGTCGGCGACCGGATCGCCATCCCCGACAACGCCGAGTTGGAGATCGTCGAGGCGACGCCGCGGCGCGTGCGCACGGTGCGCATCCACCCGCAGAAAGTTGAAGCGACGAGCGATGAGTCCTGAGCGATGAGCGGCGACTCTCATCGCTCATCGCTCATCGCTTTCCACTGCCCTAGTGAAAGTGGTGGCCGCCGTTCACGTCCAGCGCCTGGCCGGTGACGACGCGCGACAGGTCGGAGGCGAAGAAGACCACCGCGTCGGCGATCTCCTCCGAGGTCGGGATGTGGTGCAGGGCGGTGCGTGAGGCGATGGCGTCGTACACCTGCTCCGGCGTCGTGCCCTCCTGGCTGGCGAGCGACTTGAAGTAGCCCTCCAGCGATTTGCCCCAGATGTAGCCCGGCACCACCGAGTTGACGCGGATCTTGTCCGGCCCGAGCTCGCGCGCCAGCGACTGGGCGGCGATCATCAGCGCGCCCTTCGACGACGCGTAGCTGGCGAAGCGCGGCTCGATGACGCGCATCGACATCGAGTTGATGAAGATGATGGAGCCTCCGCCCTGGCGTTTCATGTGCGGCACCACCGCCTGGGTGAGGGCCAGCGCGCCGAAGACGTTGACGTCGAACACGTCGCGCCAGGCGGCGAGGTCGATGTCGGCGAACAGCGGCTCGACGCCCCCCTTGAACGCGTTGTTCACCAGGATGTCGATGCGGCCGAGCTCGGCGATCGCGGTGTCGACCAGCCGGCGCGAGTCCTGCGGCTTGGCGATGTCGGTCGGCACGCACACCGCCCGGCGTCCGAGCGCGCGGATCTCGGCCGCCACCGCCTCCAGCTTGTCGGCGCCGCGCGCCGCCAGCACGACGTGCGCGCCCTCGCGCGCGAAGGCCATGGAGATGTCGCGGCCCATGCCGGGGCCGATGCCGGAGACGATGGCGACGCGATTCTCGAGCAGCATGAAGCCTCCAGAAGATTCACCGCAGAGACACAGAGGCACGGAGAGCCCTTCCGAAGCCCAACCTCCTCTGTGTCTCCGTGGCGCTGTGGTGAGTCCCTCTACTGATTGATCAACGGCAGCACGTCGGCGCCGAAGGCTTCGATCTGCTCGAGCAGCTCGGCGCACGAGCGGCTGCGGAAGCGCACGCCGCTGTGCGCGACGCCGAGCTGCTTGATCGAACGGAAGACCTCGGCGATCTCGGCGGCGCTGCCGGTGCGGGTGGTCGGGTCGAGCTCGGGGTAGGGGCGGCCGAGGTAGAGCCAGGGCGCGTTCATGCCGAGCTCGATCGGCGCGTCGCCGCGCGCCGCGGCGCGCAGCGCGCGGATGCGCGCGATGGCGGCGGGCATGCCGATCTCGGGGACGCCCTGCGGCAGCCAGCCGTCGCCGCGCCCGGCGGCGCGGCGCCGGGCGGCGGGCGGCGAGCCGCCGACCCAGAGCGGCGGGCGCGGCGACTGCACCGGGCGCGGCCTGATGCCGAGGTCGCGCGCCGGCCCGGTCGGCCCGTCGAGCACCGGGAACTCGTCGGTCCACGCCTTCACCACGCCGTCGATCGCTTCGTCGAGCCGTGCGCCGCGGCGGCGGAAGTCGGCGCCGAGCGCGGCGAACTCCGCCTCGACGTGGCCGGCGCCGACGCCGAGGATGACGCGTCCGCCGGACAGCGCGTCGAGCGTCGCGAAGGCCTTGGCGGTGACCAGCGGGTGGCGGTAGGGCGCCACCCAGACGTACGACAGCAGGCGGATGCGGGTGGTCAGCGCGGCGACGAAGCCGAGCGTCGCCACCGTGTCGTACCAGGTGGTCGACATCGCCGCGGCGTGCGAGCGCGGCACGGCGACGTGATCGGAGACGGCGAGATAGAAGAACCCGGCGCGATCGGCGGCGACGGCGACGCGCCGCATCTCCTCGCTGCCGGCGCTGGTCTCCCACGGCTGCACGAAGCTGGTGGTCTGCGCCGCCACCGGCAACTGCAGGCCGCAGACCAGCGTGCCCGGCGGCACGATGGAGACGGCCGGGATGGCGCCGGTCACGACACCGCCGCGCGCGGGCCCGCCTTGGCCAGTGCCGCCTCGCGGTAGCGCGTCGTGCTGTGCACCGGATCCTTGTCGAAGCGCGGCTGCACCTCGCGGCCGAACAGCTCGACCGATTCGAGCGCGACCGACTGCGGCAGCGTCGAGGCGAGCACGCCGAAGATGATCTGGTCGCAGCCGATGTCGGCATACTGCTGCACCGCCCTGGCGCACTCGTCGGGGTCGCCGACGATGCGCTGGCCGCTGGCGATGCGCTCCTCCAGCTGCTGCGCGGTCGGATCGGGGATCAGCGTCGGCCACGCCGGCACGCCGGCCGGGCGCGGGAAGGTGTCGAGGTACTTGAACACCAGGCTGGTGTGGTAGCCGCTGCCCATGGTCAGCGCGACCTCGCGGGCGCGCTGGCGGTCCTCCAGGCACACCAGCTGGGTGACGCAGGCGACGTTGTCGTTCACGTATGCGCCGACCGGCTCGGCGTGCTTGATGTTGTCCTTGTACACCTTGATCAGCGGCGCGAAGTCCTTCGGCGAGCCGAGGCTGAAGCACAGCGCGCCGAGGCCGAGGCGGGCCGCCTTCTCGAACGTCGAGGGGCTGCCGCACGCCACCCACAGCGGCGGGTGCGGCTGCGAGTAGGGCTTCGGCAGCACGTTGCGCTCCGGCATCGAGAAGTACGTGCCGGCGTAGCTGTACTTGGTTTCGCGCCACATGCGCAGGATCTCGCGCAGCGACTCGTCGTACATCGCCCGGGTGGTGTCGCCGTCGGGGATGCCGAAGCCCTTGAACTCGGTGCTCGACGAGCCGCGCCCGGTGCCGAACTCGAAGCGCCCCTCGCTCAGATGATCGAGCATCGCCACCCGCTCGGCCATGCGCGCTGGATGATTCACCGGCGGGGTGATGTTGTAGATCGCCGAGCCGACGTGGATGCGCTTGGTCTGCGCCGCCACATACGGAAGGAAGATCTCCGAGGCGGAGATGTGCGAGTACTCCTCCAGGAAGTGGTGCTCGACCGACCAGACGTATTTCCAGCCGGCGCGGTCGCAGGCGACGGCGAGCTCCAACTCGCGCATCAAGCGATCGTGCTCGGCGTTGACCGGGTCAGCTTCCATCTCGTGCCGCGGCACGTGCGCCTGAACGAACAGTCCGAATTCCATAGCCGCGCTGCTTACTACCGCACGCGCAACGCCTCAAGGCGCTGCGCTGCAGCAATCCCTCGACTTTCACACCCTTTGGCGCGCCTCGTTAGGGTTTTCCCGTCTTGTCAAGCTGAAATACTGCAGACTATAAGACGACCTGTCACCTGACACACGGGAGCAGCAAAGGGGGGCGCATGAACGGACGAGGATTCGGTCCTGTCGCTGGGGTAGTGTTGTCCGCAGCCGTCGGTTTGGCGCTGCTGATCCCGCCAGCCTGGGCGCAGGAACCGGTGGTGGTCATCTCACCCCAGACGTCGGGCTCGACCACCATCTGCAACACCGACTGCACGGTGTGCACGGTCGGTGCCGGCGAGTGCATCACGGTCGGCGAGGAGGACCTGGTCGCCTGCCTGCCGCAGTCGAGCGGTCTGCCGATCAACAGTTGCCACTGGATCCATCTGCTCGACGGCAATGCCGCCGGTCTGCAGATCGACCAGCAGATCCGCGCCGCCGACATCGCGCCGAACGGCAACATCACCTTCGTCGAGTTGAACGACGACATGGTCCCGGGGATCGGGGCGCTGTCGAAGAACGACATCGCGGTGCTCAATCCCGACGACGTGCTGAAGCCCTTCGTCGGCGGCGGTCCGTACACCGCCGGGACCTTCAAGCTCTACCTGAACGGTCAGCTCACCCAGCAGGAGGAGGTCGCCGCCAAGCCCTGGGACGCGCTCGACGTGCTCAAGGATGGCACCTGTGAGAACGCGATCTCGGCGTCGCTGACCCTCGACCACAGCTGTCCGATCATCGGCTCGCTCACCGGCGGCTCCGGCGGCCCCGGCCTCGACGGCGTGCACTTCGAGAACGAGGACCTGCTGCGCTGCGTGCCGGACGGATTCGCGCTCAACGGCACGGTCGAGTCGTGCGAGTTCGACATGTTCTTCGAGGCCGATCAGCTCAACGGCGGCGGTGCCGCCGGCATCACCAGCGACGTCGAGGCGGTGGACTTCCTGAGCTTCGATTCCGCCACCATGACCGGCGAGATGGTGTTCAAGATGGGCAGCGGCAGTCCGACCGGTTTCCCGGCGCACAACGCCGGCAAGGACCTGCTGCTCTACACCGGCACCTTCGGCAACGGTCTATGCGTGCCGAGCGGCAAGCCGTGCGCCGGCATCGTCGACTGCCTGAACACCGACGTCACCTGCAACACCGGCAGCTGCGCCATCGGGGCGACGCCGTGCGCCTCGGACGACGACTGCGCCTCGGGCACCTGCAATCGCGCCCGTACCCCGGTCGGCACCGTGGTCAAGTACTTCGACGGCGTCGCCGTCGGGCTCACCGGCAGCGGCCAGAACATCGAGGCGTTCGCGCTCATCGACGAGAGCGACGGCGACGGCGTGCCGAACGGCCTCGACAACTGTCCGAACGACGCCAATCCGCCGAGCGTCTGCGACGGCCCCGGCCCGGAGACCTGCCCGGCCGGCCTGAGCAGCCAGTGCCCGTCGGGCGAGACCTGCGTGCAGGCCGACGCCGACGCCGACGGCGTCGGCGACGTCTGCGACCAGTGCAACGGGCGCGACGACGCGGTCTGCTTCTGCGGCGACGCGATCCTCGACCTGCCGTCGGAACAGTGCGATCTCGGCAGCCAGAACGGGCAGAGCGGCAGTCCCTGCTCGGCCACCTGCGGCATCTCCGGCAAGTGCAAGGGCAGCGGCACGGCGTGCAGCGTCGCGGCGGACTGCCCGATGGGGCAGGGCTGCTGCGGCAACGACACCGTCGAGGCGAACGAGACCTGCGACGACGGCAACGTCATCGAGAACGATCCCTGCACCAGCGCCTGCGATTTCAACCCGCTCGGCACGCCGATCCTCGGCTGCGACGGGCTCACCGGGCCGAACATCATCCCGGCGTCGATCAAGCTGACCAAGTTCCTCGACAAGCCGCAGGTGGCGGACTTCGACCGCTGGAAGACCAAGGGCACCTTCGTCTTCACCCAGGGCCTGGTCGTCGATCCCGACACCCAGCCGGTGAAGATCCTCTGGAACAACAACGCCAACGGCCTGCTGTTCGAGAGCACGCTCGACCCGGGCGACTGCCCGCAGACGCCGTGCTTCGTGCAGTCCGGCAACGCCAACAAGCCGAAGTGGAAGTTCCAGCGCAAAGAGGCCGATCTGGTCGGCGCGCCGAGCTGGCGCAAGGGCAAGATCTCCAGCAAGACCGGCAATCAGCGGGTGATGAACTTCCAGGGCCGCAACGTGTCGTTGTTCACCGGCGCCGAGGCCGGCAGCGGCATGCGCCAGACGGTGCGGATCGGCGACGTCTGCATCACCGCCGTGCTCAGCTGCACGCCGAGCGGCAACGGCAAGGCGCTGAAGTGCGCGCTGGCGCCGTGAGCTAGCCGCGCGCGACGTTCGCGATGAACGGGCACGGCGCGCGCCGTGCCCGTTTCATTTTCCGCGCCAGACCGGACGCCGCTTCTCGACGAAGGCGCGCTGCGCTTCGCGCGCGTCCTCGCTGCGGCGCAGCGGGCGGCCGAGCTGTTCCTGGCGCTGGTAGGCGGCGTCGAGCGGCAGCGCCAGCAGCTCGCGCACGCCGGCGCGGGTGGCGCGCACCGCGAGCGGCGCGTTGGCGGCGATCGCATCGGCGGTGGCGAGCGCCGTGCCGAGCAGCGCCTGCGGCGCGACGATCGCGTTGAGCAGTCCGATCGCCTGCGCGCGCGCTGCGTCGATCGGGCGGGCGGTGAGCAGCAGCTCGTGCGCGTGGACCCAGCCGATCTGGCGCGGCAGCAGCACCGTCGCGTTGCCGGTCGGGTAGAGGCCGAGCGCCACTTCCTCCAGCGCGAAGGTGGCGTGCGGCACCGCGTAGCGGATCTCGCTCGCCAGCATCAGGTCGAAGCCGCCGGCGCGGGCATGCCCGTTGATCGCGCACACCAGCGGAACGCCGAGGTCGAAGCCGGCGAGCAGCGCGGTGCCGACGCTGCGCAGGCCGTCGAAGTCGGCCGGCGCGATGCGTTCGCCGCGCGCCAGCGCCTGCGCGGCGGGAATCGTCGCGCGCATGTCCATGCCCGAGCAGAAGGCGCGCTCGCCGGCGCCGGTCAGCACCGCGCATCGGATCTCCGCGTCGGCGGCGATGCGCCGCCACGCCGCCGCCAGTTCGCCGAGCATCGCCGGGTCGAGCGCGTTGGCGCGCTCCGGCCGGTCGAGCGTCACCAGCGCGACGTGCGGGTGATCCGCGGGAGTGTCGAAGCGAACCGGCATCGGGTCAGCAACTACGTGACCGGCGACCAGTGACCGGTCACCGGTAGATTGTCAGGGTTCGGATTTCGTCCGGAGTTGGTCTCTTGCGGAATCGATCGGCGCAGCATTTCTTCTCCACCGGTCACCGGTCACCGGTCACCGGTCACCGTCACGCAGTGCGTCTTCACCACCGGTCCCAGTGCGTCCGCCCCGCCGCCGGGAGTCGCTTGGCCGGCTTGAAGTCGTCGCCGGTGTAGTAGGCGACCGGGAAGAGACCGGCCTGGGTGATGGTGTCGGGAATGTCGAGCAGCGCGGCGGCCTCGCTCTCGAACATCAGGTGCAGCGTCGTCCAGGCGCTGCCCAGGCCCCGCGCACGCAGCGCCAGCATGAACGACCAGGCGGCAGGCAGGATCGAGCCGTAGATCGACGCCTGCGCCAGCACGCCGGCATTCTCGACGCGGCCCTCGACGCAGGGGATCATCAGCACCGGGGCTTCGTGCAGATGGGCGGCGAGGTAGGACGCCGAATCGACGATGCGCTGCGTCTGCGCGAAGCGCGGGTCGGTTTCGGCCAGCGGCACGCGCATGCCCGAGCCCGGATCGGCATACAGCGCGAACGCCTTGCGGTAGATGTCGGCGAGCGCACGGCGCTTGGCCGCGTCGGTGACGACCAGGAAGTGCCAGCCCTGGTTGTTGGAGCCGGTCGGGGCTTGCATGGCGATCGCCAGGCAGCGTTCGATCACCGCCCGCTCGACCGGGCGGCTGAAGTCGAGGCGCTTGCGCACCGAGCGGGTGGTGGTGAGCAGGTGATCGACAGCGACAAGGTCCATGAAACCTCCAAGCCAAGAAGCAGCGTGACCAGTGACCGGTGACCCAGTGATGGGTGAACGCGCGCGGCCATTTAGCCGATCGCGGCGCGGCCGTCACCAGTCGCAACCGCTCTCGCGACCGCGTGGCAGCGACCGGTCACTGGTCACCGGTCACGCCGTGCTCAGCTCGCCGGCAGCCAGACCGTGAACGTCGTGCCCTGGCCAGGCGTGCTGTCGACCGTCAGGCGGCCCTGGTGCGCTTCGACCAGCGAGTGGGCGATGAAGAGGCCGAGGCCGACCCCCTCGCGCGGTTGGCGGGTGGCGCCGCGCCGATAGGGTTGGAAGAGCGTCGCCAGGTCGGCGGCGGCGATGCCGATGCCGGTGTCGCGCACCTCGAGCGCGGCGCCGTTGCCGTCGCGCCGCGCCGTGACGACGACACGACCGCCCTCGGGGGTGAACTTCAACGCGTTGTGCACCAGGTTGGTGAGCACCCGCTCGAGCGCCAGCACGTCGCCGTTGACGACGCCGAGCGGCCCCGCGACCGTCGATTCCAGCGTCACCGCGTCGCGCGCCGCCTGGCCGCGATACTGTGCCAGCACCGCGTCGATCACCTGCTCGAGCATCACCGGCTTGCGCGTCAGCGCCAACTGGCCGCTCTCGATCTGCGTCAGGTTCAGGTAGTTCGCCACCAGCGACAGCACCGTGCTGGCGTTGGCCTGCATGCGCGCGACCAGGTCGGCCTGCTCGGGGTTGAGCGGCCCCACCTCGCCGAGCAGCTCGGTGAAGCCGAGCACGATGGCGAGCGGGTTCTTGATGTCGTGCGTCAGCATGGCGAGGAAGTTCTGCCGCTGCTGGGCCAGCGCCAGGCGGGCGCTGATGTCGCGTGCGACGCTGAGGATCGCCGGGCGGCCCTCGAAGTGCATCTGGCGCTGGATGATCTCGACCGGGATGCGGTGGCCGCTGCGCGCCACCCACACCGTCTCCACCTGACCGCCGCGCAGCGCCGGGCGCGCCGCGTCGGCCTCGTCGGTCGGCTCGAACTCGTGCAGGTTGCGGCCGATCAGCTCGTGCGCCGGCCACTGCAACTGCTCGGCGGCGGTCGGATTGACGTGCAGGATGACGCCGTCGGCGTCGTGCACGATGACGCTCTCCGGGATCGACTCGAAGAGCGAGCGCCAGCGGCTCTCGGAGTCGCGCAGCGCGCGGCCGCGCTGTTCGAACAGCTCCTCGATGCGCATCAGCGAGCGCTGGCGGCGCACCTTCTCCGCCAGCTCGATCAACTGCTGCGCGTCGGCCGGGCCGCGCAGGATGCCGTCGGCGCCCCGGCGCGTCAGGCTGACCTCGCGCGCCGGCTGCTGCGCGATGGCAAAGGCCACGGTGCGCGAGCCCGGCGTCTTGATGGTCGCCAGCACCTCGGCGGCGGAGCGATCCGGCAGGCCCTCGTCGATCACCGCCACCTCGGGGTGCAGGGCGCGCCAGGTGGCGAGCGTCTCGGCGCCGTTGCTGGTGCAGTCGACGGTGTAGCCGGCGTCCAGGAAGGCGGCGCGCAGGCGCTCGGCCTCGTCGCGGTCGGCATGCGCGATCAGCACGTGCGGCGCCGGTTCCGGACGCCGTCCGCTCAGCAACGCGCGCGCGTACTCCTGCAGCGCCGAGGGCGCGAACGGCGCCGCGAGAAAGGCACTGGCGCCGAGGTCGAGCGACAGCTGCTCGGCATCGCGGCCGGAGAAGGTCGCCGACACCACCAGGATGGGAATGCGGTTGAGCGGCGCGAAATCGGGCGAGCGCAGCAGCTGGCAGAAGCGCCAGCCGTCGATGCCCGGCATGTGCAGGTCGGTGACGATGAGGTCCACCGCCGGGTCGATGCTGAGCGCGTCGAGCGCCTCTTCGGCGCCGTTGCAGCCGCGCGTCTGCAGGCCGGCCTTCTCCAGCACGGCGCGGATCAGCCGCAACTGTGACGGATCGTCGTTGACGATCAGCGCGGTCGGCGCTTCGGGCGTGGAGATCGCCGCTGGGTGCATCCGGTGCCGGTCACTATAGAGGGCGTGCGCGCGGGCGGGAAGGCCAAAAGAAGCCTATGGCGAACGGCTGATGGCGGAAGGGGTGGAACGCGGCGACCGACGCGGCATCAGCGCTGCGCCATCTGCCATGAGCCGTCAGCCTCATTGGATGACGATGCCGCCGTCGACGCGCAGTACGGCGCCGGTGATCCAGCGCGCCTCGTCGGAGGCGAGAAAGACCGCGGCGTTGGCGATGTCGTCGAGGCCGCCGACGCGCCCGAGCGGAATCCACAGCGCGGTCTGGGCGCGGCCCTCCTCGGTGCCGAGAAACGGGGCGTTGAGGTCGGTCGGCACCGGTCCCGGCGCCAGGCAGTTGGCGCGCACCTGCTCGTGGCCGTACTCGGAGGCGAGGTACGACGTGAGCGTCACCAGGCCGCCCTTGGCGACCGCGTAGTCGGCGACGCCGGTCGGCGACGCCTGGAAGGCGCCGTGCGAGGAGACGTTGATGATCGCGCCACCGCCGCGCGCGATCAGATGCGGCAGGGCGTATTTGCTGCACAGGAATGGACCGCGCAGGTTGACCGCCAGGGTGCGGTCCCATTCGGCGCTCGCCATGTCGGCGATGCGCCGGCCGTACGCGATGATCGCGGCGTTGTTGTAGAGGATGTCGAGGCCGCCGAAGGTGTCGACCGCCACCTCGATCGCCGCCGCCACCTGCTCCTCGTCGGCGACGTCGCAGTGTACGTAGCGCGCGCCGGGACCGAGCTTGGCGGCGAGCGCCTCGCCGGGCGGGTCGAGCACGTCGAGCAGCGCCACCGCGGCGCCCTCGGCGAGGAAGCGGCGCGCGACCGCGGCGCCCTGGCCCTTGGCGGCGCCGGTGATCACCGCCACCTTGCCGGACAGCCGCTGCGCCATCACTCGGCCTCGTAGGGCAGCAGCGTCAGCGTCGGGGTCTGCACGATCTCGATCGGAAAGCCGTCCGGGTCGCGCACGACGCAGCATTCGATGCCGTTCATCAGCGTGGCGCGCGTCGCGCGCTCGATCTCGACCCCCTGGGCGCGCAGCTCGGCGAGCGCCGCGTCGAGGTCGGTGACGTAGAAGCTCAGGTGCGAATGGCCGATCTCGTTTGCCGCGCGCTTGCGCGGCGCTTCGCGCGGCGGCGGATGGCGGAAGCCGATGAGCTCGATGCGCATGCCGTCGCGCGTCATGAACACGCCGGTGAACCGCGCCCCCGGCACCCCCATAACCGTCGCCGTCTCCGCGTCGTCGAAGTCGAACTCCGCCACGACGCGGAACCCGAGCACCTCGGTATAGAAGCGCTTCGAGCGCGCGATATCCGACACGCAGTGCGAGTAGTGCAACAGCCGCGCGTTCTTCATGACCGAAGAGCAAAACGGAACCACGGATGAACACCGATGAACGCAGATGAGATCGCGCTGGGTGCGACGCGCGGTCTCGCTTCGCACTGTTGATTTCTATCTGTGTTCATCTGTGTTCATCCGTGGTTCCGCTTTTCTTCAGACGTTCAGGCCGTAGAGCGCCGCGGCGTTGGCGCCGCGGATGCGGTCCTGGGCGGCGGCGGGGAGCTTGCGCAGGTGCGCTTCCAGCTCGCGCACGACGCCGGGGAAGGTGGCGTCGAGATGCGGGTAGTCCGACGCCCAGACGATGCGCCGTTCGCCGATCAGCGGCGCGAGCAGCGGCAGCGTCGTCTCGTCCGGATCGAACGAGACATAGCACTGGCGCTGGAAGTACTCGCTCGGCTTGAGGCGCAGCTCCGGCGCCATCCAACCGTACACCTGCGCGAAGTGGTCGAAGCGGTCGAACCAGTGGCCCAGCCAGCCGCCGCCGGCCTCGAGCACGACGACGGTGAGGGTGGGGTGGCGCTCCAGTACCCCGCCGCACACCAGATGCGAGAAGCCGATGAACGCGTCGATGAAGAAGATCGACGGGTGGCCCATGATCGGCGCGTCGAGCCGCAGCCCCTGCAGGGCGCCGGGCAGGTCGCCGGCGCCGGAGGGGTGCAGGCCGATCGGCACGCCGAGCTCGGCGGCGGTGCGCCAGAACGGATCGAAATACGGATCGTGCAGCGCACGCCCGTTGCACGGGTTGGGACGCAGGAAGGCGCCGCGCATGCCGAGCGTGTCGCAGGCGCGGCGCAGCTCGCGGGCCGCCGCGTCGACGTCCTGCATGGGTACCGCCGCCACCCCGATCAGGCGGCGCGGCGCGGCGCGGCAGTAGTCCGCCAGCCAGTCGTTGTAGACCCGGCAGCTTGCCGCGGCGAGCACCGGATCCTCGATGGCGGCGAGGAAGAGGCCGATCGAGGGGTAGAGCACCGCGACGTCGATGCCCTCGGCGTCCATGTCGCGCAGCCGCTGGCGCGGGTCGAAGCCGCCCGGCATCAGCTCGCCGTAGCGCACGCCGGTGCCGATGGCGTCGAACGGGCGGCCGGCCATGCCGACGCCGACGATGCCGAACGGCAGCAGCAGGCGGCCGTCGAGATGGACCTCCTCCTGGCGCGAGTCGTCGTTCCAGCGCACCGCGAAGCCGCGCTCCCGCAGCGGCGCGGGCAGCTCGCGCTGCCAGAGGTCGGCCGGTTCGATGACGTGTCCGTCCGCGTCGATGGTGGTCATGGCGTCCGCCGGCGCCGGTCGAGGCGCGTCCGCGGCCGCACCACCGCGCGCGCGATCACGGCGCGCATCTCGGCGGTGCGCGCCGCCAGGGAGATGTCGCCGGACGCGCCGCCGCGGAAGGCGCGGCCCTGGTCCGGCAACATGAACTCGAAGAGGATGATGCCGCCGATGGTCATGATCGTCGCCATCGGCCGGTCGGGGTAGAACTCGCCGGCGGCGACGCCGGCGGCGATGAAGGCGCTGAAGTGCTGCACGAAGCGATCGAAGCTGCGCAGCGGCGCGAGATCGGTGCCGGCGTACCACGGCGCCCGTTGCGCGACCTCCAGCAGCGCGTGGCCGAGCATGCGGGCGTTGAGCGGCTCGCGGCCGTAGAACGCCACCAGGCCCTCGACCAGGCGGTCGAGCCGCGCCGCGTGCGAGCCGCCGCGCGGCGCGAACCAGCCCTCGGCGGCGCGCTCGAGGCGCGCGCCGAACGCCTCGAACACCGCGCGCAGCAGCGCCGCCTTGTTGGGGAAGTAGTGGAAGACGGTTGCCTTGGTGAGCCCGGCGCGTGCCGCGACGACGGCGAAGCTGAGGCCGACCGAGCCGCCCTCGGCGTAGAGGCGGCTGGCTTCCTCGATCAGGCGCACGCGCAGCTGCGGTGCCTGGCTGGGGCCCGGCGGGCGGCCCGGCCGGCGCCGCGCGCTGGTCGGACGGCGCGGCGTCATGCCGCCGCCTCGCGCGGTGGCG
>JANRJF010000182.1:0-3638 GCA_033764095.1 Deltaproteobacteria bacterium | reverse complement strand
GGAACAGCACGACCGCCAACGCCGCGATGACGGCGAGGATCCCTCCGCTCTTCATCGAACCTCGTCTCCCGTCGCCGATCGTGTCCGTCGGCGCGCGCCGAAGTCAATCAGCTGTTCCGGTTCCCCCCTTTGAAAAAGGGGGGTAAGGGGGATTTTCTGAATGGGCCTTCGACCATGAAGCTCGCGATGACGACTAGTTTGAAAATCCCCTCTGACCCCCCTTTTTCAAAAGGCGGACTGTAATGCGCCGCATCGTCTGCCGCGAGTTTGCCCCTCTCGACCACCTGACCATCGCCGAGGAGCACGACCCCGCGCCGGGAGCGGGAGAGGTCGTGGTCGAGGTGCGGGCCGCGGGCGTGAACTTCGTCGACGCCCTGCTGGTGCAGGGCCTCTACCAGGTCAAACCGCCGCTGCCGTTCACGCCCGGCGGCGAGGTCGCCGGCGAGGTGATCGCGCACGGCGCGGGCGTCACCGCCCCGCCGCTCGGCGCCCGCGTCGTCGTCTCCTGCGGGGTGGGCGGCTTCACCGATCGCCTGGTGGTGCCGGCGGCGCTGGCCCGGCCGCTGCCCGACCCGCTGTCCTTCGCGCAGGGCGCGGCGCTGGTGCAGAGCTACGCGACGGCGCTGTTCGCCCTGACGCGGCGCTGCCCGCTGCGGCGCGGCGATACGGTGCTGGTGCTCGGCGCCGGCGGCGGCGTCGGCCTCGCCTGCGTCGACGTCGCCCGCCACCTCGGCGCCGAGGTGATCGGCGCCGCGTCGAGTCCCGAGAAACGCGCCGCGGCGACGCGCGCCGGCGCCAGCGCGACCATCGACTATGCGAGCGAGGATCTGAAGGCGCGCGCCCGCGCGCTCAGCGGCGGCGGCGTCGACGTGGTGGTCGATCCGGTCGGCGGGCCGTACGCCGAGGCGGCGCTGCGCGCGCTGCGCCCGTTCGGCCGCTACCTGATCGTCGGCTTCGCCGCCGGGCAGATCCCGGCGCTCAAGGCCAACCTGGTGCTGCTGCAGAACCGCAGCGCCATCGGCGTGGACTGGGGCGCCTGGAGCTTCGCCAACCGGGACGAGAACGCGCGGCTGATGGACGAGGTCTTCGCGCTGGCGGGATCCGGCGCGCTGCGGCCGCCCGAGCCGGCGAGCTTCGCGCTCGACCAGGCCGCGGCGGCGCTGGCGGCGCTCACCGAGCGGCGCATCGCCGGCAAGGTCGTCCTGCTGCCCTGAGACGCCTTGCGGCCGGCGGCGCCGCGGCGTAGCTGGGCGGCCATGAGCCAGCGCCCCTACAGCAAGACCGAGGTGAGAATCGCCAACCCGCTCATCAAGGCGATGAGCCGGGTGAACACGTGGGTCTACCGCGCCACCGGCGGCAGGCTGGGCGGCCGCTTTCTGCGCGGCGCGCCGGTGCTGCTGCTCACCACCGTCGGCCGCAAGAGCGGCGCGCCGCGCGTCGCGCCGCTGATCTACCTGCGCGACGGCGAGCACCTGGTGCTGGTGGCCTCGAAGGGCGGCATGGACCACCACCCGCTCTGGTATCGCAACCTGGTCGCCAACCCCGACGTCGAGGTCCAACTCGGCCGCGACGTGTTGCCGATGCGCGCCCGCACCGCCAACGACGCCGAGCGCGCCGCGCTGTGGCCGCGCCTGCTGGAGGTGTACCGCGACTACGCCGACTACCAGGCGCGCACCGCGCGCCAGATTCCGGTGGTCATCCTCAGCCCGCGGGCTTCCTGAGCGACTGGTCAACAGGCGGCGCTTGCGCTCGCCGCTCAAGCGTGTATGCCCGCGCGGATGAGCGTTCAGTTTCCGGCGGGATTCGTCTGGGGCACGGCGACGGCGGCACACCAGGTCGAGGGCAACAACGTCAACAGCGACTTCTGGCTGCTCGAGCACACGCCGGGGACGCTGTTCGCCGAGCCGTCCGGCGACGCCTGCGATCACTTCCATCGCTACGGCGACGACATCCGCCTGCTGAAGGCGCTCGGCTTCGGCGCCTACCGGTTCTCGGTCGAGTGGGCGCGCATCGAGCCGGAGGAGGGGTGCTTCTCGCTCGCCGCGCTCGATCACTACCGGCGCATGCTCGCCGCGTGTCACGAGCATGGCGTGCGGCCCTGCGTCACCTTCCATCATTTCACCTCGCCGCGCTGGTTCACCGCCGACGGCGGCTGGGAGCGCAGCGCCAACGCCGACCGCTTCGCGCGCTACTGCGAGCGCACCGTCGCGCACCTCGGCGACCTGATCGACACCGCCTACACGATCAATGAAGCCAACCTGCTGGCGACGCTGGCGGTGTCGGGCGTGCTGCCGCCCGACGGTTGGGGCGCGCGCGCCCCGTTCGTCGCCGAAGCGGCGAAGCGCTGCGGCGTCACGCAGGCGCAGTTCGGTCCGTTCTTCCTCGGCCACCCGATGAAGATCACCGACACCATGCTCGCCGCGCACATCAAGTCACGCGACGTGTTGAAGGCCGGCCCGGGCAGCTTCCCGGTCGGCATCACCCTGGCCATGCAGGACTACCAGGCGGTAGCGGGCGGCGAGGCGAAGCGCGACGAGGCGCGCCGGGTGAGCTTCGATCCCTTCCTGGAGGCCGCGCGCGCCGACGACCTGATCGGCGTGCAGACCTACAGCCGCGTGCGCTTCGGCGCCGACGGGCCGCTGCCGCCGCAGGAGGGCGTGCCGGTGCTCATCATGGGGTACGAGTTCTGGCCCGAGGCGCTCGAGCAGACCATCCGCTACGCCGCCAGCGTCGCGCGCGTCCCGGTCTACGTCACCGAGAACGGCATCGGCACCACCGACGACAGCGAGCGCTTCACCTATGTGCGGCGGGCGCTCGAAGGGGTCGGCCGCTGCCTGGCCGACGGCATCGACGTACGCGGCTACTTCTACTGGTCGCTGATGGACAACTTCGAGTGGCTGTTCGGCTATGGACCGCAGTTCGGCCTGGTCGCGGTCGACCGCGCCACGCAGCGCCGCCGGCCGAAGCCCAGCGCCGAGTGGCTCGGCGCCGTCGCGCGCGCCAACGCGCTGGACTGAGCGGCGGCATGCGGGAGGAGATCGACCCCGGCCTGGCGGCGCTCGCCGCCAAGTTTGCCGAGTGCTTTGCGCAGCACGATGCGGCTGCGGCGGCGAAGTCGGTCGAGTCGCGCCACGTCGCCACGCTCGGCGCCATCTTCACGGCGTTGGCGCATGGCGACTTCGACACCGCCTTCACCTACCTGACCCCGGACACGTCCTACATGCTGACCGCCGCCGGGCCGATCTGCTTCCAGATGGCGGGCGAGGGGCGCAGCGCCGTGCAGGACGGCATGCGCACCAATTTCGGCGCGGTGGCGTACGACGAGATCGCGGTCGACACGCTGGTGGCGCAGGGCGACGTGATCGTCATCATCGCCCGCCAGCGCGGCCGCTGGCGCGCCAGCGGCGTCGCCTTCGACGAGCGCATCATGCTCGAGTACCTGTTCGCCGGCGAGCAGGTGAAGCGCTATCGCGGCTGGATCCTGTCGGGGGCGGCGTGAGGCCGGAAGAAGGCTGCTAGGCTGCTAGGGCTCTGAACCCTAACAGCCTAACAGCCTAACAGCCCGATCAGTCGAGCCGCTCGATGATGGTGGCGTTGGCCATGCCGCCGCCCTCGCACATGGTCTGCAGGCCGTAGCG
>JANRJF010000181.1:0-6291 GCA_033764095.1 Deltaproteobacteria bacterium | reverse complement strand
ACGCGGAAGATGCGCGAGCGGAACACGCGCTGCAGCTCGTGCAGGATGGTCTCGTCGTCCATCGCCACGACGCTCGCCGCGGCGAACCCGGCCATGATCTCGCGCGCCAGGTTCGGTCCGGTCAGCAGGCCGGCCGGATGCCCGGGCAGCACGTCGTTGATCACCTGCGTCATGCGCAGCAGCGAGCCCTGCTCCAGCCCCTTGGCGAGGCTGATCACCGGCACCCAGGCGCGGATGTGCTCGCGAACCAGCTCCAGCGTGGCGCGGAAGCCGTGCGACGGTACGCCCATGATCACCACGTCGGCCGGCGCGATCGCCTCCGCCATCGACGCGGTGGCGCGCAGGTCGCGCCCCACCCGCGCGGTGCCGAGATAGCGCGCGTTGGTGCGCCGCGTGTTGATCTCCTCGGCGGTCTCGGCGTTGCGCGCCCACAGCACCGTCGGGCAGTTGTGCGCCGCGATCGAGGCGACCGTGGTGCCCCACGACCCGGCGCCGACCACCGCGACGCTCAGCCGCATGGCTCACCGACGACGGAATTCACCACAGAGGCGCAGAGACACGGAGAAGAGCCGCACAAAGAGATTTCTTGGTGTTTCTCTCCGTGCCTCTGTGCCTCTGTGGTGAAGCTTTTGTCTTTCATCACAGCCCCAGGGCCTGCATCGCGTCGGCTTTGGTGCGCTTGAAGTCGGCCTTGCCGGACGGGCTGCGGTACACTTCGCCGACCTGTACGACGTGCTTCGGCGCCTTGTAGGCGGCGAGGTGTTGCTTGACGAAAGCCTTCAGCGCCTCGCCGTCGATCGGGTCGCCGGAGATCACGGCGGTGATCGCCTCGCCGAAGCGCTCGTCGGGGACGCCGACGACGACGCAGTCGCGCACCCCGTCGAAGCGCTTGATGACCTCCTCGACCTCTTCCGGGAAGACCTTCTCGCCGCCGGTGTTGATGCACACCGAGCCGCGTCCGAGCAGCGTCAGCGTGCGGCCGTCCTCGTTCACCTCCGCCCAGTCGCCCGGCACCGAGAAGCGGCCGTGCGGCGTCTCGACGAAGGTGCGGGCGCTCTTCTCCGCGTCCTTGTAGTAGCCGACCGGCTGCGGCCCGCCGACGCCGACCAGGCCCTTGGCGCCGGGCTGCGCGTCGAGCGGCCGCAGCTGCTCGTCGAACAGCCGCGTCGTGTCGGAGAGCTGGAACCTGCCGGTCTCGACCACGCCGGCGGCGGTGGTCACCGACAAGCCCATGCCGACCGCTTCGGACGAGCTGAACGAGTCGACCAGCATCAGCTGCGGCGCCTTCTCCAGCAGCGCGCGCTTGGTCTCCTGGCTCCACATCACGCCCGAGGAGCTGATGATGTTGAGCGACGAGAGGTCGTACGACTTGCCGCCGAGGGCGCGCAGCATCGGCTTGGCGAACGAGTCGCCGACGATGGTGACGGTGGTCGCCTTCTCGCGCTCGACCGTCTGCCACAGCTCGTCGGCGTCGAAGCGCTTCGGGTTGTCGAGCAGCAGCACCGCGCCGCCGCCCAGCCAGGCGATGACCGAGGTGAACCAGCCGGTGCCGTGCATGAGCGGCGGACCGATCAGCGAGCGCAGCGGGATCGGCGGGTTCTGGGCGCGCTCGCGCAGCTCGTCGAGCGTCGCCGGCGGCGGCATCAGCCCGCCACCGGCCAGGCGCAGGAAGAGATCGCCCTGTCGCCACATGACGCCCTTCGGCATGCCGGTGGTGCCACCGGTGTAGAGGAAGAGATGATCGTCGGGCGTGCGCGTCACGGTCGGCGCCGGCTGGTCGCGCTCGGCGACCGCCTCGTATGCCTCCGCCGCGGGCAGCGCCGACGCGCGCGGCCGGGCGTCGCCGTCGCCGACCAGCAGCACGCCGCGCAGGCGCGGCAGGTCGCGCGCGACGCTGGCGAGCAGCGGCGCGAACTCCTCGTGCACGACGACGATCTCGGCGTCGGCGTTGTCGAGCAGGTAGCGCAGCTCCTCGGCGCGGTAGCGGTAGTTGACGTTGACCGGCACCAGCGCCGCCTTCATCGCGGCGTACACCGCCTCGACGTAGGCGGCGTGGTTGTAGGTGTAGAGCGCCACCTTGGCCTGACGCGTCGCGCCGCGCGCCAGCATCCAGGCGGCGACGTTGCGCGCCCGCCGCTCGGTCGCCTGCCAGGTGAAGCGGCGCGCGCCCTGCACCAGCGCCTCGCGGTCCGGGCAGGCGGCGGCGATGACGTCGAAGCTGTCGGCGAGATTGAATCCGCTCACGAGTGCTCCATCGCCGGGGCGGCATTGCCGCCGGCGGCGCGAAAGGCGGCGCGCGCCGCCAGGCTGGCGCGCACGTCGTAGATGTCCTCCTCGCGCGACCACAGCCCGTTGCCGGCATACTTGAGGTAGGTGACGGTGGGGAACGCGATCGGCTTGCCGCGCGGGTCCTGCGGGTTGGGGTAGGCGTTGTCGATGCAGAAGCACACCTGGCCGGCGTCGACCAGCGACCAGATCGGCGGCGGGAAATACATGTCGGGCACCCCCGCCATCACCGTCGTGATCCAGGTGCGGATCGCCTCGCGGCCGTGGAAGGTGCCGTACTGCGCCTCGACGTACTCGGCATCCTCGGTGAAGAGATCGGCCCACGCGTTCCAGTCGCGCGCGAACGCGCCGACCTGCAGGTAGTGCTTGAAGGCCCGCTCGACCTCGTCGCGGCTCGCCGTCGCCATCGTCGTCGCTCCCCCCTGGCGGTCTGTTAGGCCGGCACGCGGCGAGCGTCAACGGATCGTCCCACCGCCCACGGGGAGTCGGCGCAGCGCCGCCGTGGACCCACGCGCTCAGTCGTCGAGCTGGCGCCAGACCGTCGCGAGCCGGCGCGGGGCTGCCGGCAGGCGCGATTCGACCGCGCGGCGCAGGGCGCTCCGATCGGCCTGTAGCAACAGACGGACGTCGAGCAGATCCTGCGGACCGGCGGCGTAGAGTTTCAGCAGCACCAGGTCGGCACGATCGACGATCGGCAGCTTGCTTCGACCGGTGCCGGCCCAGATGCGGCGTGTCAGCATGGCAGCCATCCACGCTCCGCGACCGACCACGACATCCACTTGTTCACCGTCGGTGCGCAGAGAGGCGACGCCGACGAGCGGATCGTCGGCGGCGCCGCGCCGAATCATCGGTGTCGGAACCGTCTTGCGGCGCGGCCAGAATGCAGCGCTCAGCACGGTCGGGTCGGTCACCAAGACGTCGGTGTCGAGTGTCGCGCGCGCGATGCCGTGCGCGCCAAGCGCGACCCCGCCGATCACCGCACACGGTACGCCGGCGCGCTCGAGATGAGCGATCACGCGCGCCGACAGGCTCATCGATCGAGCGCGGCGATCACCGCCGACGGCCGGCGGCCGCGCCGCGCATTGCGTTGCATGATCTGCCGGGCGCGCGCACGACTGGTCCCGACCGCCAGGGTCGACAGGTACAGGTCGAGCGCCTGCTCACCCAGCCGGCGCACGAGTTCAATGCGCCGAGCCGCCGAACCCCAGGCGTGCGTACGGCATTCCAGGCGCAGCGTGCGGATGCGCGGCCGGCTCATGGCTGGCGACTGGCAGAGCGCGCGGGGCCGGTCAATCGTCAGTTCACCCGCCGCTGGCCCTGCCAGTACTTCTCGCGCAGCTTGAACTTCTGCAGCTTGCCGGTGGCGGTGCGCGGCAGCTCGGCGATCAGCTCGATCGAGGTCGGGCATTTGAAGTGCGCCAGCCGCTCGCGACAGAAGGCGAGCAGCTCGTCCTCGCTCGGTGACGTGCCGGCACGCGCAACCACCAGCGCCTTCGGCGTCTCGCCCCACTTGGCGTGCGGCACGCCGATCACCGCGCACTCCAGCACCGCCGGGTGCTGATACAGCGCGTCCTCGATCTCCGGCGAGCTGATGTTCTCGCCGCCGGAGATGATGACGTCCTTCTGCCGGTCGACGATGTGGATGTTGCCGACCGCATCCCACACCGCCAGGTCGCCGGTGTGGAACCAGCCGTCGTGGATCGCCGCCGCGGTCGCCTCGGGCTGCTCCCAGTAGCCTTTGAAGACGACGTTGGAGCGCGCGCAGATCTCGCCCACCGCAACGCCGTCGCGCGCCACCGGCGCGCCGTGCGCGTCCATCACGATCAGCTCGACGCCGATGCCCTCGACGCCGGCGTGCGCGCGGCGCGCCCAGTCGTCGGCGCGGGTGGCGAAGTCGGGCTTCGAGATGGTGAGCAGCGGCGAGGTCTCGGTGAGGCCGTAGATCTGCATGAACGACCAGCCGAGCTCGGTCTCCAGCCGCTCGATGAACGCCGCCGGCGGCGGCGCGCCGGCGACGGTCAGCCGCGGCTGCGTCGTCAACTTGTGCGCGGCCTTGTCCGGGTAGTCGAGGATGGCGCGCAGCACCGCCGGCGCCATGCAGGCAAACGTCACGCGCTCGCGCGCGATCAGCTCGAAGATGGTCTTGGCGTCGATGCTGCGCAGCACGACGTGCGTCCCGCCCTGCGCGGTGAGCGCGTAGACCCCGCCCCAGCCGTTGCAGTGGAACATCGGCAGCGTCCACAGCTCGACGTCCTCGTGCCGCACGCCGAGGTGGGCGATGAGGTTGTAGGCGTTCAGGTAGCAGTTACGGTGCGTCATCATGACGCCCTTCGGCCGCGCCGTGGTGCCGGAGGTGTAGTTGATCGAGACCAGGTCGTCCTCGTCGACCGCCACCGGCGGCGCCGCCGGCGGCGCGTCCGACGCGGCGCCGATCCACGCCTCCCAGTCGCGCCAGCCAGGCGCCGGCGCGCCGGCGTCACCGGCGCTGATCCAGTGCTCGACCGTCTGCAGGTGCGGGCGGATCTCGTCGACCACGGCGCTGTAGTCGCGGTCGACCAACACCGCTTTCACGCCCGCGTGGTTGAGGATGTACTCGTGGTCGGCAGCGATCAGCCGATAGTTGAGCGGCACCAGAATCGCGCCGATCAGGCTGGTGCCGTAGAAACTCTCCAGGAAGAAGTGCGAGTTGGGGCTGAGAATGCAGACGCGATCGCCCTGCCCGATGCCGATCGCGCGCAGCGCGTTGGCCATGCGGAAGCAGCGCTGCTGCAGCTCGCGGTAGGTGAAGCGGCGCGCCCCATCCACCACCGCCAGCTTGTCCGGATAGAGGTGCGCGGCGCGGCGCAGGAAGTCGGTGACCAGCAGCGGCACCCGCATCGCGTCAGTCCTCGCGGTGCACGGTGTCGGGCGAGAACGCCGGCGTGCACACGGCGATGTACTCGGCCCCCTCGGCGAGCGGCGTGCGGTAGCGCACGCGTTCGCCGGGCAGCGTGATCACCGCCTGGCCGGCATGCACCTCGAAGGCGCCGCCGTCGTGCTCGACCAGCAGCATGCCCTTCAGCACGACGGTGTACTCGGTGAACTCGGGCCGCTGGCGCGGCTCTTCCCACCCGCCCGGCGACCGCATGTGCGCGATGCTGACGTCGCCGCTCTGCGAGTTGACCCGGCCGACGTACTCGTCGATCAGCTTCGGCTTGTTTCCCGCCGCCTCGATGCGCGTCGGCGCGGTGATGTGACGTGGCATGCGTCGCTCCTTTTCGTCGGCCGATATGGCCGGCGCCGGAGCGGCTTTGCAAGCCCGACGATCCTGTCGGTCGTCGGCCATGCGGTGGGTCAGATGCGCGCCTCGCGAACGGGCGACGCCCCACCCACAGGCGGGCTCACGCGTACTGATCGCGCAGCATCTCGTAGCGCGCCATCACCTTGCGCACGTAGCGGACCCGCTGGGCGCGCTGGCGCGACATGCGCTGCACCGGCGCCGGTCCCATGTTGTACGCCGCCACCGCGCGGTACGTATCGTCGAACATCGCGTCGAGCTCGTGCAGATAGCGCACGCCGATCTGCACGTTGGCGATCGGATCCTTGAGCGTCTGCGCGCCGCGCCACACCACGCCGGCGCGCGGCGCGACGCCGCGCGCCGTCGACGGCAGCAACTGCGTCAGGCCGATCGCGCCGCCCCCACGCGCCGTCGCTTCGCAGCCGCTCTCCACCTGCACCAGCGCGGTGATGAGCAGCGGATCGTAGCCGTGCTCGACGCTCTCGTCGTGGATCACCCGCGCCAGGCTCCACCGCTGTTGGCGGTCGAGCTTGGTCGAGCATTCCTTCAGCGCCGACGCGACCGCCCCGACCGGGTCCACCGGCGGAGCCGCCGTGGCGGCGATGATCGACGTCTCCTGCGCCGGCGCGATCGACGGGGTGAGCGTCAAAATCGTGACCAGACCCAATCCGCTCGTGACGAGCGTCCGTAGTGACCAACGGTGCGGCCGGCGTGATGCCGGGCGCAGG
>JANRJF010000180.1:0-51194 GCA_033764095.1 Deltaproteobacteria bacterium | reverse complement strand
GGCCTCTATTACGACCGCACCGTGCAGGTGAACGTCATCGACCCCGACGGCGTGCACCCGGTGCCGTTCTCGCCGACCCGCTTCGACTACGGCAAGAACACCTTCGCCGACCGCATTCCGACCGACATCGGCTACGCCGGCCTGCGCATCCACTACCCGCTGAAGAATCCGAACTACCTCGACGAGCTGATCGTCTTCCTCGGCGCCAGCTACTTCCGCGCCCTCGGGCGCGACAACGTCTACGGCCTCTCGGCGCGCGGCCTGGCGATCGACACCGTCGAGCCGTCGGGCGAGGAGTTCCCGTCGTTCGTCGAGTTCTGGCTGGAAACGCCGACGCCGGACGCCAACCACCTGGTGCTCTACGCGCTGCTCGACAGTCGCAGCCTGGCCGGCGCCTACCGCTTCGACATCCACCCCGGTGTGCAGACGGCGATCGACGTGCAGGCGCGCCTGTTCCCGCGCCGCCAGGTGGCCAAGCTCGGCATCGCGCCGCTCACCAGCATGTTTTTCTTCGGCGAGAACACGCCGCGCCATTTCGAGGACTTCCGTCCCGAGGTGCACGACTCCGACGGCCTGCTGTTGCACCTCGGCGGCGGCGAATGGCTGTGGCGCCCGCTCGACAACCCGACGCGCATCAACGCCAGCAGCTTCGACACCACCAACCCGAAGGGATTCGGCCTGCTGCAGCGCGACCGCGCCTTCGCCAGCTACCAGGACATCGAGACGCGCTCCGAGCTGCGGCCGAGCGTCTGGGTCGAACCGAAGGGCGACTGGGGCAAGGGCCACATCGAGCTGGTCGAGATTCCCACCACCAGCGAGCTGGTCGACAACATCGTCGCCTTCTGGGTGCCGGAGACGCCGCTGCGCCCCGGCAAGCCGGTGAGCTTCGCCTATCGACTGACCTTCTACGGCGACGAGATGAGCCGTCCGCCCGCCGGCCGCGCCGTCGCGACGCGGCGTGACCGCGGCACGGTGCCCGGTGGCTATCGCTTCGTCATCGACTTCGACAGCGAGCGCCTGCGCAACATTCCGGCCGACCAGCCGCCGAACGGCATCGTCAGCGCCGGGCCCGGTCCGGACGCCGCCGCGCTGCTCGACCAGCACGTGGTGAAGAATCCCGACACCGGCGGCTGGCGTCTCTCGTTCCAGCTCTCGCCCAAGACCAGCGGCCCGATCGAGCTGCGCGCCTTCCTCACGCAGGGCAACGACGTGCTCACCGAAACCTGGTCGTATGGCCTGCTCCAGTAGGGCCACGAAGCGATGAGCGACGAGCGATGAGCGATGAGGCCCGGAAGTGAAGAGCGATGAGCGACGAGCGATGAGGCCCGGAAGCGATGAGCGATGAGCGACGAGCGATGAGAACTGATTCGAACCCGGACACTCATCGCTCATCGCTCATCGCTCGTCGCTTCCGTGTCGCTCATCGCTCACCGCTCGTCGCTCATCGCTTCCTGGTCGCTCATCGCTTCCTCTTCGCTGTCGCTATTGCTGCGACGACGGCGTCGGTGCGGCCGGTCGTCGCACAGAGCGGCGACATCCGCGCCGCCTGGATTCAGCACTCGACGATCGGACCGATCGTGCGCGTCATCACCGCCGCTGCCGCCTGTCCGCGCGTCGCGCCGATCGCAGCGGGGGCGACGCCGGGTCCGCCGGCGTGGCGCACGGTGATGACCGAGCGCAGTGCGCCCGATCCGCCCGACTTCCCCGATCGCGTCTGCGACTGGCAGCCGTCGCCGCGCGCCCACGCCGTCGCGATCGAGGGTTGGCCGCAGACGCTGCGCATGCCGGCGCCCGAGCCGCGCCGCATCGTCGCCTTCGGCGACAGCGGCTGCCTGGGCGCCGACCAGGGGCAGGACTGCGCCGATGACTGGGACTTCGCCGCCATCGCCCGCAACGCCGCGGCGCGCCAGCCGGACCTGGTCATCCACCTCGGCGACTACAACTACCGCGGCACCGGCTGCATCGCCTACGACGCCTGCTGCACCTACAACCCGTTCAACTGCGGCTTTCCCGACTGCGGCGACAACTGGACCAATTGGCGCGACGACTTCTTCACCCCCGCCGCGCCGCTGCTCGCCGCCGCGCCGTGGGTGATGACGCGCGGCAACCACGAGCTCTGCAGCCGCGGCGGACACGGCTACTTCCGCTACCTCGATCCGCACCAGGTGGCGCCGGTCTGCGCCGACAACCCGGTCATCACGCCGGACTACACCGATCCCTACCTGCTGCAGCTCGGTCAGACGCTGCGCCTACTGGTCTTCGACTCCGCCAACGCCTGCGGCCAGCCCGGCCTGCGCGATCAGGTGACGCCCTATCGCCGCCAGTTCGAGCGCCTCGCCGACCTCGCCGACGACAGTGTCGCGGCGCAGACCTGGCTGGTGTCGCACAAGCCGATCTGGGGCATTCTGCGCGTGCTCAACGCGCCGCCGGTGATCCTCGACTACACGCTGCAGACCGCGTCGGGGAATCGCCTGCCGCCGCAGATCAACCTGGTGCTCTCCGGTCACCAGCACCTCTTCCAGTCGCTCACCATGAGCACACCCGGCGCGCCCAACGTGCTGATCGCCGGCAGTGGCGGCGCCGAGCTCGACAATCCCGCCTGGCTGCCGCCGCGCCTCGCCAACGTCGCCACCGGCCCCGGCGGCCCGACCGTCGGGGTCGCCAACATCGAGCACGACCACGGCTACCTGCTGATCGAGCCCAACGGCCCGAACTGGACCGCGACCTTCTACGATCGCTACGACCAGCCGCTGATGACCTGCGACTCGACCGCGCGTCCGTCGATGTGTCGGCCGGTGCCGTGAGAGGCAGGCTGTTAGGCTGCTAGGCTGTTACGCTGTCAGGGGAAGAAAGAGCGCCGATCGACGCCGCGCCGCTATTCCTCTGACTGAAATGGAGCCACGGATTACACGGATTTCACGGAGAGGAATGTTTCGGTTCCTCTCCGTGAAATCCGGGTAATCCGTGGCTCCATTCTCACGCGGCACCTCGCATCGCTCCACGCCCGGTGCTTCAATACGGCGATGCGCGATGCCGCTGGCACGGTTGCCGTGACCGCCGCCGAGGGGGCGCGGCCGGCGCGGTTTGCCACCTACGCGTGGGGCGTGCTGGCCTTCAACCTCTTCGTCATCCTGTGGGGCGCGTTCGTGCGTGCCACCGGCTCGGGCGCCGGCTGCGGCAACCACTGGCCGCTGTGCAACGGCGAGGTGGTACCGCGCGCGCCGGCGCTGCAGACGCTGATCGAGTTCGGCCATCGCCTCACCAGCGGCCTGGCGCTGTTGCTCATCGCCGGCTTGTTGGCGGGCGCCTGGCGCAGTTATCCGCGCGGCCACATCGTACGGCGCGGCGCGGCGTGGTCGGCGATCTTCATCGTCAGCGAAGCGCTGATCGGCGCCGGCCTGGTGCTGCTGGAGTACGTCGCGCAGGACGCCTCGGCGGCGCGCGGCTGGTGGGTCGGCGGCCATCTGACCAACACCTTCTTCCTGGTTGCGGCGCTGGCGCTCACCGCCTGGTGGGCGTCGGGCGGTGCGGCGCCGCAGCCGCGCGGCCAGGGCGCGGTCGGCGCGCTGCTCTACGCGGCGCTGGCCGGCGTGCTGGTACTCGGCGTCAGCGGCGCGATCACCGCGCTCGGTGATACGCTCTTCCCGGTCGCGACGCTCGCCGAGGGCAAGGCGATGACCTTCTCGCCGACCGCGCACGTCTTCGTGCGGCTGCGCATCTGGCATCCGATGCTGGCGATTGCGGTCGGCGCGCTGGTGACCGTCGCCGCGCTTGCCGCCGTCCGCCGTCCGCGGCCGCAGGTGCGCGCCTTCGCCGCCGCCGTCGTCGCGCTGTGGTTCGTCCAGCTCGCCCTCGGGCTGCTGAACGTCTACCTGCTCGCGCCGGTTCCGGTGCAGCTCGCGCACCTGCTGCTCTCGGACCTGATCTGGATCAGCCTGGTGCTGCTGACCGCGGCGACGCTGGCGGCTCCTCTTAAAGTTCCCCCCTTTGAAAAAGCGGGGTGAGGGGGGATTTTCGATCACCTGCGCGTCGCGATCGGATCTGAAAATCCCCCCTGTCCCCCCTTTTCCAAAGGGGGGAGAAAGTCCCCTACTTCACCTCGTACATCTTGCTCTGCACCGGCTGGTCGTTGGCGGAGATGACAACCTTGTACTTGCCCGGCGGCCAGCCGCTCGGCTTGCCGATGTGGAACTCGGTGACGGCGGGGCCGGTCGGGGCGATGGTCTGCACCGATTCGTTGACCAGTTGGCCGTCCTCTTCGTAGGTCCACCGCGCCTTCAGCGCGACGTTGGGGGAAGCGCCGGTGCTCCCCACCGAAGCGTAGATGGTGTCGCCGGCGGCGAAGACGGTCAGCGACTCGGTCACCTTCTTGTCCGGACCGAGCTGCTTGCCGAGGTCGAGGCTGGTGACGGCGAACGCCGCCGGGGCGGCGGCCTGCGGCGCGGCGGGGGCGGTCGCCGGCGCGGGCGGCGGCGCTTCTTCCTTTTTGCACGCCGCCACGGCGGCGCAGCACAGCAGCAGCGCGGCGAGATGGGTGAAGCGAGGATGGGTGCGCATGGCGGGCTCCTTTCGTGGCATCACGCGTCGGGGATCTTCAGCACCTGACCCGGGAAGATGCGGTCGGGGTCCTTCAGGATGTCGGTATTGGCCTCGAAGATCTTCTTCCACCTGTTGGCGTCGCCGTAGTGCTGCTTGGCGATCTTCGACAGCGTGTCGCCGCGCACCACCGTGTAGGTACGGACGGCCGGTGCGGCGGGCGCGGGCGCCGGTGCGGTCGACGAGCTGCCCGCGGTGACGTCGGAGAAATCGGCCTTCGGCTTGTCAGCCATTGCTGCTCCTCCTCTGTTGTGGGGCCGCGGAGTGTCGCCTCGTCGGCGGGTGGGTGTCAAACGGACCAAGCGCAGCCTCCAGTGCTGGGTGTCGACATGCTGAGCGGCTGAGGGGAGGTGCGATGTTATGACGTGTTGACGTGGCGTAGCCCCGTCCATCTAGCCGCATGTCGATCCACCTCAGCTCATCGGCACCTCAGCACGTCAGCACCTCCGCACGTCCGCATGTCGAAGCGGTGGACACCCCACCCGCGCCGGCTATAACCCCCGCATGATTCCCGCCCCGCGCACCGAGCTGTCCGTCGATGACATCAAGCTGTCCGACGTCGCGTTCTGGAGTCTGCCCGATCACGACCGCGAGGCGGCGTTCGCGCTGTTGCGCGCCGAGCGTCCGGTGTCGTGGCACGAGGAGTTCGAATACCCGGGCCTGCCCAAGGGGCCGGGCTTCTGGGCGGTGACGCGCTGGGAGGACGTGTGGACGGTGAGCCGCACCCCCGAGCTGTTCATCTCCGGCAAGGGCTCGAACATCGGCGACCTGCCGATCGAGCTGGCGGAATTCTTCGGCTCGATGATCAACATGGACGCGCCGCGCCACACCAAGCTGCGCCTGCTGGTCAACAAGGGCTTCACGCCGCGCATGGTGTCGCGCGTCGAGGGCATGGTGCGCGAGCGCGCCAAGAAGATCGTCGACGCGGTGGCGGCTCGCGGCGAGTGCGACTTCGTGCAGGAGATCGCCGCGGCGCTGCCGCTCGAGATCATCTGCGAGATGCTCGGCATCCCGGCCAGCGACTACCGCCGCATCTACGAGCTCACCAACATCATCCTCGGCGTCGGCGACCCCGAGTACGCCTCGACGATGGAAGAGCTGATGGCCGCCGGCATGGAGCTGTTCCAGTACGCGCAGAGCCTCGGCGGCGCGCGCCTGGCGACACCGACCGAGGACATCACCTCGGCGCTGATGCACGCCGAGGTCGATGGGCAGCGCCTCACCGAGCAGGAGTTCGGCTCGTTCTTCATCCTGTTGGTGGTCGCCGGCAACGAGACGACGCGCAACGCGATCAGCCACGGCATGCTGGCGCTCACCCAATGGCCGGACGAGCGGCGCAAGTGGCAGGCCGACTTCGAGCGCTACAAGGCGCCGGCGGTGGAGGAGATCGTGCGCTGGGCGACGCCGGTGATCCACTTCCGCCGCACCGCGACGCGCGACACGGTGCTCGGCGGCCAGGCGATCAAAGCGGGCGACAAGGTGGTGATGTGGTACAACGCCGCCAACCGCGACGCGGCCAAGTTTCACGACCCCTATCGCTTCGACATCACCCGCGATCCGAACGAGCACGTCGGCTACGGCGGCGGCGGGCCGCATTTCTGCCTCGGCGCCAACCTGGCGCGGCGCGAGATCGCGGTGATGTTCGAGGAGCTGCTGCGGCGGCTGCCCGACATCGAGGTGAGCGGCGCGCCCGACATGCTGCTGTCGGCGTTCATCCACGGCATCAAGCGCATGCCGTGCCGCTTCACGCCGCGGCCGGTCTGATCGCCCGGTGCGCCTCCCGCGCGCCAGCGGCCTGCTGCTGCACCCGACGTCGCTGCCGTCCCGCTTCGGCATCGGCGACTTCGGCCCCGGCGCGACCGCCCTGCTCGATTTCCTCGCCGCGGCGCGGCAGCGCTGCTGGCAGGTGCTGCCGCTCGGCCCGACCAGCTTCGGCGACTCCCCCTACCAGAGCCCCTCCACCTTTGCCGGCAACCCGCTGCTCGTGAGCCTCGAGCGCCTGGTCGACGCCGGCCTGCTCGACGGCGACGCGCTTGCCGGCGCCGCGACCGACGGCGACCCCGGCGCACCGGTGGATTACGGCGCCGTGCTGGCGCGCAAGTTGCCGCCGCTGCACGCCGCCGCGCGCCGCCTGTGCGGTGGCGGGAGCGCGCTCGGCGATGCCTTCGTGCGCTTCCGCGCCGCCGAAGCGGCGTGGCTCGACGACGCGGCGCTGTTCCTGGCGCTCAAGGACGCGCACGGCGGCGCGCCGTGGTCGGCGTGGGCAGACGACATCCGCCTGCGCCGCGCCGCAGCGCTGCGCCACTGGCGCGAGACACTCGCCGCCGAGATCGACGCGCACGCGGCGCTGCAGTTCCTCTTCTTCCACCAGTGGGGCGAGCTGCGCACCGCCGCCGCGGCGCGCGGCATCCGCGTCATCGGCGACGTGCCGATCTTCGTCGCCTACGACAGCGCCGACGTGTGGGCGCATCGCGATCTCTTCCAGCTCGACCCGCACGGCGCGCCGACGGCGGTCGCCGGCGTGCCGCCCGACTACTTCAGCGCCACCGGCCAGCTGTGGGGCAACCCGCTCTATCGCTGGCGCGCGCTGGAAGCGGACGGCTTCGCCTGGTGGGTGGCGCGTCTGCGCATGGCCTTGCGGCTCTACGACGCGGTGCGCATCGACCACTTCATCGGCTTTACCCGCTACTGGGCGGTGACGGCCGGCGAGACCACCGCGATCAACGGGCAGTGGCGGCCGGCGCCGGGCGCCGCGGTGCTCGACGCCGTGCGTGCCGCGCTCGGCGAGGTGGCGATCGTCGCCGAGAACCTCGGCGTCGTCACCCCGGCGGTCGA
Organism: Deltaproteobacteria bacterium; assembly: GCA_033764095.1. Lineage (GTDB taxonomy): Bacteria > Desulfobacterota > Binatia > HRBIN30 > CADEER01 > JBDTMT01. Next base: position 43,763 of record JANRJF010000180.1, on the reverse strand, counting down.
GGCGTTGCGCGCCCGCTACGATCTGCCCGGCATGAAGGTGCTGCAGTTCGCCTTCGACAGCGACGCCGCCAATCCGTTCCTGCCGCACATGTATGCGCGCAACGAAATCGTCTACACCGGCACGCACGACAACGACACGACCGCCGGCTGGGTCGCCGCCGCACCGCCGGCGACGCGCGCGGCGTTGTGCCGCTACCTCGGCTGCGCGCCCGACGCCGACCCGGCAACGCTGACCTGGGGACTGATCCGTCTGGCGGTCGGATCGGTGGCCGATACCGCCATCGTGCCGGCGCAGGACGTGCTCGGGCTCGGCAGCGACGCGCGCATGAACCTGCCCGGCCGCGCCGCGGGCAACTGGGCCTGGCGCCTGGGCGAGGCGGCGCTCGGTGCCCAGCATGCCGAGCGCCTGGCGGAGTTGACGGACCTCTACGGCCGGGCGATGGATCCGCCACCACCCACGCTGGAGGACGGAGAGCAATGACGCGCCATCGCGACCGCCTGCCGCAGCTCGGTACCGAGTTGTTCCTGACCGACGGCGGCCTGGAGACGACGCTGGTCTTCCTCGAGGGACACGAGCTGCCCTGCTTCGCCGCCTTCGATCTGCTGAAGCGCGACGGCGGCCCCGAAGCGCTGCGCAAGTACTTCCGCAGCTACGCGGCGCTGGCGCGGGCGTACGGCGTCGGCCTGGTGCTGGAGACCGCCACCTGGCGCGCCAACCCGGACTGGGCGGAGAAGATCGGCTACGACGCCGCGGCGCTGGCGGAGGCGAATCGCCAGGCGGTGGCGCTGGTCGAGGACGTGCGACGCGACTACGACGATCCGCACACGCCGGTGGTGGTGAGCGGCTGTATCGGGCCGCGCGGCGACGGCTACCGTCCCGACGCGTTCATGCGCGAAGATGAAGCCGAGCAGTACCACGCCACCCAGGCGCGCGTGCTGGCGGATGCCGGCGCCGATCTCATCAGCGCCATCACCATGACCTATGCCGAGGAAGCGATCGGCGTGACGCGCGCCGCGCGCGCCGCCGGCATGCCGGTGGCGATCTCGTTCACCGTCGAGACCGACGGCCGCCTGCCGAGCGGCGAGACGCTCGCCGCCGCCATCGCGCGCACCGACGCCGCGACCGACGCGGCGCCGGCCTACTACATGATCAACTGCGCCCATCCGACCCACTTTGCCGACGCGCTGGAGGACGGCGACTGGCTGACGCGCCTGCGCGGCATCCGCGCCAACGCCTCGACCAAGAGCCACGCCGAGCTCGACGCCGCCACCGAGCTCGACATCGGCAGCCCCTCCGAGCTCGGCGTCCACTACAAGGTCCTGCGCCGCCGCCTGCCGCACCTCACCATCCTCGGCGGCTGCTGCGGCACCGATCAGCGCCACATCGAGGCGATCGCGAAGGCGTGTACGCAGAGTTGATCGCCTCGATGGGAAGAAATTCTTCGCTCAGGCGCGCGAGGTGGCGAGCTTGAGCAACGCGACGTAGCCGGGCGCCAGGCAGCGCTCGTCGATCGCGGCGCGGGCGCGCAACAGGCGGTGCAGGGCGGGCAGGTTGTGGTGCGGCACGGTCATCAGCAGGTGGTGCTCGAGGTGGAAGTTCACCCGGTTGGGCGCCAGCAGCAGGCGCTCCCACCACGACGCCAGCACGGTGCGGGTGTTGCGCAGCGGATCGAGGCGGTCGGGCACCATGCCGTGCTCGGCGATCGAGCGGATGCGGGTGACGAGGCGGTAGGTCGTCAGCCACGCGACCGCCCACAGCAGGTAGAGCGCCGGATAGCCGGCCAGCGTCAGCCCGGCGAGCAGCAGCGCGTTGGTCAGCCCCACCGGGACCAGCTTGTGGAAGCCGACGTCGGGCTGCTCGCCCTCGTTCATGCCGAGCGAGCGCTGGTTGCGGCCGCGCGACCAGCCGACGTCGCGGCGGAACACCGCCTTCGCCTGCTTCCAGCCGGTCTGCCCGGAGAGATCGCGCCACACCTTGCGGCGGAAGCTCGCGGCGGTGATCGGGAACGGCGCCGCCAGGCCGAGGTCGGGATCCTGATCGGTGCCGGTGCGGCTGTGGTGCATGAGATGGTAGGCGCGATACGGCCCCACGTCGGCCCACACCGGGTAGGCGGCGAGCCAGTTGCCGACCCAGTCGTTCAGGCGCCGATTGCGGAACAGCGTGCGATGCGCCGCCTCGTGCATGACGATCGCCATGCCGAGCTGGCGCGCGCCGATGATCCACAGCGCCAGCAGGATGGTGAGCGGGTTCGGCGCCCACGCCACCAGCGCCATCACCGCGAAGATGGCGAGCCAGTTCGACGCCACCATCCAGATCGAGCGCAGTGGGTTGATGCGCAGCAATGCCTTGCGCTCGTCGATGCTCAGTACGTCCTTGAGCATCGCGGCGGCGGCCTTGCCGACGTCGGTGGTCTCGCGCGCGGCTGACGGAGCGAGGGCGGGGGAGCTCATGCGGTACCTCCGGAAACGGGAACGGACCAGCCGCCGTCGACGGCGGCGCGCGGTGCACTGAGATGCGGCGCGCCATGCGCGCGCAGGAACTCGCGCCAGCGGGCGCGGCCGAGGCGGTCGTAGTCGCGCAGCGCCGCGACCAGCGCGGCGCGCTCGCCGTGCGGGACGAGCGGTTCGGGCAGCAGCGGATCGTGCGCCAGCGTGCGGATCGCCTCGCCGCCGAGCAGGAACGACTCGACCATGGCCCGCTCCGGCGGCAGCGCGTCGAGCTGCGCGGCACTGCGCCGCAGCGCCGCGGCGGCGTCGCGAGAGGTGCGGCGCAGCGCCGCCGTGTCCCACAGCGCGCGGGCGCGCGCTTCGCTCCCGGCGTCGAATGCCGCGATGCCGAACACCAGCGCCTCGGGCTCGAGGCCGAGGCTGCGGAGCTCGTCGCGCACGCCGTCGACGCCGCCGCGCAGGTTGTCGGGCCGCACGTACAGATGCGGGGCCAGGCTGCGCAGGCCGAGCCAGCCGAAGGCGCGCTCGCGGCGCCGCAGGCTGGCGCGGTCGGCGCGGCCGAGCGCGGCGGTGTGCACCGCCACCCAGCCGCCGCGCCACGGCGCCAGGCGCTCTTCCAGCCGGTTCCAACCGGCGACATGGCGCTGCACCGGTTCGGCCCGTTCGGCGAGGCGGTAGTGGCCACGCGCGTCGCGCGCCACCGTGCCGCGCTCGCCGAGCCGCACCAGCGCGACGCGCAGACTCTCCGGGCTGATGCCGAACACCGCCGCCGCGCCGACCAACGCGCGCACCGGCATCGAATGCCCGCGCAGCGAGGAGAGCAGGTCGAGGATCAGCGTCTTCGGGGTCGGCGGCCGCACCCGCTCTTGTTACAAGTCGTGGCTCATTCAGTCAATCCACGTAACAGGTGGCGGCCCCCATCCCGACCTTCCCCCGCTGGCGCGGGGGAAGGAGCAGAACCGGGTACGCTCGGGTCTCCTTCCCCCGCGCCAGCGGGGGAAGGCCGGGATGGGGGCCGCGATCACGCGCGCTCGGCGCGCGGCGCGGCGGCGCGCACGTGCCTGGCGAGGGCGTTGACCAGCGCGGCCGGGGCGATCGGCTTGGTGACGTAGCCGTCCATGCCGGCGGCGAGACACATGGCTTCGTCCTCGCGCATGGCGAAGGCGGTCATGGCGATGACTGGCAGACGCGGCGTGCCGCCGTCGTCGGCCTCGCGGCGGCGCAGCTCGCGGGTGGCGCTGAGGCCGTCCATCTCCGGCATCTGCACGTCCATCAGCACCACATCGAAGCTCTGTGCGGCGATTGCGTCGAGCGCCAGGCGGCCGTTCTCGACGATGGTGACGCGGTGGCCGCGCTTTTCCAGCAGGCGGCAGGCCAGACGTTGGTTCACCGCGTTGTCCTCGGCGAGCAGGATGCGCAGCGCGCTCGGTTCTGCACCCGGCGATCCGGCGGCCGGCAGCGCCGGGCTCGCCGGCGCCGCCACGCCGATGCCGAGGGCAGTGAGCACGGCGCGGCGCAAATCGGATTCCTTCGCCGGCTTGAGCAGGCAGGCGGCGATGCCAAGCGACGCGCGGCGCGCCGCGGCGACCTGCACGCCGGTGGTGAGCAGGATGGTGCGCATCGACTGCAGCGCCGGCTGCTGCGCGATCCACTCGCAGAGCTCGAGGCCGTCGCCGTCGCTCAGCGCGCTGTCGAGCCACAGCAACGCGGGCGGCGCGCCGGCCTGCGCGAGCATTCGGCGCGCCGCGTCGATGCTGGCACAGGCGTCCGCCTGCAGACCCCACTGCGCGGCGGTGCGCGCCAGCACGCGGCGGCTGCTGTCGCTGTCGTCGACGATGAGCACCGTGCGCGGCCCGAGCGCCACGGTCGCCGGGTTCGCCGAGGCCGCGTCGGGCTCGAAGCGGGCGGTGAAGGCGAAGGTGCTGCCGCTGCCCGGCGTGCTGTCCACCCAGATGGTGCCGCCCATCATCTCGACCAGGCGGCGCGAGATGGTGAGGCCGAGGCCGGTGCCGCCGTAGCGCCGCGTGGTCGAGCCGTCGGCCTGCTGGAAGGCGCGAAAGACGTGCTCCAGCTTCTCCGCCGCGATGCCGACGCCGGTGTCGCGCACGGCGAACTGCAGGCCGAGGCGCGGCGGCGGCGTACCCGGGCGCGGCCTGCGGTTGGTGCGCGGGCGGTGCGGCGCGAAGCCCCCGACCGACAGGACCACTTCGCCCTGGTCGGTGAATTTGATCGCGTTGCCGACCAGGTTGATCACCACCTGCCGCAAGCGACCGGCGTCGCCGATCAGGGCGTCGGGTACCTCGGGCGGCACGTCGCAGACCAGCTCGAGGCCCTTGGCGTGGGCGCGCACGGCGAGCGCCAGCAGCGCGTCGCCGAGCGTGTCGCGCAGACTGAACGGGGCCTGCTCGAGGCTCAGCTTGCCGGCCTCGATCTTCGAGAAGTCGAGGATGTCGTCGATCACCGTCAGCAGCGCGGCGGCCGAGAGGCGCGACATCTCCAGGTACTCGCGCTGTTCGGCGGACAGATCGGTGGCGAGCGCCAGCTCGGTCATGCCGATGACGCCGTTCATCGGCGTGCGGATCTCGTGGCTCATCAGGGCCAGGAACTCGCTCTTGGCGCGGCTGGCGGCCTCCGCCGTCTCCTTGGCGCGGCGCAGCTCGCGCATCGCCAGGCGGCGGCTCTCGCGCAGCCGCGCCAGCACGGTGGCGCCGGCGGCGAGCACCGCCAACAGCGGCACCACCAGCGTCAGGATGCGCGTCAGCCGCGCCCGGCGCAGCGCCGCCAGTGCCGCCGGCGGCTCGCGCGAAACCACCTTCCAGAAGTAGTCGTAGGGAAACGGCGACGCCGCGCTCGGCGCAAAGTTGGCGCTGGCGTTGCGGCGGCTCAGGTCGGCGAGCGGCGTCTCGGTCCGGAAGGTGAAGAGCCCATCGGCGGTCTCGAACTGTCCGCTGTCGGCGGAGAGGATGCGCTCCCAGGCGTCGGGATAGGCGTGCGCGAAGCTGCGATCGGCGCGATCGGGGAACATGAAGCCCCACTCGACCGCCTCGTTCGGACCCTTCAGCCAGTAGCCCTCGCGGTCGAGCAGATTCATCTGGCCGAGGCCGCTGGACGACTCGCGATCGAGGTCGCGCAGCAGGCGCGCGCCCAGGTAGTTGAGGATCAGCAGGCCGCGCAGCCTGCCGCCCGGGTCGTAGATCGGCGTCGACAGGCGCAGCACCGGTGTCAGCGGGCGCACCACGGTGGCGCCCTCCACGTTGAGGTCGAAGCGCGACAGCGAGATCTCACCGGGGGCGAGTCGCAGCGTGTCGGCGACGTAGGGACGGCCCGACTTGTCGCGCAGCTCGTCGCGCGGCACCGCAGCCGGGTGTCCGTTGGCGTAGTTGATCCGCACCACCTCGCGCCCGCTGGTGTCGATGAAGCGCAGCTGGTCGAACAGGCCGCTGAGCGCCGCGTACGAGACCAGCTCCTGCTCCAGTGCGGCGCGGTTCGCCGCGCTGTCGTCGGCGAGGAAGGCGCGCAGATCGTTGGCGCGCGCCAGGATCATCAGGTGGGCGGCTGCCGTCTCGATGTCGCGCGCCAGGCTGGCGGTGACCAGGTCCACCTGGCCCTGCTGCTCCTCGGCCAGTGTGGCGAGGTCGGCGGCGACCTCGGTGCGGTAGACATACACCGCCACCAGTCCGACGATCAGCGCGCCAACTCCGAACCACAGCGCGAGCTCGCCGAGCAGTCGCGCCCACGACGCCGCCCGGGCGCCACGTCCGATCGCCGCGCTCATCGCGGGTAGCATGACCTACCCGGGCGCGAGGTCCAGCCTGATTCGCTTGCGGGCGGGCGCGCCGGCGGGCGAGGTGTGGACGCATGAGCCGCTGGTTGCGACGCTGCGTGGCAATGGCCGCCGCCTGCCTGGCGACGGCGGCCGCGGCGCATCCGCTGGCGCCGGCGCTGCTCGACCTTCGCGAGCTCGGCGACGGGCGCATCGCGGTGACCTGGAAGACCTCGCGCTACCGAGCCACCGGCAGCGAGGTGGCACCGCGCCTGCCGCCAGACTGCGCGCCGCTGAGCGCGCCGCAGACCAGCGGCGATGCGGAGAGTCTGACCAGCACCTGGCAGGTACGCTGCCCGAGCGGGCTGGTCGGTGCTCGCGTCGGCGTCAGCGGCCTCGCCGGCGCCGGCATCGACGCGCTGGTGCGCGTCGCCCTCGCCGACGGCCGCGTCGTGCGCGGCGTCGTGCGCGGCGCGACGCCGGAGCTGGTGGTGCCGGAGCGACAGATCCCCGGCGCGATCGCTCGCGCCTACCTCGCCATCGGGGCGGCGCACATCCTCTCCGGCCTTGACCATCTCGTGCTCATCGCCGCGCTGCTGTTGCTGGCGCGCGCCCGCCGCCAGCTGATCGCAACCGTCGTCGCCTTCACCCTCGGCCACAGCCTGACGCTGACGCTGGCGGCGCTGGACGTGGTGCGCCTCCCGAGCCGCGCCGTCGAATGGCTGATCGCCGCCAGCCTCTTCGCGCTCGCCGTCGTGCTGGCCCGCCCGCTCGAGGCCGCGCCGTCGCGTCTGGCGCGACGCCCCTGGCGGTTGGCGCTGCTGGTCGGTCTGCTGCAGGGGTTGGGCTTCGCCGGCGCGCTCCGCGACATCGGCCTGCCCTCGGGCGACGTGCCGCTCGCCCTGTTGAGCTTCAACCTCGGGATCGAGCTCGGTCAGGCGGTGGTGATCGCGGTGGTGCTCGGCGGCGCCGCGGCGCTGTCGCGCCTGCCGCTACGCTGGCCGGCGTGGGCGCCGCTGGCACCGGTGTACGTCATCGGCACGCTGGCGGCGTACTGGTGTCTCGAACGCACCGCCGCGTTGATGCGGTAAGGGGCGGGTCCTGGCCGCAGACTGCGGGCGCGGCAGCCGCGCCCCTACGCGGCGGCGACCACCCCCACCGGGCAGCTGACGCCGGTGCCGCCGAGCCCGCAGTAGCCGCCGGGGTTCTTGGCCAGGTACTGCTGATGGTAGTCCTCGGCGTAGTAGAAGGGCGGCGCCGGCAGGATCTCGGTGGTGATCGTGTCGAAGCCGGCGGCGCGCAGGCGCTCGGCGTAGGCGTCGCGCGAGGCCTCGGCGGCGCGGCGCTGCTCGTCCGAGAAGGTGTAGATGCCGGAGCGGTACTGGGTGCCGACGTCGTTGCCCTGCCGCATGCCCTGCGTCGGGTCGTGGCTTTCCCAGAACACCTGCAGCAGCTCGGGGTAGGTCACCTGCGCCGGATCGAAGATCACCAGCACCACCTCGTTGTGCCCGGTGCGGCCGCTGCACACCTCGCGGTAGGTCGGGTTGGGCGTCAGCCCGGCGGCGTAGCCGACCGCGGTCGAGTACACGCCGGCGCGCTGCCAGAACTTGCGCTCGGCGCCCCAGAAGCAGCCCATGCCGAACAGCGCCTGCTGCATGCCGGCCGGGAACGGCGGCACGATACGGTGGCCGTTGACGAAATGGCTCTCCGGCACCGGCATCGCCTCGCGGCGTCCGGGCAGCGCCTCGTCGGGGCTCGGCATGTGCACTTTGTCCTTCCACAGCATGGCGGATCCTCCGGCGCACCACTGTAGCGTCCGGACGGGGGCCTTTGAACCGGGTCGGCGCAGATCGTCGCGCGCCTGCCAGGTGGGCGCGGCCGGCGCATCGGCGGGTGCCGGGCGCGGGGCGCGCCGCGCTTGCCGGCAGCGGCCGCGCTCATGCTATCCAGCCGGCCGTGCCGGTGGTGACCCGCGAGCAGGTCGAATCCTTCCAACGCGACGGCTACGTCGTCGTGCCGGACCTGCTCACGGCCGACGAGCTGGCGCGCTACGGCGCCGCGGTCGACGCGGCGGTGGCGGCGCGCAACGCGCATGACAACCGTACGCTGGAGGAGAAGTCGCGCTACGAGCAGTCGTTCTCGCAGAACATCAACCTGTGGGAGGACCACCTCGGCGTGCGGCCGCTGACTTTTCACCCGCGCCTCGGCGAGGCGGCGGCGCGACTGCTCGGCGTCGCCGCCCTGCGCCTGTGGCACGACCAGGCGCTCTACAAGGCGGCGGGCGGGCGCGAGACCGACGCGCACCAGGATGCCGCCTACTGGCCGATCCGCGAGACCGAGGCGATCACCGCGTGGATTCCGTTCGACGGCTCGACGCTCGACGCCGGTGCGATGGGCTACGTGCCCGGCTCGCATCGCTTCGGCGTGCGCAAGTTCGTCAACATCTTCTTCGGCACGCCCGAGGACCTGATCGCGGCGCCGGAGGCGCGCGGCGTCGCGCCGGTGTTCGTCGAGGTGCCGGTGGGCGGCGTCGCCTTCCACCACGGACTGACCTTTCATCTCGCCACCGCCAACCGCAGCCCGCGCACGCGGCGCGTGCACACCATCATCTACTTCAGGGACGGCAGCACGCGCGGCAAGGGATTTCCGCATCCGTGCGTCGACCGCGCCGCCATCGCGGTCGACGCCCCGATCGTCAGCGACGTCACGCCGCTCGCCTGGCCGCGCACCGACCTGCCGCCCACCCCGCCGCCCCCCGACCCGCCGATGATGGGATGGCCGCGCTGACGGAAGATGTTCCACAGAACACACCGAGAACCACGGATGAACACGGAGGCCGCCGGCTCGACGCGGCAGCGTCCGTGTTCTCTGTGGTTCTCCGTGTTCATCTGTGGTGAGTAGTTCGGCAATGCCGCTGCCGAAGACAGGAATCGCCGCTGACGAGATCCTCGCGCAACTGCAGTCGTTGCAGGCGCAGGACGTGGACTGGAAGTCCGGCCGCGCCTTCAGCCTCGCCTACCACGCCGGCGCCGACGTGCTGGCGCTGGCCACCGAGGCGCTGGCGCGCTTCCAATCCGCCAACGCGCTGAACGTCGCCGCCTTCCCGAGTCTCAAGCGCATGCAGGCCGAAGTCGTCGAGATGGCCGGCGAGCTGTTGCACGGCGGACCCGAAGCGGCCGGCTTCATGACCAGCGGCGGCACCGAGAGCATCCTGCTGGCGGTGAAGGCGGCGCGCACGCGCGGTCGCGAGCGCGGCATCCGCGCGCCGGAGATGGTCCTGCCGACCAGCGCGCACGCCGCCTTCGAGAAGGGCGCGGCGTACTTCGACGTGCGCTCGGTGCGCGTACCGGTGGGCGCCGACTACCGCGCCGACCCGGCCGCGATGGAAGCCGCCATCACGCCCAACACCGTGCTGCTGGTCGCCTCGGCGCCGCAGTATCCGCAGGGCGTCGTCGATCCGGTCGCCGAGGTCGCCGCGCTGGCGGCGGCGCGCGACCTCAACTGCCACGTCGACGCCTGCATGGGCGGGATCACGCTGCCGATGCTCGAGCGCCTCGGCCATCCGCTGCCGCCATTCGACTTCCGCGTGCCGGGGGTGACCTCGATCTCGGTCGACCTTCACAAGTACGGCTATACGGCCAAGGGCGCGTCGGTGATCCTGCACCGCAACAAGGCGCTGCGGCAGCAGCAGACCTTCACCACCGACAACTGGCTCGGCGGACTCTACGGCAGCTCCGGCGTGCTCGGCACCAAGAGTGGTGGCCCGATCGCCGCCGCCTGGGCGGTGATGCGCTACCTCGGCGAGGACGGCTACCTGCGCCTCACCGCCAGTGCACGCCGCGCCACCGAGGCGCTGGTCGCCGGCTTACGCGCGACGCCCGGCGTGCGCCTGCTCGCCGAGCCCGACGCGACGCTGGTCGCGTTCACGCTCGACGACGCCGACGTCTTCGCGCTCGGCGCGACGCTCTTCCGGCGCGGTTGGATGGTCGATCAGCAGCAGCCGCCGCCCAGCCTGCACTGCACCGTCAACGCCGTGCACGAGCCGGTCATTCCGGCCTTCCTCGCCGATCTGCGCGCCGCGCTCGACGAGGTTCGGACACAAGGCGCGATCGGCAAGCAGCAGGCGTACGGCACGACTTCGTAGCGATGAGCGATGAGTGCCGAGCGATGAGATTTGCCTCATCGCTCATTGCTCATCGCTCATCGCTCGGTTCTACGAGCAGCCGTTGAGCAGCGCGTTGACGCCGCTGATCAGCTCGTTCACGGCCACGCTGTCGTCCTCGTTGGCGTCGAACGACGGGCAGGTGCTGACCGCGCTGTTGCCGAGCGCGATGTTCACGCCGCTGATGATCTCGTTGACCGCGACCTCGCCGTCGTCGTTGCAGTCGCCGACGCAGGCGAAGCTCGGCGGGTTGGTCGCCGTCGGCGTCGGGCCGCTGGGCTGCGTCGCGGTCGGCGTCGGGCCGGTCGGATCGCCCTCGACGCAGAGGCCGCGGATGGTGCCGCCGAGGTCGGTCGGCTCGCAGCGGCTCTTGCCGGTGCACTCGTTGAAGTCGTCGCACGGCGCGCCCTCGTTCGCCGCCTCACAGACGCCGGTGTTGCGGTTGCACGTCTCGCAGGTCGGGATGCACTTCGGCACGTCCTTCTCGCACCTGCCGGTGTTGAAGTTGCACCCGTCGGTGCAGGGGTTGCCGTCGGTATCCGGGCAGACCTTCTGCTGCGGGAAGCAGAAGGCGACCGCCGGGGCGCCCGGGATCGCGGTGATGGAGCAGGTGCCGTCGAGGCACGGTGTGCCGAAGTCGCACGACTTGCCGTTGTCCTCCGCCTTGCCGACGCAGAACAGCGGCAGCCCGGGGATCGGGATCGGTGAGATCGACTGGCAGGTGCCGCAGCCGCCGCCGCATGAGGTGTTGAGTGGAGCGGGATCGCCGGTGCATCCCTCGGCGCTGCAGCGGTCGTTGACGGTGCAATCGTCGCCGTCGTCGCAGCTCCCGTTGGTGGTGGGGGTACCGCTGCACATGCCGTCGCTGCACATGTCCTGCACGGTGCAGGGGTCGAAATCATCGCAGGACTGCGCCGCTGCCGGCCTTGCGCTCGCGCCCACGAGCACCGCGGCGGCCAGTCCGATCAGCCATCCGGTCTTCATAAGGTGATTCCTCCTCTCTTCGGGGCCTTTCACGCCGGGTGGAGAGCGTCAAGGCAGTCCGCCGCCGCGGCGGGCGCTGCGCGATTGTCCGCCGTCGGCGCGCTGCGCTAGGAGGGCACGCGAGGAGAAGTGGGGCGATGCAGCAATCAGTCAGGCTCCTGGCATTGGTGCTGTTGGCGTCGTGGTGCCTGCTGCCGAGCCGGGCGCCGGCGGCCACTGTGCAACGGCTCAACACGCTGCGCCTGGACGGCTACGTCGGCGACCCGCCGCCCAACCGCCACGAGCGCGCCGACCTGATGCTGCGCGCCGGGCAGCGCGAGCTGCGCTTCCAGGTCACCGAGGCGCGCGTCATCAAGGGCAACTCGACCGGCGCAATCATCCTGCGCGAGGTGCGGCGCTTCCGGCCCAACTTCACGCTACGCGGACCGGCCGAGCTGGTCGCCAAGGTTGCCGACGCGCCACTCGGCGCGCGCCTGCGCCTGTTCGGCACGACCCGCCTGGGCGAGCGCACGCTGTCGCTGATGTCGGTCGAGCCGCTGCCAGAGCCGACCGCGAGGCCACGCTGAGCCCGCCGCGCGCCGTGCGCGCGCTGCTCGCCGTCGCCGGGCTGCTCGCCGCCGCCGGGCTCGACCGCGCCGCCGCGGCGCCGGCCGACTTCGACTACTACGTGCTCAGCCTGTCGTGGTCGCCGCAGTACTGCGCCGAGCCGGAGGGCGCGCGCGACCATCGACAATGCGGCGGCGCGCGGCGCTTCGCCTTCGTGCTGCACGGCCTGTGGCCGCAGGACGAGCGCGGCTTCCCCGCCGACTGCGCGCCGGACAGCACGGTGCCGAAGCGTCTGGTCGACGGCATGCTCGACATCATGCCGAGCCCCAGCCTGGTGCGTTACCAGTGGCGCAAGCACGGGACCTGCAGCGGCCTCGACGTCGACCAGTACTTCGCCACCGCGCGGCGCGCCTTCGACTCCATCGCCATCCCGGCGCGCTACCGCACCGCGCCGCAGGCGGTCTACGTCGCACCGCGCCAGCTGGAGCAGGATTTCCTCGCCGCCAACCCGAGGCTGCGCGCCGCCGGCCTGACGGTACAGTGCAACGGTCGCTACCTGCGCGAGCTGCGCATCTGCCTCGACAAGCAGCTTGCACCGCGTGCCTGCGGCCGCGACGTGCGCGACCGCTGCCGCACCGACGAGCTGATCGTGCGGCCAGTGAAATAGCCGGCGGCGTTCGTCACGCGCCGCTGGGTGCCGGCGTCGGCGCCCCGCCGGTCGACCGAGCTCGGCGCGCTGCCAGGGCGAGGTGGTCGGCGTCACCAACGGATCTGGGTAGCCGGCCGACCTCGTGTCGGCCGGCGTCGCGCAGCGACACCGCAGGGCGCGCCGTGCCTGCGCGACCGCCGGGCGATCCGCGTCGGCCAGCACGCCGACGGCGTTCACCAGGCGATCTCCGCCACCCGCCGCACGCGCTCGCGCGCCGCGGGGTCGAGCCCCTGCCAGAGCGCCTGGAGGTCGCGCCAGACGCGCACCTGGAAGGTCTTCACCACGCTGCGGTACGGCCGCCCGAGCAGCGTGCCGTCGTACAGTGCGCGCCCGGCGTTGAAGGCCGGCTCGTTGAAGCGCGTCTCGCCGGCAGCGCGGGCGCGCTCATGGGCGGCGGCGTTCTGCACCATCAGCGGTACGAAGGTGCGCTCGAGCAGCTCGAGGAGCGGCCGCAGCCGTTCGTGCAAGCCGAGTGTTCCGGAACGGGTGGCGTGCGCGCCGTCGCGCACCTCGCACAGCCAGCGGAAGGTGTGCGGGGCGCGCCGCCGCATCAGTTCGGCGGCGGTCGGGTCCTTCAGGTTCATACCCAGCTCGCCGTAGACGCTGGCGTCGGCGAGCGTGAAGCGCTCGCCGAGCAGGAACGGCTGGTGGGCGAGCACGCCTTCGACGGCGTCGAGCACGGCGTGCCAGATCTCCTCCAGCAGCGCGTGGGTCGGCGGGAAGCCGTCGCGCGCCGGCGGGATCAGTGCCGGCGGCAGGCCGTCGACGTGCAGGTCCGGCGGGGCGACGCTGAACAGGTAGGGCAGGCGCCGCACCTGGCGGCGCGCGAACTGGCGCGCCATCGCGCCCTGGCCGCCGGGTGGCAGGACGCGCGCGAACTCGCGTGCCAGGCGCTGGCCGGCGTCGTTAGTGGTCGCCGACACCACCCAGCGCGCGTGGTGCACGAGGTAGAGGCCGAGCTCGTCGAACGCCTCGTCGATCAGCTGGGTCACGAACGCGAGCGCGGCGTCGTCGGGCACCAGTGCGCCGCGGCGGCTGGGGTGGAAGCGGTCGAGCCAGGCGGCGAGCGCCGAGGAGTCGTAGAGGATGCGCGTATCGTCCTCGAACAGAAACGGCACCAGCGGGTACTCGTCGAGCGCATCGAGGTGCGGCCAGCGCTCGATCGTGCGCCGCCGCTTGCCGCGCGCCAGGCGCCACTGCGCGCGCAGGTTCTCGGCGCGGGTGCCCTCCTCGGGCAGGTTGCGGAACGGCACCGCCGCCGCGGTCATCAACGCGCGCAGTTTGAGCGTGAAGGGGGAGAGCTCGGAGCCCCAGATGGCGTAGCGCATCGGACAAGGCTGTTACGCTGTTCGGCTGCTCGGCTGCCAGAGGGGCGCCTCTGCGATCGAACGCCTCCCCCAATAGCCAACGGCCTAGTCGCGTCGCAGCCATTCAGACCGTTGACCGGCACCACGGCAGCGCATTAAGCGCCCGGCATGTCCGCCGCGCGTCTCGGCGGCGCCGCTGGGCCGGTGCGCGCGGCGATCGCCTGGCAGCCGCTCGTCGCGCTGGTGGCGATCCGTTTGATTGGGCACGGCTTGGCGAGTGGGCCGTTGGCGTGGGGCTACATGACCGACGAGCTGTACTTTCTCGACAGCGTCGATCGCCTGCAGTGGGGCTACGTCGATCATCCGCCGCTGTCGATCGCGCTACTGCGCCTCTGGCGCGATCTGTTCGGCAGCTCGCTGTTCTCGATCCGCGTGCCGGCCGGGCTGTGCAGCGCGTCGCTCATCGTGCTGACCGGTCTGCTGGCGCGCGAGCTGGGCGGCGGGCGGACCGCGCAGGCGCTGGCCGGGCTCGGCGCGCTGTCGGTGCCGGTCTACTGGAGCCTCGGCAACTACTACTCGATGAACCCGATCGAGCAGATGCTGTGGGCGCTGGCCTTCGTGCTGCTCGCCCGGTTGGCCAACGGCGGCGTCGGGTCGCTCTGGGTCTGGCTCGGCGTCGTGCTGGGCGTCGCGATGATGAACAAGGTCAGCACCGGCTGGCTGGCGGCGGGCATCGCGGTCGGCGTGATCGCGACGCCGCTGCGCGCCTGGCTGCGCACGCCGTGGCCGTGGCTCGCGGCGGCGATCGTGCTGCTCGCGGCGCTGCCGTTCGTGCTGTGGAACGCGGCCAACGGTTGGCCGTTCCTCGAGTTCAGCCGCAACGCTGCGCAGGAGAAGGTCGGCCGCATCTCTTTGGTCGAGTTCGTCGGCACGCAGATCATGGTGATGGGGTTCGCGCCGGCGCTGCTGTGGATTCCCGGCCTGGTCTATCTGTTCGTCGCCGAGCCGCTGCGCCGCTATCGCGCGCTCGGTTGGGCGTTCATGGTCGTCGCCGTACTCCTCGCTGCCTCGGGCAGCGCCCGTCCGCACTACCTGGCGCCGGCGTTTCCAATTGCGATCGCCGCGGCCGGCGTCATGATCGAGCGCGCCGCGGCGCGCTGGCCGTCGGCGCCGATGCGTGCCGCGGTCGCACTCGCGGTCACCACCGTCATCATGCTGCCGCTGGCGATTCCGCTCCTCCCGCCCGCGGCGACGGTGCGCTACCAGGACATGCTCGGCATGCGGCCGCCGGACGAACGCGAGCGGGGCGGCGCGCTGCCCATGCATCTCGGCCTCTATCTGCACGCCGAGGCGGTGTTGGGGCCGCTGCAGCGCGCCTACGCGGCGTTGCCGCCGGCCGATCGCGAGCGGGTCGAGATCCTCACCCTGGCGTTCGGCGAGACCGGCGCGGTCAACGTGCTCGGTGCGGCGCGCGGCCTGCCGCGCGCGATCGGCCGGCACAACCAGTACGGGCTGTGGGGCCCGGGCGCGGCGCGCGGCGAGCTGGTGCTGGTCGAGTCGGACGACCCGGCCCAGCTGGCGCGGTGGTTCCGCCAGTGCGAGCGCGTCGAGGATATCGACTGCGCCGCGTGCATGGCGATGCTCGACGCGCAGTCGATCTACCTCTGCCGCGACGCGCAGCCATCGCTGCAGGCGATCTGGCCGCAGCTGCGGATCTATCGCTGAGCGCCCTACGACCGCTCGCCGATCAGATAGGTCGCGCCGGCGGCGCCGGCGCGCGCGGTGTGCACGGTGCCCTCGGGCAGCATGAGGCGATCGCCGGCGGCGAGGTGCAGCTCGCGACCGAGCGCGCCAAAGGTGATCTCGCCGGCGACGATCCAGATGCTCTCGTCGTGGTCGTGGCTGTGCGGCGTGTAGGTGGCTCCCGGCGCATCCGACCACTGCCAGACGCTGAATCCCTCCGCTTCCAGCCGCGCCCGCAGCGCGCCGCCGTCCACAGGTCCACCCGTCCACGCAATGCGCTCGAGGATCATCTCAATTCAAAGCCAAGAGGAACCACGGATGAACACAGATAAACACGGATAGATCTGGAGGCGACGCGGGCAGTGCACGGCGCCCTTCATGCTCGCGCGGTCTCCAGAACCTATCTGTGTTCATCTGTGTTCATCCGTGGTTTCGTTTTCAGTTCTTCGCGCGCGCGGCGCGGTAGCGGCGGATGAGCGCGTTGGTCGACGAGTCGTGCTTGAGGGCGGGCTCGCCGCTCGCCTGCAGCTCGGGGATGATGCGTTGCGCCAGCACCTTGCCGAGCTCGACGCCCCACTGGTCGAACGAGTTGATGTTCCAGATCACCCCCTGGGTGAAGACGCTGTGCTCGTAGAGCGCCACCAGCGCGCCGAGGATCTGCGGAGTCAGGCGCTCGGCCATCAGCAGGCTCGACGGATGGTTGCCGTCGAAGGTGCGGTGCGGCACCTGCCAGTCGGGCACGCCGTCGGCCTTCACCTCCTCGGCGGTCTTGCCGAAGGCGAGCGCCTCGGCCTGCGCCAGCACGTTGGCGGTGAGCAGGTCGTGGTGCGTGCCGACCGGGTTCAGCGTGTGCAGGAAGGAGATGAAGTCGCAGGGGATCAGCTTCGTCCCCTGGTGGATGAGTTGGTAGAACGAGTGCTGGCCGTTGGTGCCGGGCTCGCCCCAGTAGATCGGGCCGGTCTCGTAGTCGGCGATGCGCGCCCCGTCGAGCGTGGTGCGTTTGCCGTTGCTCTCCATGGTGAGCTGCTGGAGGTAGGCGGGGAAGCGCTTCAGATATTGGTCATACGGCAGCACCGCCACCGTCTGGGCGCCGAAGAAGTCGTTGTACCAGAGCGACAGGAGGCCCATCAGGACGGGCAGGTTCTTGGCCAGCGGCGCGCTGAGGAAGTGCTCGTCCATGGCGCGAAAGCCGGCGAGCAGGGCGCGGAAGTTCTCTGGTCCGACCGCCAGCATGGTCGACAGGCCGATCGCCGAGTCCATCGAGTAGCGGCCGCCGACCCAGTCCCAGAAGCCGAACATGTTGGCGGTGTCGATGCCGAACTTCTTCACCTCGGCGTCGTTGGTCGAGACGGCGACGAAGTGCTTGGCGATCGCCGCCTCGTCCTTCAACGTCGCCAGCGCCCAGGCGCGCGCGCTGCGCGCGTTGGTCATCGTCTCCAGCGTGGTGAAGGTCTTCGACGACACGATGACCAGCGTCTCGGCGGCGTCGAGGTCGCGCGTCACCTCGGCGAAGTCGGTGCCGTCGACGTTGGAGATGAAGCGAAAGGTCATGGCGCGCTCGCTGTAGTGGCGCAGCGCCTCGTAGGCCATCACCGGTCCGAGGTCGGAGCCGCCGATGCCGATGTTGACGACGTTCCTGATGCGCTTGCCGGTATGGCCGGTCCAGGCGCCGGCGCGCACGCGCTCGCTGAACGCCGCCATGCGGTCGAGCACCGCGTGCACCTCGGGCACCACATCGGCCCCGTCGACCACGATCTTCGCGTCGCGCGGCGCGCGCAGCGCGATGTGCAGCACGGCGCGCTTCTCGGTCGAGTTGATCTTCTCGCCGCTGAACATCGCCGCGCGCCGCTCGGTCAGCCCGCACGCCTCGGCCAACTTGAGCAGCAGGCCGAGCGTCTCACCGGTGACGCGGTGCTTGGAGTAGTCGAGATAGAGGCCGGCCCCTTCGGCGGTGAACGTCTCGCCGCGGGTCGCGTCCTGCGCGAACAGCTCGCGCAGGTGGACGTCACGGAGCTTCGCGTGGTGCGCCTGCAGCGCCTTCCATTCCGGGCGCTGCGTCAGTGTCGCGGCCATTCGTCCTCCTAGGAGAAGATCCCCACGGAAAACACAGAGAACCACAGATCGACACGGAGGCTTCCGTGTTCATCCGCAGTCCTCTGTGTGCATCCGTGGCTACGCAGTTTTCCTCGCCAGCTGCGCCTTGGCGGCGGCGACGACGGCCTCGGGCTCGAAGCCGAACTTCTTCATCACGTCCTTGAGCGGTGCCGAGGCGCCGAAGGTGCGCATGCCGATGATGGCGCCGTCGAGGCCGGTGTAGTGCGCCCAGCCGAGCGTCGACGCCTGCTCGACGGCGACGCGGGCGGTGACCGACGGGGGCAGCACCTGGTCGCGATACTCGCGCGGCTGGCGCTCGAACAGCTCCCAGGAGGGCATGCTGACGACGCGCGCCTTGACGCCCTCCTTGCTCAGCCTCTCGAAGGCGCTGATGCACAGGCCGACCTCGCTGCCGGTGGCGAGCAGCAGCACCTCGGGGGCGCCGCCCGGCGCGTCGGCCAGCACGTAGGCGCCCTTCGCCAGGCCGGACGCCGGCGCGTACTTCGTGCGGTCGAGCGTCGGCAGGTTCTGGCGCGACAGCACCAGCATCACCGGCTCGTGGTGCAGCGGCAGAATGGTGCGCCAGGCCTCGACCACCTCGTTGGCGTCGGCCGGGCGGATGGTGATCAGGTTCGGTATCGCGCGCAGCGACGCGAGCTGCTCGACCGGTTGATGCGTCGGTCCGTCCTCGCCGACGCCGATCGAATCGTGCGTGAAGACGTAGATGACCGGCAGCTCCATGAACGCGGCCAGGCGGATCGACGGGCGCGCGTAGTCGGTGAAGATGAAGAAGCCGGCGCCGAACGGCCGCACCTTGCTGAGCGACATGCCGTTCAGGATGGCGCACATGCCGTGCTCGCGGATGCCGAAGTGGAAGTTGCGGCCGCCGTAGTTGTCGGCCTCGAAGTCGCCGGCGCCGTCGAAGGTGAGGCGCGTCTTGGTCGACGGCGCCAGGTCGGCGGCGCCGCCGATCAGCCACGGCACGTTCTTCGCCACCACCTGCATCACCTTGCCGTTCGAGTCGCGGCTGGCGAGGCCCTTGGCGTCGGCCGGGAAGATGGGCAGGTCCTTGTCCCAGCCGTCGGGCAGCTCGCGGCGCTGCATGCGCTCGAGGTGGTCGGCGAGCTGCGGGAACTGCTGCTGGTAGCGCGCGAACAGCGCCTGCCAGTCGCTGCGCGCCTTGGCGCCGCGCGCGCCGACGCCGGCGGCGAAGTGTTCCTTCACGCCGTCGGGCACCAGGAACTTGGCGTCCTCCGGCCAGCCGTAGCGGCGCTTGGCGCCGCGGATCTCGTCCTCGCCGAGCGGCTCGCCGTGCGCCGCGCTGGTGTCCTGCTTGGACGGCGCGCCGTAGCCGATATGGCTGTCGACGATGATCAGCGTCGGGCGATCGTCGGTGTGCTTGAAGTGGCTGAGCGCCTGCGCCAGCAGCTCGAGGTCGTTGGCGTCGCCGACCCGCTGCACGCTCCAGCCGTAGCCCATGAAGCGCGCCGCGACGTCGTCGCTGTATGCCAGCGCGGTGTTGCCCTCGATGGTGATGTGGTTGTTGTCGTAGATCCAGCAGAGGTTGGCGAGCTTGAGATGGCCGGCGAGCGAGGCGGCCTCGCTGGAGATGCCCTCCATGAAACAGCCGTCGCCGCAGATGGCGTAGGCGTCGAAGTCGAACAGCGTGTACCCCGGCCGGTTGAAGTACTGCCCCATCCAGCGGCTCGCGATCGCCATGCCGACCGAGTTGGCGATGCCCTGGCCGAGCGGGCCGGTGGTGGTCTCGACGCCGGAGGTCCAGCGATACTCCGGATGGCCGGCACACTTGGAGCCCAACTGGCGGAAGGTCTTGATCGCGTCCAGCGTCACCGACGGCTGGCCCAGCACCTCGTAGGTCGGATCGACCGCCTGCACGCCCGCGAGGTGCAGCAGGCTGTCCAGCAGCATCGAGGCGTGGCCGTTCGACAGCACGAAGCGGTCGCGGTTCGGCCCGATCGGATCCTTCGGATCGTAGCGCAGGAACTGCTGCCAGAGCGTGTATGCGACTGGCGCCAGCGCCATCGGCGTGCCGGGGTGGCCCGAGTTGGCCTGCTGCACGGCGTCCATCGACAACGTGCGGATGGTGTTGATGCAGAGAAGATCCAGATCCTGCTTCGCCTCGGCCATGGGGCCCTCCGTCATCGATGGCGCCGAACCTTACCGGTTACGCGCCGAGTGGGGAACCCGGAATTGGAAAGAAGCGATGCGCGACGAGCGACGAGCGATGAGGTGTGCTCCGCCTTCCGGCTTATCGCTCATCGCTCATCGCGCATCGCTTCCGCGCCACAAACACGTCCGCCGATTGCCAGTCCGCCCCGGCGGTGCGTGCTAGAAACGACGGCATGAACCTCGATCGAGCCACCTGCTACCGGGCGATGCGGACGCGCGACCGGCGCTTCGACGGGCGCTTCTTCATCGCCGTGCGCACCACCGGCATCTACTGCCGGCCGGTGTGTCCGGCGCGGCCGCCGAAGCTGGAGAACGTCACCTTCTACGCCTGCGCCGCGGCGGCGGAGACGGCGGGCTTCCGGCCCTGCAAGCGCTGCCGGCCGGAGACCGCGCCGGGAACGCCGGCCTGGCTGGGCTCGTCGGCGCTGGTGGCACGCGGCCTGCGGCTGATCGACGCCGGCGCGCTGGACGACGAGGAGGGTGGGGTCGAGGCGCTGGCGGCGCGCCTCGGCGTCGGCGCGCGGCAGCTGCGCCGCCTGTTCGAGCAGCATCTCGGCGCCTCGCCGGTGGCGGTGGCGCGCGCGCAGCGGCTGGCGACGGCGCGCGCGCTGATCGACCAGACGGCGCTGCCGATGTGGGAGATTGCCGCTGCGGCCGGCTTCCGCTCGCTGCGCCAGTTCAACCACGCCGTGCGCACCAGCTTCGGCGCCGCCCCGACCGCGCTGCGCCGCAGGGTAGCGCGCGACGCGCGCGACGCCGCCGGCCTGACGCTGCGCCTGCCGTACCGCCCGCCGCTCGACTGGCGCGGCCTGCTCGCCTTTCTCGCCGCGCGCGCCACCCCGGGCGTCGAGCAGGTCGCCGACGGCGCCTATCGCCGCACGGTGGACGCCGGCGACGCGCCGGCCTGGATCGAGGTGCGCGCCGTCCCCGCCGCGGCGGCGCTGGCGCTGCGCATCCACGGCGCCGACGCGGCGGCGGTGCCCGGATTGATCGAGCGGGCGCGGCGCGTGTTCGACCTCAGCGCCGATCCGCTCGCCATCGCCGCCCACCTGCGCCGCGATCTGCGCCTGCGCCGGTCGTTGACGGCGCAGCCGGGCCTGCGCGTGCCGGGCGCCTGGGACCCGTTCGAGATCGCGGTGCGCGCCGTGGTGGGCCAGCAGGTGACGGTGCGCGGCGCGACGACCCTGATGGGCCGCCTGGTCGAACGCTGCGGTGCGCCGCTCGCCGGTATCGACGGGCTGACGCATCGTTTCCCCACCCCGGCCGCGCTGGCGGCGGCCGACCTGACCGGCATCGGCATGCCGAGTGCCCGCGTCGCCGCCCTGCAGGGCCTGGCGGCGGCGGTGGCACGTGGCGCGGTGGTGCTCGACGCGGCGCGCGGGCTCGACGAGGTGGTCGAGCGGCTTACCGCGCTGCCCGGCATCGGAGCGTGGACGGCGCACTACATCGCCATGCGCGCGCTCGGCGAGCCGGATGCCTTTCCGCACGGCGACCTCGGCCTGCGCGCCGCGCTCGGCAACGGCAGCGGGCCGGTGTCGAGCGCGGCGCTGGCGGAGGCGGCCGAGGCTTGGCGGCCGTGGCGCGCCTACGCGGCGATGCATCTGTGGCAGACGCTCGGCGCGAGCGACCAGAAAGACACCAAGGCACCAAGCGGAGAGCAGCAGTGAAGGTCGAGATCGCCGAACATCGAACGCCGCTGGGCGACGTGACGGCGGCGTGGCGGGACGAGCGGCTGTGCGCGCTGACGTTCAGTGAATACTGGGCGCAGAGCCAGACGACGTTGGCGCGCCGCCTGGGCGCGATCGAGCTGGCAGCCACGCGCGCGGGGCGCGCGCGGCTCTGGGAACGGCTCGACGCCTACTTCGCCGGCGAGCTCGCGGCGATCGACGCGGTGGCGGTTGCTCCGCACGGCACCGCGTTCCAACGCGCGGTCTGGACGGCGCTGCGCCGCATCCCGGTCGGCAGCACGTGCAGCTATAGCGACCTCGCCCAGGCGGTCGGTTCACCAACCGCCGTGCGCGCGGTTGGCGCCGCCAACGGCGCCAACCCGATCTGGTTGCTGATTCCCTGCCACCGCGCCATCGGCGCCGACGGCTCGCTCACCGGCTACGCCGGCGGCCTGCAGCGCAAGCGCTGGTTGTTGGAGCACGAGGGCGCGCTGAAGAATTCACCACAGAGACACAGAGGCACGGAGAAGAGCCGCACCGAGCAGCCCTCACTTTTCTAGTCTTACTCGGAGTTCCTCTCCGTGCCTCTGTGTCTCTGTGGTGAATTCCTTTTCTCACTGATCCGCGATCCAGTTGCCGTGGAACCCGAACGGCACGCGCACCGGCAGTTGCACGGTGGCGACCGGCGGCTTGGCGATATTGCTGGCGTCGAGGATCACCAGATCGGTGGCGTTGCGGGCGGCGTCGTAGACGTACTGGATCAGCCACCCCTCGTCCTCGCCGGCGGTTGCCGAGGCGGGGACGAAGACGCCTTCGCTCGGCGTGCGGCCACGGCCCCAGCGATGCTCGGTGGCGACGGCGCCCTTGTCGAAGTCGTACTTCACCAGCATGCAGTCGGCCTGGCGGTCGTCGGAGCCCTCGAACACCGCGCCGGCGGCGTAGCCGTAGCGGAAGCGGTTGGCGCTGCGCCGGTCGTCGGTGCGCGGGAACTCGATGGCGCGGTCGTCGAGCGGCTGCTCCAGTACGCGCGCGGCGGCGAGGTCGATGGTCCAGCGGTGCAGCGTCGCGGTGGCGATGCCGCCGGCGCCCTCGCGCCACAGCTCGGGGTAGCGCGCCACGTCCATGACGATCTTGCTGCCGGCGTCGTACGCGTTGAAGGGGTGGAAGACGTAGCAGGGCTCGATGTCGTACCAGGTGACGTCGGCGTTGCCGCCGCCGCGCGGCATGACGCCGAGGCGGGCGCCGTAGTCGTCGCTCCACTTGTAGGGGAAGCCGTCGCCCTGCACCGCCGTCTCGAAGTCGAAGACGATCGGCAGGTCCATGAAGACGACGTGCGTGTCGGTGATGCCGAAGTCGTGGATCATCGTCGCCCCCGGCACCTCGATCACCTCGCTCTTCACCAGCGCGCCGCTCGCGTCGAGCACGTGGTAGGTGAGGAACGGCTGGATGAAGCGGTAGCCGAAGAAGTGCAGCTCGCCGGTGCGCGGGCAGGGCTTCGGGTGGGCAGTGAAGCTGGTGGTGAGCCGGCCGCCGAAGTCACGCACGCCGAGCGTGTCGAGCTCGCGCGTCATCTCGATCGGGAACGAGCTTTCGACGAGGGCGTACACCTTGCCAGCGTGCTGGATGACGTTGGTGTTGCCGACCCCGACGCTGTGGTCGACGTTGCCGTTCGCGTCGACGAAGTCGAGCCCCTCGACGAAGGCGCGCCCGCGCACGTAGCGGTTGCGATACCACTGCGCCCTGCCGTCCTGCAGGCGCACGCCGTGCAGCATGCCGTCGCCCATGAACCAGTGCGGCGAATAGCCGGACTTCGGGTTGGGGCCGTTGCGCATGTACACGCCGCGCAGCTCGGGCGGCAGCGCGCCGATGACCGGCAGGTCGACCGCGGTGGTCTCCTCGCCCACCGGCGCGTAGTTGCCGCGCAGGTGGAAGGGCAGCTGCTCCTCGCGCTTCTCGGTCATGGCGAATCCTCCATGCTGACCCGCGCGACGAGAGCACCTGCTCGTCGGCCTGTCCAGACCGGAAGCGCCGCGCCATCCGCCTTGGTGTCTGGATGCCGTGGTGGTTAAAGCCGCCAACATGCCCGAGGTCCCCGCGCCCGCCGAGCTGTTCCACTTCGCCGTCACGCTGGTGCTGACCTTCGTGCTCGGCCTGGAGCGCGAGGAGACCGCCGACCGGGAGCACGCCCGCACCATGGCCGGGGTGCGCACGATGCCGCTGGTCGGGTTGCTCGGCCACATGCTGAGCATCGCCGGCGGCGGCGCGCCGCTGCTGCCGGCGATCGGCTTCGTGCTGGTCGGCGGCCTGACGGTGGTGTCGTACGCCGCCAAGTTGCGTCACGAGCGCACCGGCACCACCACCGAGCTCACCGTGCTGCTCGCCTACACCATCGGCCTGCTCTCGGCGCACGGCGACGCGCTCACCGCCACCGCGGTCACCGTCGCCGCCGTGCTGCTGCTCACCGGCAAGCAGCCGCTGCGCAGCTTCGCGCGCCGCATCCCGCCGCAGGAGCTCACCACCTTCGTCACCTTCCTGTTGCTGCTGGCGGTCATCCTGCCGGTCCTGCCGCACGAGGACTTCACCCGCTTCCGCCTCAACCCGTTCAACACCTGGCTGGTGGTGGTGGCGGTGAGCGCCATCTCCTACGCCAGCTACCTGCTGCAGAAGCTGGTGCGCTCGGAGGAGAGCCTGCTGCTCACCGCGCTGCTCGGTGGGCTCTACTCCAGCACCGCGACGACGGTGTCGCTGGCGCGCCGCTCGCACGGCAGTCGCGCGCCGCGCCGCGACGCCGGCGCGATCATCCTCGCCACCGGCACGATGTACATCCGCATCCTGACGCTGGTGTGGACCTTCTCGTCCGAGCTTGGCCGCCAGCTCGCCCCGTCGCTGCTCAGCCTGGCGGCGATCGGCTCGCTCGCCGGCGTCGCGCTGGTGCTGCGCGGCGACGGCACGCGTGCCAACCGCGCGCCGCTGGCGGGCGACGTGGCGAACGAGGAGTCGCATCCGCTCGAGTTGCGCGCCGCGGTGCTGTTCGCGGCGCTGTTCCTCGGCCTGCAGGTGATCACCCAGCTCACGCAGCAGTACCTCGGCGACGCCGGACTGCTGGCGCTGGCCGGGCTGGTCGGGCTCACCGACATCGTGCCGTTCATCCTCGGCCTCGCCGACACGCTGACCAACGGCAGCGCGCCGCCGGTGGTGGTGCTGGCGATCATGTTGTCGATCGCCAGCAACAACGTGGTGAAGGGCATCTACGCGCTGTGGCTCGGCGAGCGCGAGACCGGCATCTGGTCGCTCGTCGGCTTGAGCGGCCTGGCCGCGTTGACGGTCGCGGCGGCGTTCGTGCTGCCGTGAGGTTCTGAAGAAGATCACCACAGAAAACACAGAGAACCACGGATGAACACGGAAGCCTCCGTGTTTATCCGTGGTCCTCTGTGTTCATCTGTGGCGAATCTTTCCCTGAACTGATCCTGGTCCACTCACCGCCGATCAGGCGCTCGTGCGGGAGGAAGCGCGCCTTGTAGGCCATGGCGGAGCTGCCGGCGACGTAGAGGCCGAGGTAGAGGTAGCGCAGCCCCCACTGGCGGCAGAGGGCGAGCTGCTTGAGGATCGAGTAGGTGCCGAGGCTGAGGCGCGCGAAGCCGGGGTCGTAGAAGCAGTAGACGGCGGAGAGCGCGTCGCCGGCGCGGTCGGTGACGGCGACGCCGACCAGCAGGCCGTTGAGCACATAGCGCAGCTCGACGGTGTCGGTGCAGGTTTCGACCAGGAACTGCTCGTAGCCCTCGGCGTCGATCAGGCCGTCGCCGGTGAGCAGGCCGCGCTCGAGCTTGTGGCGGTTGTAGAGCGCCACCTTGTCGGGGGTGACCGCGGGGCGGCCGATCAGCGTCTGCAGCACGGCATCGCCGCGCGCCAGAATGCGGCGCTGCGTGCGCGACGGCGCGAACGCCGCGGTGTCGAGGCGGATCGGCTCGCAGGCCGCGCACGACGGGCAGCTCGGGCGGTAGAGCAGCAGGCCCTGGCGGCGATCGCCGGCCGCCAATCGGGTGCCGAACTCGGTCGGCTTGAGGCGCCGCATCGGCAGCCGCAGCGGCAGCCGCGCCGTCTGCTCGGCGAGATACGGACAGCGGCTGGTCTCGTTCCACACCAGCCACTCCGGCGGCGCACCGGGCAGACGGACCGGGGAGTCCATGCTGGTCGCATACCGTAGCGGCGCGAATCACGAAAGGTGGTTTCGCCGTGCAACGGGTTGATCATGTGCCGCGATTCGGTGTTCGCTGGTCGCGGCGGAGGATCCAACGACCGACATCGACGAGCTCGCGACGCGGTGCACACGGCTGGGCTTCGATCTGCTGCAGCCGTTCGCCGTCGGTTGGTACAACGATGCGGTTGCGCCCCAGCATCGCCTGGCGGCAGCAGCGGACCGACTCGGCCTGCTGATCGGCAACACGCGCGCGCTGTGGGAACCGTTCCTCGCCGCGTACCGAACCGACGCGGCGCTGCGCGGCGACGCCAACCCGGTCGACCGCTACAGCGAGACGCGGCTCAGTCGGCTCGCGGCCGAGCTCGGCATCGCCGGCGACTGGCGCTTCGCACACGAGCCGGCGCCGCGCCGCCTGGCGGTGCAGCGCCTTGCCGACGTCAGCGGCCTGGCGCCGCTGTCGCTGGTCGGCCTGAACGTCCATCCCGTGTACGGTCCGTGGATCGGCCTGCGCGCCGCGCTGGTGCTCGATCGCCCGGGCCCCACCGGCCCGCCCCCGCGGGCGGCCAATCCATGTCCCGATTGCGCCCGCACCTGCGTGCCGGCGTTCGAGCGTGCCCGCGCCGCGCCGGGTGAGCTGGCCGACACCTGGCCGCTGTGGCTGGCGGTCCGCGACGCGTGTCCGATCGGCCGCGCGCACCGCTACGACGAGGCGCAGATTCGGTATCATTACATCAAGGACCGCCGCGCGCTGGGTTGAACGCGCTCGGACGCGCTGCGCGCGTCCGGCCGACACGAGGTCGGCCGGCTACTGGGACCGTCCTTGGTGCCGAGACGCGTCCTGGTGAAGGACTCGGTCGGAACCCGAACGGGCGCCGCGCTGACGGTGGCGTTCGCTGCGATGGGCGTGTTCCACCGTCCACGTCCCGATTGCGCCCGCCCCTGCGTGCCGGCATTCGAGCGCGCCCGTGCCGGGCCGGGTGATCTCGCCGATACCTGGTCGCTGCGATGGGCGTGTTCCACCGTCCACATGTCTCGGGTAGCCGGCCGACCTCGTGTCGGCCGGCGGCGCGCAGCGCCGCCGATCCCGCGCCGCGGTTCAGAGGCGGCGGTATCTCCAGCCGCGGTCGGTGAACTCGACGGCGTACACGTCGGGGTTGGTCAGCGACTCCCAGCCGGCGTAGCCGAACTGCCCGTCGATCGAGGTCAGCAACAGCGCCAGCAGATTGCCGTGCGTGGCGACCGCCGGCAGGCGGTGCGGCGCGGTGAGCAGTGCATCGAGTGCGGCGCGGGCGCGCGCCTGCGCAGCGCGGCTCGATTCGCCGCCTGGGAGAACGCGGTCGAGGTCGTCGAACGAATCGCGCACCGCGCCACGCCAGTCGTCGAGCGGTGCGTCGCCGAGCTGGCGCTCGCGCCAGCGCGCGTCGGTCGTCACCGCTACGCCGAGCATCGCCGCCAGCGGCGCGACGCTCTGGTGCGCACGCCGGTAGGGGCTGGAGACGAGATGGTCAGGCGCCAGTGGCGCCAGACGCTGCGCCAGCTCCTCGGCCTGCTCCAATCCGCGCGCCGTCAGCGGTGCGTCGGGATGCTGTCCCGACGACTCGCAGTGGCGGATGAGCAACATGCGGCGCACGGTGCTACTGGCAGACCGGAAGCTCGCCGCACGCGTCGGCGCCGGCGGCGGGAATCGGCCGCAACGTCAGCGACAGCTCGTCGGGGCGGATGAAGAACGCGGCCCCGTTGTCGGCGTCCACCGAGGCGGCTACCAGGCCGGCGGGTACCAGGACGACGACAAGCACCAGGTTGCCGTACACCGCCTTCGAGGTGACGCGGTCGAGATAGACGGTTTCGGCGCAGTAACCAGCCTGGGAGACGCGCACGGTATGGAAGTCCTTGCGCGCCAGCCGCACGGTGCCGGGCGTCTGCAGCGTCTGGCCGCCGGGCAGCACGGTGACCGTGGCGCCGGGCGGTTGCGTGGTGACGAGGATCTCCTGCTGCGTGCCGTGCATGACGGTGGCGCAGCCGCTGCCCGTCGCGGTGACGGCGGCGAGGATGGCGAGGCGGAGCTGCCGCAGCGTCACGGTGTGTGCTCCGCGTCGGCGGTCGTGCAGCGCAACACGCGGCCGCGCAGTTGCTGGCAGTTGGAGTCCGAGTCCTGCACCGGCCAGGTGACCAGCGTGTTGCCGCCAAGTGCGCAGGCCTGTGTCTGCATGTGCTTCAGCACGCGGTCGCGCTGGCAGTCGTACGAGAATCCGGTGTCGCCGACGAAGACCTCGCCGACCGCGCAGCAGCCGCTCGGCAGCGGTTGGCCCTGTTCCAGCGTCGCCACCGGGCAGTCCTTCGGCAACGCGGCGACCCCGGCGGCTTCCGGGTAGCGGATGATCTGCTCCTCCAGCTTGGTGGTGCTGCAGGCGCCGAGCGTGCACAGCGCCGCCAGCGCCAGCCGGCCGGCGCCGGCGGCGCGGATGCTCATGCGAGCAGCTCGCGCACCGCCCCGACCACGCCGTCGGTGTCGATGCCGCAGATGCGCAGCAGCTCCGGGTATGGAGCGACCTCGGTGACGAAGCGGTCCCGCACGCCGACGCGGCGCAGGCGGCCGGCGCCGAGCTCGGCGAGGATCTCCGCCACCGCGCCGCCGAGGCCGCCGTCGACGAAGTGCTCTTCGACCGTCACCAGGCGGCCGGTCTCGCGCGCCGCGCGCTCGATCACGCCGCGCTCGAGCGGTTTGAGCGTGTGCACGTTGAGTACGCGCGCGGCGATGCCGGATCGGGCCAGCGCCGCGTGCGCGGCGAGGGCGGTGGCAACGCAGGCGCCGGTGGCGAGGATGGCGGCGTCGGTGCCGTCGCGCATGGTCACGATCTCGCCGGCGGTGAAGGGACTGTCGTAGCCGTCGATGCGGCGCAGCGCGCCGAGCCGCACGTAGACCGGCCCGTCGATCGCCGCGGCGGCGCGGATCGCCTTGTGGCTCTCGCCCGGATCGGCGGGCGAGAGCAGCGTCAACCCCGGGATGGTGCGCAGCAGCGCGATGTCCTCGATGGCGTGGTGGGTCGCGCCCCAGGCACCCGCCTCCAGGCCGGAGAACGGCGCGACGAACTTCACGTTGTTGCGGTTGTACGCGCAGTCGTCGCGGATCTGTTCGAAGCCGCGCATGCTGACGAACGGCGCCATGCCGAGCACGAACGGCAGCTTGCCGGCGTGGGCGAGACCGGCGGCGACGCCGATCAGGTTCTGCTCGCTGATGCCGACGTCGACATGGCGCTCGGGGAAGCGCTCGGTGAAGCCGCGCACCGGGCCGAAATCCTGCGACACCAGCACGACGCGCGGGTCGTCGACGGCCAGCTCGCCCACCACCTTCATGCCCGACAGGGCGGCGGCGTAGCCGCTCATGACGCGGCCTCCAACGCCGCGTAGGCGCGCGCCGCCTCGTCGGCGCTGAGCTGTGTGTAGTGCGCGCGCGCGGTACCCTCGACGCCGGGAACGCCCTTGCCCTTCACCGTGTGCGCGATCAGCGCGGTCGGCACCGCGGCGGGCGGCGCGTCGAGCGCCGCGAGGACGGCGCCGAGGTCGTGGCCGTCGATCTCGCGCACCTGCCAGCCGAAGGCGCGCCACTTGTCGGCCAGCGGCTCGAGCGGCACGACCTCGTCCACCGCCCCGGCCGACTGGAAGCGGTTGTAGTCGACGATCGCCAGCAGGCGGCCGAGGCCGAAGCGCGGCGCCATCAGCGCCGCCTCCCATACGGTGCCCTCCTGCAACTCGCCGTCGCCGAGCAGCACGAGGGTGCGCGACGGAGACCTGTCGAGCTGTTCGGCGAGCGCGATGCCGATCCCGACCGACAAGGCGTGGCCGAGCGAGCCGGTGGCGAACTCGACGCCCGGCGCGCGCTTGGTCGGATGGCCGCCCAGGCGGCTGCCGAACTGGCCGGAGCGCGGCAGCTCGTCCGCGTCGATGCGCCCGAGCTCGGCGAGCACGGCGTGGAACACGTGCACCGCGTGCCCCTTGCTGAGCAGGAAGCGATCGCGGCGCCGCTCGGCCGTGTCGTCGAGCTGCAACACGTCGAAGAACAGCGCCGCCATCAGATCGGCGCAGGACAGCGACCCGCCCAGGTGGCAGTACTGCGCCGCGGCGATCCCGATCACGTGCCGGCGCAACGCATTGGCGCGCTGGCGCAGTGTGGCGATGCGATCCGTCATGCCGCACCCGGCGAAAAACGGAACCACGGATGAACACAGATGAACACGGATAGAGTGCGAAACATTGCGACCTCAGTAAGTCACTCTGATTTTTCTATCTGTGTTTATCTGTGTTCATCCGTGGTTTCGTTTTTCAGCTTTTCGGTACGTACTTCACGATGACGCGGCTGCCGTCCTTGAAACCGTTGCGGAAGTTCTCGGCGTGGTCGGCCCAGCGATCGGGGTATTTCTTGGCGAAGGTCTCCAGCATCAGTGCTTCGATCTTGGCGTCCTGCACCAGCGAGCCGGTGGCGGTGAACGCGGGGCCGTCGGCGGCGCCGACCGCGATCCTCGCCTGCGGGCGGCCTGCCTTGATGCGTCTGACGCGCCACGAGGTCGGGCGGGTGCCGACGTAGACCGCGCCGTCGTGCCACATGAACCAGATCTCCGCCGGCGCGCCGAGCGAGCCGTCCTTGCGGGTCGAGGCGATGTAGACGTACTTCGCCGTCTCCAGTCCGTGCTGCACGTCCTTCGGCAACTCGGCGGCGGCGCCGAGCGGCGCCAGCAGCAGCGCGACGACGGCCAAAGCGATCGGATGGCGAGTCATGCGACCTCCGCGTGTCTCGGTCGAGCCAGGCTGAGAAATGCCGTCTTCCATACGCAGCGACGATTACCGGCGCAATCGTTGCTGCGCCCGCCGAGTGTGCTACCCATCGGCGCATGCGTGCCCTTGCCAACAGCCGCGGCAACACCGTGCTCTACATCGTCGTCGGGCTGCTCGCCGTGTTCGTCCTCGGCGGCCTGCTGCTGCACTTCGGGCAGAAGCGCCACGACGAGTTGTCGTTCGACATCGACACCGCGTATCCGCCCGACCATGCGCTGGTCGGCGGCGAGGCCTACGCGTCCACCGCGTCGGCGATCATGCGGCACGAGTTGAGCGGGGTGACCGGCTGGCGGCCGAACGACTTCTTCCTCTGGGGGCCGAACATCGCGGCGGACAACAACGCCAGCCGTCAGCTCGGCATCATCCAGGCGCTGCGCGAAACCGTGCGGATCATGAAGGATCACCTGACCAAGGTGTCGTCGACCGAGTACGACGCCAACCTGGTGGCGGCCGATCGCCTGCTGCGCAACGACGAGACCAAGTTCTGGCTGCCGTCGGCAGAGAGTCGGTACAAGGAGGCGGTCAACTCGCTCGATCAGTACGTCGCCGGGCTGAAGGCGACCCCGCCGACCTCGAAGCCGCTCAACCGCCGCAACATCGAGCTGATCCGCCTGTTCCAGACCTGGAGCGATCTGCTCGGCGACGCGCACGCCAACCTGTTCAAGGAGCACGAGGCGGACGGCTCGGCGATCATGCCGTGGCACAGCGACGACTACTTTTATCACGCGCAGGGCATGGCCCACGTCATGCACCACATGCTCCGCGCGGTGAAGCGCGAGTACGCCATCGACCTCGTCAACCGGCCGATGATCGCGCAGATGTTCGACGAAATGATCGACGCGCTCGGCCGCGCCGCCGTCCTCAAGCCGGTGATCGTGTTGGACTGGGGTCCCGAGAGCCCCTTCGCCAACCACCGCCGCAACCTCGACGTGTACATCGTCGACGCGCGGCAGAAGATGTACACGGTGCGCGAAGAGCTCGAAAAATAGGCTGTTAGGCTCTCGAGGCTGTTAGGCTGTTAGGGGGAGGACGGGAATGAGATCAATTTCTTCCCTTAGCAGCCTAACAGCCTCAAAACCCTAACAGCCTTTCTTCAACAGCCCTTCTTCAACGCACTGCGCTCGTCGAGCGCGCCGACGGCGTCGTCGATGTAGGCGCGCTCGCGGGCGAGGAAGTCGGCGACGGCCGCGGCCAGGCCCTCGTGGGCGACGTAGTGCAGGCTGTGGGTGACGGCGGCGTCGAAGCCGCGCCAGTGCTTGTACTCGCCGCCGGCGCCGGGCTCGAAGCGGGTCAGGCCACGCGCGATGCAGTGCTCGATGCCGGCGTAGTAGCAGGTGACGAAGTGCAGGTGGCGGACCTCGCGGAAGCAGCCCCAGTAGCGCCCGTAGAGCACCCCGGCCTTCTGCACGTTGATCGCGCCGGCGACCAGCTCGTCGCCGCGGCGCGCCGCGACGAAGCACAGGTTGTGCTTCCAGCGCAGGCGCAGCTGCTGGAAGAAGGCGGCGTTCAGGTACTGGCGGCCCCAGTACAGCTTGTCGATGGTCGACTTGTAGATGCGGAACATCGGCTCGAACAGGTCGTCGTCGATCGCCTCACCCTGCAGCGGCGTGACGACGATGCCGGCCTCGTCGACGTCGCGCAGCTCGCGCCGCACCTGCGTGCGCCGCTTGCTGCGCATCTGCGCCAGATAGTCGTCGAAGGCGGCGTACCCCTGGTTGCGCCAGTGGTACTGCACGCCCTGGCGATGCAGGAAGCCGGCGTCGCGCAGCGGCGCGACCTCGTCGTCGGCGCAGAAGTTGACGTGCACCGACGACAGTCGGTTGCCGCTGCAGAGGTCGCGCAGCGCCCCGGCGACCACCGCGAGCAGCGCGGGCCGCGACCCGCTCGGATGCGTGAGGATGCGCTGACCGGTGGCCGGCGTCAGCGGCACGGCGACCAGCAGCTTGGGGTAGTAGCGCAGCCCGGCGCGCTCCGCTGCCTCGGCCCAGGTGTGGTCGAAGACGAACTCGCCCTGGCTGTGCCCCTTCAGATACATCGGCGCTGCCGCCACCAGTCGGCCGCCGTCGCGCACCAGCAGGTGGTGCGGCGCCCAGCCGGTCTTCGCCGTCACGCATCCCGATTCCTCGAGCGCGTCGAGCCAGTCCCACTCGAGAAACGGCGAGCCGTCGGCTCCGAGCAGCGCGTCCCACTCCTCGCGCGACACCTCGCCGATGCGCTTGGCGAGCGTGACGGTCAGCGACATGCGGCGCATCGTACGCGTTTGGGGGATGACCACCAAGGCGTCGAGGGCACCAAGCGCATTGCGCAAGAATTCAGTCCGGAACCCTCATCGTACCGTGTGCAGGCTGGAAGCGCCGTGCCTGAGCGTGGCCGAGCCCCCGAAACGTCGCGGCGGCCGCTGACGACGAGTGGCTCCGATATTGATGTGCGTCGATATTGATTCCTGTATCGAGAGTCGTCAATGTAGGCGCGGTGCAGAAACCGGTCGCAATGCGTTCGACCTGTTGCGCGCCAGTTCTACAGGGCCGCCTCAGCCAGGGTGCCGCCGAGCAAATCGCCGGCGCGTTCAAGGCACTTGCTGACCCCGCGCGACTGCGGCTCCTCAGTTTCATCGCTGCGCAGCCGTCAGGAGAAGCCTGCGTCTGCCACCTGATGAAGCCGCTGGATATCAGTCAGCCGACCGTGAGCCATCACTTGAAGGTGCTCTATGACGCCGGGCTGCTCGAGCGCGAACGCCGGGGCACCTGGGTCTATTATCGGATCGTGCCGGAGCGCCTCACGGCACTGCGCGAGGCATTGGCGCTTCCGAACGAGTGGCCGCGAGAGAAGTTCGCGGCAGGGAAACGATGACATGACCGTCTCGCAGGTGGCGGCGTTGCCACCCAAACGGCTGAGCTTCCTCGATCGCTTTCTGACGCTCTGGATTGTCCTCGCCATGGCGGTGGGTGTTGGAAGCGGCTACGTCTTTCCGGGGATCGAACCCTTCCTCAACCGGTTCAGCGTCGGGACGACGTCCATCCCGATCGCCATCGGGCTCATCCTCATGATGTATCCGCCGCTTGCGAAGGTTCGCTACGAAGAGCTCGGTAGCGTCTTTCGCGACTGGCGAATTCTGGGGCTGTCGCTCGCGCAAAACTGGGTCGTTGGGCCGCTCCTCATGTTCGTCCTGGCTGTGGTCTTCCTTTCCGACAAGCCGGAGTACATGGTCGGCCTGATCATGATCGGCCTGGCGCGCTGTATCGCCATGGTCCTGGTCTGGAACGATCTGGCGCGGGGCGACCCCGAGTACTGCGCCGGTCTCGTCGCCTTCAACTCCGTCTTCCAGATCCTGTTCTTCTCGCTCTACGCGTATGTCTTCATTACCGTCCTGCCCGCCTGGTTCGGGCTGCGGAGTGTCAGGGTGACGATCACCATCGCCGAGATCGCCACGAGCGTGTTCATCTACCTCGGCATCCCCTTCATCGCCGGCCTCGTCACCCGCTTCGCGTTCATCCGCGTGAAGAGCAAGGAATGGTACCACTCGGAGTTTATTCCAAGGATCAGCCCGATCACGCTGATCGCGCTGCTCTTCACCATCGTGGTGATGTTCTCGCTCAAGGGCGAAACGATTGTGCAGCTCCCGATGGACGTGGTGCGAATTGCCATCCCGCTGCTCGTCTATTTCGTGGTGATGTTCCTGCTCGCTTTTTTCATGAGCAAGACAGTGGGCGCGAGCTACCCACAGGCAGCCACGCTTTCGTTCACAGCTGCCTCGAACAACTTCGAGCTGGCGATCGCCGTCGCGGTAGCGACATTTGGAATCCGGTCGGGTGCGGCATTTGCTGCGGTGATCGGCCCACTCGTCGAGGTGCCGGTGATGATCGGCCTGGTCAACGTGGCGCTCTGGTTCCGGCGACACTACTTCGACGAAGGGACGCCGCTGAGAACAACGTCCGCCACGGTCGCGCTCAAACGATGAGTGACAGCATGGCTCGTCGTCTTGCGGCCGAGGCACTGGGAACGGCACTGCTGCGCATTGAAGGGCCTGGCGGTCC
This sequence comes from Deltaproteobacteria bacterium, assembly GCA_033764095.1. Taxonomy (GTDB): domain Bacteria; phylum Desulfobacterota; class Binatia; order HRBIN30; family CADEER01; genus JBDTMT01. The sequence goes on along the minus strand of JANRJF010000180.1, from coordinate 9,088 downwards.
CTCATCTGATCACCTGCGCGCCACTGGTGTCTGCTTCCGGGCGCGCCCGGGTTGGCAGCGCTCAGGACTTTGGGGGAATTCGTGGCGACCTTCGGGTTGGTAGGAGTGGTCCTTGCGTGCTCGCGCACGCTCACGGGTCCGCTGCCGGTTGCAGTGGGGCATACGTTGCCTCGGTCCATCGGTTCACTGCCTCAGCATCCTTCGCAAATCCTGCAGTCACGCTGGCGCACGCCGTGATGAAGACGATTTCCCCTGTGAACGCGCCGGGCTTCATCAATGCGCAGTTGATGGGTGGCGCTGTCTCCGCAGTCCTCTTCATCTGGTTGCTGCGTGCATGGAGTGACGGGACAGGGCTGCGCCAAGACCGAAAGGCTTCGCTGTGACCACTGTGCTTTTTGCCTGCGTGCACAACGCTGGACGATCGCAGATGGCGGCCGCATTCTTTAACCAACTGGTTGACCCGGCGGCCGCACGAGCCATTTCAGCTGGCACTCAGCCGGCAACGCACGTTCACCCAGAGGTCGTCAACGTCATGCGCGAGGTAGGTATCGATCTCGAACGGAGCCAGCCTACCCTGCTCACCGAGCACCTGGCGGCCGGTGTGCAGATCCTCATCACGATGGGATGCGGTGAATCGTGTCCATTCGTGCCTGGCGTTGAACGCGTCGAGTGGGAGATCCCTGACCCAAAGGGACAACCTATACTGCGAGTCCGCAAGATCCGAGATGACCTCCGCGCTCAAGTTGAGCAGTTCATTGCGAGCCACGGTTGGCCACGACAAACGGAATGACCGAGAAGTGGCATCTACTTGTTCTCTGCACGCACAACGCCGCGCGCAGCCAGATGGCGGAGGCGCGATTGCGCCACCTCGCCGGCGATCGGTTCGAGGCACTGGGCGCCGGCTTGGAGCCGACTGAGGTTCACTCGTTGAGCCGCAAGGTTCTGAAGCGACGCGTCTGCGATGCGGTCGACAGGAAGATATCGACGTGGGTTCGGGAGGTCGCAGTTCCGCGGTAACGTGTGAGCGAGGAGTGCAGAAAAATGTCGACGATCGAGACCCTGATGACGACCGAGATGATCTCTGCCGCCCCGGACGAAAGCGTACTCGCAGTCGCCGATCGTATGGCGCGCAATCGCATCGGTGCGGTCCTGGTGCTGGACGGCGCGCGCCTGAGCGGCATCTTCTCCGAGCGCGATCTCCTCACGCGTGTGATTGGCGAGCACCGTGATCTCAGCACGACGCGCGTTGGCGAAGTCGCGACCCGTGACGTTGTCACCATCGATGCCGAGCAGCCGGTGCGGTCGGTTGTCGAGACATTCCGGGCACGCCGTTTCCGACACCTGCCCGTCGTACGCGCCGGCCGCGCCGTCGGAATACTATCGACGCGCGATTTCCTGGCCTTCGTCGTGGACGGCTTGGAGGGATACGTCGAAAAGGCGCGTTACAATCAGGAACTAGTGTCCGGGACCGACCCCTACGACCACATCGGCGGCTCATATGGTCGCTGAGCCATCCGGAACCCCGGCGCCGAGTGATTGAGTAAACAGGTTGAGGCGGCGCCGAGGAGGCCCGCCGCGTCGGTGCGGGTTACGGCGCGAGTGTCTCACCTCCTTCCCTGCATCACGGGAAGGTCGGGGTCGGGGTTCCGAACCGATTTTGCCGGGGACAGCAGAAAGCCAAGCAGGACGGATCAATCACAGCGTCTCTGATTGTTCCGCCGCTTTGTGCCTTGGTAATCAATCCGCAGCCGCGTAGGCGCCGCACACCGCCGCGACCGCCGCGTCCAGGGCCGCGAAGCGCCCGGCGTCGAGGATGCCGGTGTCGATGAAGTCGGCATCGAACCACGTGCTGCGCCAGAAGAAGGTGCGGCGGTCGGCGACGGCGCTGAAGCGCAGGTACTGGTACTCGTAGAGATAGCGCACCAGCAGGCGCCAGCGGCGGGCGGCCGGGTACTCGGCGCGCAGCGTGCGGATGTTCTGTCGCACGTAGGTTTCGCGCTCCGCCTGATCGAGCAGCGGCATGGCGAGCAGGTTGGCGCGGTAATCGGGCAGGCGGCGCAGCAGCAGGCGGGCGAGCGCGGTGCCGGGCTCGGCGTCCTCGCTGGCGCACAGCGCGTCGAGATCGGCCTGGGCGGCGGCACGCGGCGCGGCCGGGGCGGCGGTGACGACGGCGGTCAGCTCGGCGGCCAGTGCATCGACGCGACGCGCCAGCTCGATCTCCTCCACCCGGCAGGGGGCCTGTCCGGCTTCGACCGCGCGGTGTGCCCACTCGTGCACCGCGCGCGCCGCGAGCATGGCGCGCGCGAAGGGCAGCGCCGGCAGCGTGCGGCGCTCGGCGCCGGGCTCGTCGAGGTTGTAGGCGAGCTGGCGGCGGGCGCGATGCATGTACACGTAGCCGCGCTGCTCGGCGTCGGGGCTGGCGGGCAGGGCGGCGAGATCGCCGAAAGCGGCGGCGCAGCGCGCGGTGGCGTCGGCGACCGCCGCAAGGTCGGCCTGGATGTCGCGCACGGCGGCGCCGGCGGCGCGGGTGAGCTCGCGGCGCAGCGCGTCGACGCGGCGTGGCTCGGCGCCGTCCCAGATGACGCGCTCGCCGGCGGTGACCAGCAACGCCGGCGCCTGCGCGACCAGCCAGTCGGCGAGCGCGGCCAACGCCGTCCGCTGCGGGGCGCGCCAGGCGGCGGCGTGGGCGGCGACGACGCCCTGGGCGACCGCCGTCCACCCCTGCAACAGGCGCGGCGGCTCGTCGACCAGCGCCGCCGGTACGTGCAGCTCGGTGTCGGGAATGGCGCGCGCGTGCGGATCGTCGAGCGGCCGCAGCACGCCGTGACCGAGCCGGCGCAGCCAGGGCAGCGCGGCGGCGAGCAGCCGGAAGGCGTCGGCGTCGGGCCGCGTCGCGCCCGCCGCGGCGGCGGCGAAGGCGGCGCACTGCGCGTCGCTGCGCTCCAGCCACCACGCGGCGTTGCGCAGCGCCGCGGCGGTGACCTCGCCGGTCGTCGCCATGCGATCGCCGTGCGCCAGCAGGTAGGCGAGCCACTCGGGATCGGCGCGGACGGGGTCCAGATCGCTGGCGTACAGCGTCCAGGCGCTGGTGTTCAGCAGTTGCACGTAGGGATGCGCGACGCGGTGATCGGCAAGCAGCGCGACGTGGCGCAGGCGCGGTGGCGCCCAGGTGGCGGTGCGCGCCGCCAGCGCGGCGGTCCGCCGCCAATAGCGCGCGAAGCCGGCGTCGAAGAGCGTCACCTGCGCTGGCGACCAGGCGCCGCGCGCCACCGCCGCGGCGGCGAACTCCGCGCTGACGCCGTCCGGCGCCAGGTGCTCGATGGGGACGAGCAGGACGCCGGCGGTGTCGAAGTAGTAGGGGGCGAGATCCAAGCGAGGCTGCCACGCTGTTATGCGTTAGGGTCGCGTAGGCGTTGCCCAGCAAATCACTTTGGACCCCCATCCTGACCTTCCCCCGCGCTGCGGGGGAAGGAATCGGATCCGGGCAGGATGTGCCACAGGTCTTGCGAGTTCTGTTCCTTCCCCCGCGCAGCGGGGGAAGGTCAGGATGGGGGGGCCGAACTGAATTCCTGGGCAAGGCCGGTCGCGCAATCCACCTGACAGCCGCACAGCGGAACCGCCCAGCAGCCTCGTCCTCACAGGAACGGCAGGTTGAAGTTCGCGGTGTTCCAGTACTCGTCGCCGAGCAGGCCGACCGTGCTGTCGAGCGGGAAGATCGGGCTCGGGTTCGCCAGGCCGAGCCAGTGTTTCATGATCGTGCCGTACACGTCGCGGAAGTCGGTGGAGCGGAAGCCGTCGCCGTTGTTCTGCGAGTACGGCGTGTTGCCGTTGTCGTCGGTGTTGGCGATGTCCGGGTGGTTGCCGTAGATGCCGCCGTTGATCGCGTTGGGGCCGCCGACGACCAGCATCGGCCCCTGCGAGCCGTGGTCGGTGCCGTTGTCGTTCTGCTGGATGCGCCGCGAGAACTCGCTCCACACCACCAGGACGACCTTGTCCGGCAGGTTCTGCAGGCCGGAGCCCATCGGCGCGCCGGACGCCATGTCGGCGAGGTCCTGGTAGAACAGCTTGATCGACTGCGCGATCTCCTGGTGCAGCAGGAAATGGTCGCCGTCGGTCTCCTCGGCGCCCTGGTTGGAGTGGGTGTCGTAGCCGCCGTTGTGGAGTTGGAAGAAGCGCGCCCGCAGGTTGCTGGGGATGGTGCCGCGCGCGACGCCGTAGATGACCTTGGCGACCTCGCGCAGGCCGCGCGCGGTGCTGGTGTTCAGCCCCGGGGCGTCGCTGTCGGTGTAGGCCTGGCTCCACGACAGGCGGTCGGCGATATATTGGTCGTGCAGCTCGGGGTACTGCTGCGCCGCGGTCAGCGTCGAGGCCCCGGTGCCGCTCAGATACTGCATGAACGAGTTGCCGGACGCGGCGGCGTTGGCGTGCAGGGCGCTGAACAGCGCGTCCTTCGCGGCGTAGTCGTCGTCGTAGTAGTCGTCGTAGGGGAAACCGAAGTCGTTCAGGCGGTCGAAGACCAGCACGCTGGTGGCCGACTGCAGGTACTCTCCCGCCACCGAGTCGCCGATGTTGACCGCCGGGATGTCGCTGCCCAGGTAGCCGGACGACGGCGCCTCGAGATAGCGGCCCATCCAGCCGTTGCTCAGCGTGCCGAACGGGTTGCCGCGTTCCCAGATCGAGCGCGCCTGCTCGTGCGAGAGACTGTACTCGGGATAGCCGCATCCCTGGATGACGGCGAGCATGTTCTGCTCGTACAGGTCGCGCAGCCCCGCCAGGCCGGGATGGAAGCCGAGCTGGCCGCCGGTGTTTGGATCGAGGAAGGCCGGGCCGGCGTTGGGCACCAGCGGGTTGACGATGCGCAGGCCGCCGGCGCCGGTGAGGCGCGCCGCCTCGTAGGGTGCGCGCAGCGCACCGGTGACCGGGACGATGGTGTTCAGGCCATCGTTGCCGCCGTCGAGGAAGAGCACGACGAAGTAGCGATCGCCGATGGTCGAGGCGAGCGCCTGGGAGAGCAACGGGTTGCGGAAGAGCTGCGGGCCGAACAGGCCGCCGGCGGTGGCCATGCCGGCGCGCTGCAGGAATTGACGTCGGGTGATCGCCATCGGAGCTCCTCGCGGGCTTACTGCAACTGGTAGATCGGCGACTGCAGCAGCACGCAGACGAGTCCGTGCAGCTTGCGATTGCGAACGTCGTAGTCGTCGAGGTCGATCGAGCCGGCGCCGAGGTAGGCGATGCAGGCGTTGCGGTCGGCGGTGGTGAGCTGGTCGTCGATGCCGAGCAGGTCGGTGACCGCGTCGACGATGTCGCCCGGATCGGTGAGCGACAGGTCGATCAGCCGTTCCGGACGGAACGAGCTGCCGCCGCCGTCGCGCGCGGCGGTGACGTCGCGGGCGAAGTTGTAGCGTGCCAGCATGGTCGCGCTGCTCGCCCAGGCGAGGTCCCAGTCCCAGCCGAAGACGCTCGGCGGTTCGAACAGCAGCTGGCCCATGTTGATGAGCTGGTCGCGGATGGTCGCGTAGTCGCCGCCCGAGACGTACTGGTACTTGCTCTTCAGCTTCATGCGCAGCAGACGGAGCGTGCTGACGACGTAGTCGATCGGCCACTTCACCGACTTCGCCGTGGCCGGTCCCGGCGCGACGGCGGTCAGATAGAAGTCGTCGTGGTTGAAGAGCGCGCGCAGCAGTGCCTCGATGCTCCACGTGCCGGCGAATCCGGATGCGTCCACCACCGCGTGGACGAAGCTCGTGCTCGGCGTGCCGAGCGCGAAGTAGGTGATCAGGCGGCGCGCGACGTAGTCGGCGACGGTGACGCGCTGATTCCCGTTCGGGCCGTAGCGGTGCTGAAAGATGATGTCGATGACGTTGTCGATCTCGGCGGCCCAGTCGGTGCCGGCGTCGAAGCTCTGGCCGTTGGCGTCGTTGAACCCGCCGCGCTGCTTGAAGATCACCTTCGGACCGCGCGGCGGATTCCAGTCCTCGTCCGCGTCACCCTTGTCGTGGCGGTTCTCGTTCAGCTCGGCGACGCCCTTGTCGTTGTAGTCCCAGCCGGTGAAGGCCCGGGCGATCTGGACGATGTCCTCCTGGGTGTAGTTGGCGCTCTGTCCGCCGCTGTCCGGCGTCGGCGCCAGCACCCCGAGGGTGAACAGCTCCATCAGCTCGCGCGCGTAGTTCTCGTTCGGCTGCCGCTTGCGGTTGTCCACCGTGTCGAGGAACTCCATCATCGCGGCGTCGCGGTTGACCGCCTTGACCAGGGCGCGGAAGTCGCCCTTGCAGTTGATGCGCAGCAGGCGGTTCTGCTGGGCCATCAGGTCGACGTCGTCCACCTTGTCGTTGCTGGTGGCGAAATGGTCGTGCCAGAACAGCACCAGGCGCTCCTGCAGCGGCTGGCGCGTCTTGATCATGTACTTCACCCACTTGTTGTGGATGTCCTCGATGCTGCGGCCGCCGGGCTTGAACTTCGACGGCTTGAAATCGAGCAGCTCGTCGACCGCCCCGGCGAGCGTCGCGTGCCGGTCGAGCAGCGTCTGCGCGTCGGCGCGCGTGGCGCCAAAGCCGGTGCGACGCAGCAGGTGGCGCGCGGTGGTCAGGTTCCAGTCGGCCATGCGGAGTGCGCTCCTCGTCGCGTTCAGAAGGTGTCCGGCACCCAGCCGGTCGGCGGCGCGCCGGCGCGGATCCACAGCTCGATCACGTCGCGCAGCGTCTTGTTGAGCTTCGGCTTGTTGCGCGGCATGCGCACGCCATACCCGGCGTCGGGCAGGTCGCCCTCCAGCTTGTGGAACAGGAAGCTGGTCTCGGGAGCGGCCTGCGCCGCGTCGACGCGCAGCCAGCCGGCGGCGCTGGCGCTGCCGTTCACCGGCGGTTGGTTGACCAGGTTGCCGTAGGACGCGCCGGTCTCGAGCAGCAGCGATCCGGCCTGGCTCTGCGAGTCGTGACAGCTGCTCAGCGCGCAGCTCTGGGTGAAGATCTGCCGCTGGATGCGGTCGAACGTCGAGCTGTACAGCGCCTGCGGATCGCAGCCGTTCGCCGCCGGGCTGCAGGACAGCTTCAGCGTGTCGGTGTCGGTGCTGACGCCGTCCGGACCGGCGGTCGACGTCGATTCGAGCCGCAGCTTCTTCTTCGTGCGGCTGCACTTGTTGTTGCCGATCGGTCCCTTGATCGGGACGCGGATGACGACCGTGCCGGTGCAGGTGTCGGGGCCGGCCAGCGGGAAGCTGAAGTCCATGCCGACCTGGCTGCGCAGGGCGAGGAAGTCGGGATCGAACTTGGGATCGCCGTTGTCGTCGGAGTGGTCGACGCCGATGCTGCTGACGCCGTCGAGCGCGCAGCCGGGATTGAACGTGCTGTTGGCGCACACGGCGATCTCGATGCTGCACAGGCCGTTCACCGTACCGTCGCTGTCGCAGCTCGGGTCGCCGTCGGTGCAGCGCACGTTGCGCGGCGCGCTGGGCGGGTCGTTGGCCGGCGCGTCGAACACCACCAGGCAGTCCATCGACGACGCGCCGCCGCCGCCGACGATGACCGCCGCCGCCGGCGCGGCGCAGCCGACTATCGCCGCGAGCACGGCCATGCGGCCGGCGAGCCCCGTGTTCATGCCTGACCTCCCCCAGGTCCCATCCGATCCGGCAATCGCTGCCCGCGCGCCGACGGCGGAAACGCGCGGGATAGTAAGTCGGTGCCGAACCGAGGGTCAACAAGAAAGCCGGCCGCGGCGGCGGAAATGCACGTGACCGGCGCGTTCGTTGCCGCAGATCGTGTAGTCCCCGCGCGCCTTGCTGCGCCGCTGCCCGGCTGTCCCACCCGTACCCCGCTGCGAACCGCTGTCGACGCGCGAGCAAGGAGCGCACCGCCCCGCGTCACTGCACCGCCGTCGTCGCGCCGGCCGCCTGCGGCCGCGCCCGGCGGCGCGATGTCGGCGCGGCGGCGCCGCGCCAACGCGCGATGCCCACAGCATCCGGCATGCGGTGGCGGCGGCGCGCCAGTGCTACAAGCAGAGTATGACCTACCAGCACATCCTGGCGGCGCGCGACGGCGCCGTGGCCACCGTGACGATGAACCGTGCCGAGAAGCGCAACGCGCTGTCGGCGGCGCACATGCGCGAACTGATCGCCGCCGTGCGCGAGCTGGGCGCCGACCGCCAGGTGCGGGCAGTCATCCTGGCCGGCAACGGGCCGGCGTTCAGCGCCGGCCACGACCTCGCCGAGATGGTCGGCCGCGGGCTGGCCGACTACCGCGCGCTGTTCGAGATCTGCGTCGAGCTGATGACCACCATCCAGGCGATCCCGCAGCCGGTGATCGCGCAGGTGCACGGCATCGCCACCGCCGCCGGCTGCCAGCTGGTCGCGTCGTGCGACCTGGCGCTCGCCGCGACGACCGCGCGTTTCGCCACGCCCGGGGTGAACATCGGCCTCTTCTGCACCACGCCGATGGTGGCGCTGACACGCGCCATCGGCCGCAAGCGCGCCATGCAACTGCTGCTCACCGGCGAGGCGATCGACGCCGCCACCGCGGCGGAGTGGGGGCTGATCAACCGCGTCGTCGACGCCGAGCAGCTCACCGCCGAGACGCGCGCGCTGGCGGAGCGCATCGCCGCCGCCAGCACGCTGGTGGTGGGGCTCGGCAAGCAGGCGTTCTACGCGCAGTTCGATCTCGACCAGCCGAAGGCCTACGCGTACGCCAAGGAGGTCATGAGCCTGAACGCGCTGGCGGCGGACGCGCAGGAGGGCATGTGCGCCTTCGTCGAGAAGCGCCGCCCGACCTGGAGCGATCGGTGACGGCACGCGGCCGCCAGCCGCGCCGGCTGGCGCACCTGCTGATCGGCCCGACCCTGGTTGCCGCGGTCTGCTTCTGGCTCGTCGCGCAGCGGCTCGACGCCGGCTTCTTCCACGGCCTCTCGCCGGGGCAGCTCTACGCGCTCAGCGCCGCCATCGTGCTGTTGAGCGTCATTCCGATCGTTCTGCTGGTGTTGGCGTTGATGCGGGTGCGCATCATGCGCATCGGCGGCCAGCGCTGGGCGGTGCCGCAGGAGTGGTCCGCCGAGGAATTGCGTGCGTGGCGGACGCAACAGAGCTCTTGATCCAAGTCCTTTTCAC